>PAQX01000048.1 GCA_002709835.1 Deltaproteobacteria bacterium
CCTCGAGGCGATCTGCTTCGCGCTCTACGGAATTCCGGCGGGTGCGGACGCCTCCGCGCCCCACCTGCGGAGCCAGCACGCGGAACTGGATCGGATCACCCGGGTCACGCTCTGGTTCGCCCTGGGAGACACGCGCTACCGCGTCGAAAGGATGCCTCGACAGCTCCGGCCCAAGCGACGGGGCGAATGCTTCATCGAGGAGCGCGGGACCGCGGTCCTCGAGCGTTTCAAGCCAGGCATGTCCGAGGACGAGCCCGGTGAGCCGCTCGCGACGAAACAGGGGGACGTCGACACCGAAGTGCGTACGTTGCTCGGACTCGATCGCTCTCAGTTTCGTCAGGTGATCCTGCTGCCGCAGGGCGAGTTCCGGCGTCTGCTGGAGGCCTCGAGCAAAGAGCGCCAGGAGATCCTGACGCGCCTCTTCGACATCGATCGCTACGCCGCCCTCGAACGGCGCCTCAAGTCGGCGGCGGACCGACTCAAGGACGAGCTGGGAAAGGTGGAGGAGCGCCGGGCGACGTTGCTCGGGCAGGCGGAGTCCGAGAACGAGGAGGCGTTTGCGCTCCGGCGCGAGTCGCTCGACGCGGAGATCGTCGAGCTTCGCACGACGCTCGACGCGGCGGATGCGGCAGAGAAGACGGCGCGCGAAGCACTCGAGGTCGGACGCGCGGATCGCGAGAAGTTACGAGCGCGAGACGCGGCGGCGAAGCATCACGCGGCACTCGCCGTGCGACGTCCCGAGTTCGACAACGCGCGAGATCGGTTGCGGGACGCCGTGCGGGCCGAGCCGGTCGCGCTCCGCTTCGAGTCGTGGGCAAGGGCGCGCCGCGCGGAGGAGGAGGTCGCGAGGCGACTGACCGAAGCGACGGACGCGGTGGCGGAGTCGGATGAAGCGCTCGAAGCCGCCCGGAACGACGAATACGCGGCCCGCGAGCGAGAGCCCGAGCTGCGCGGGCTGGGCGAGACCCTGGCCCGGCTGCGGGCCTCGATCGAAGCCGTCGCGGGGTTGGATACGCTCCAGCGCGAGTACGACGCCGAGGTGGCGGCGCAGGCTTCCCGGACGGAGCACCTCGCGCAGGCGGAGGCGGCGCTCACCAAGGCGCAGGGGGGACTCGCGCGCCTGGAACGCGAGGCCGAACACCACGCCGGGCGGGTCGAGGGCCACCGCGTCCAGGTCGAGGCGCGGACTGCGCTCGTCGCGCGACTTGATCGGGCGCGGCGCCGGGCTGCGTTCGTGCAGGCGCTCGCGGAGCGATCGGAGCGACTGGATACGCTCGACGCGGGACTAGAGGCAGGCCGGGCTGCGTTGGCCGCGGCCGAGCACGCTTTGCGCGATGCCGACGAGCGCGACCGGACGGCTGCGGCTCAGCGACTCGCCGCCAGCCTCGTCGACGGAGAGGCCTGTGCGGTTTGTGGCGCGACAGAGCATCCGGCGCCGGCGTACGGGGAAGGCAAGGGTGAGGACGAGTCGGTGCTGGAATCGCTCGAAGCGGCCGTGTCGGCCGCCCGCGCCCGTGTCGAGTCTCTGATGGCCGAGCGGGCCGGCCTCGCGGGGGAACAAGCGTCGGAGACCCGCGCGCTCGCTTCGCTGGACGAGGAGGGCGCTCAAGAGGATGACTCCGTTTCCGAGTTGGCGGCGGCGCTCACCGAGGCCGAGGCCGGGATTGCGGAAGCCGAGGCCGAGGTGGCCGCGGCGATGCAGGCCCGCGAGGGACTGGCAGAGACCCGCGCTGGCTTCGAGTCGCGCCGAAGCGAGTTGGAGGCGCTGCGGCGTGATCACGCGGCGGCGGCGGCTTCGATCGCGACGACGGCCCGGAACCTCGAGACCCAGACGGCGGCCCTGCCGCCGGATGCGCGGACTCCGGATGCCTTGAGCGAGGCGATCCAGGGAGCCGACGAGCGGCGGCGCGCGCTCGCCGCGCGGATCGAGGCGACGGGAGAGGCGGTCGGGGAGGCCGTACGGATCCGCACAGAGCGCGAAGCGACCCGGGCGGCGGCGGAGGAGGAGCAGGCTCGGGCGGCGGAAACGGTCGCGGAGGCCGAACGCACGACAGCGGAAGCGCGGTCGCGGGCGGGGTTCGAGGACGAGGCGAGCGTGCGCGCCGCGCACCTCGACGAAGCAAGTCGTACCGAGCTACAGGGGCGCGTCGAAACCTACGAGCGGGATCTCGAGGCCGCGCGCGTCGCTGCGGAACAGGCGGCCGCTCAGGCCGAAGGCGCCACGGCGGTGGACGTCGAAGCGCTGAAGGAGGCGGCCGAGAGCGCCACCCGGATTCGAAGCGAACGCCAGAGCGCGGTCGGGCGCCTCGAGGAGCGCGCGGCGGGTTGGGCGCGTCTGGCCGAGACGCTCGAGACGCTGATCGAAGAGAACGGCACCCTCGTGGCGCGCTACGAGCGCGTGGGTGGGTTGGCCAACGTTGCGAGCGGCGACAACCCGGAGCGGGTCTCGTTCCAACGCTTCGTGCTGGCCGCGTTCCTCGATGAAGTGCTCGCGCTCGCGACGGTCTCGCTCCGGCGGATGAGCAAGGGGCGCTATGCGCTCCAGCGGGTCACGGAGCTCGGGGACCGCCGGCGACGGGCGGGGCTCGACCTCGCGGTCTGGGATGCGCACACGGGGCAGGAGCGCCCGGTGTCGACCCTTTCGGGGGGCGAGTCCTTCTGTGCGGCGCTGGCCCTCGCGCTCGGCCTGGCCGAGGTCGTTCAGCGCCACAGCGGCGGGACGCGGCTCGATGCGATCTTCGTCGACGAGGGCTTCGGTTCGCTCGATCCGGAGAGCCTCGAGCTCGCGCTGGCGACGCTCGTGGAGCTCCAGTCGGGTGGGCGGCTCGTCGGGCTGATCTCGCACGTGACGGAGCTGAAGGAGCGAATCGATACGCGGATCGAAGTCCGGCCCGGGCGAGGCGGGAGCTCGCTCGCGGTCACGATGCCGTGAGGGGCGCTCGATCGGGACCGGATTGAGCTAGAACCGGAGCAGCATGTCCTCCACGTCTCCGCCTTCCAGCCTCGAGGCCGACCCGCGCGACCGGTTGCCCCGCGTCCTCGGTCTCGGGGATGCGTCGATGCTGGTCGTCGCCTCGGTCGTGGGCAGCGGGATCTTCTTCACGCCCGCGCAGGTCGCGGCGCTGCTGCCCGGGGCAGGCTGGATCCTTGCGGCGTGGATCGTTGGGGCGCTGATCTCGTTGGCCGGCGCCTTCGCGAACGCGGAGCTCGGCGCGATGTTCCCCCAGGCGGGGGGCGACTACGTCTACCTGCGGGAGGGCCTCCATCCCGCGGCGGGCTTCCTCGTCGGTTGGCTCTCGTTCTTCGCGATCTACACGGGGACGATCGCCGCCCTCGCGGTCGTCTTCGCGGAGTCCCTCGCGCCGACCCTCGGCCTCGAGCGGCCGGGCATCATCGGCCTCGCTTCGTTCGCGATTCTCGTCTGCTCGCTGCTGAATCTGCGCGGAACACGATGGGGCGCATCGCTCAACAACCTGACGTCCGGCGCGAAGGTCGTGGCGCTCCTCGCGTTCGTCCTGATCGCGCCGATCATGGGCGAGGGCTCTTTCGCGCCATGGAGCGCGGAGGCGATCGCCGAGAGCGGCGACGTCGCAGGGGGCGGCTGGTTCGCCTTCGGACAGGCGCTGTCCCCGATTCTCTTCTCCTACCTGGGCTGGAACGCCTGCGTCTACGTTGCGAGCGAGATCGAGGATCCGACGCGGAACCTGCCCAGGGCGCTCTTCCTGGGACTCGCGATCTGCAGCGCGCTCTACGTAGTGGTGAACCTCGTCTACCTGTACGCGCTCACGCCCGCGGAGCTGCGCGGCTCGGTCGATGCGGGGGCGGCGGCGGCCCACTCGCTCTTCGGGCCGGTCGGTGCGCGCTGGGTGTCGGCGTTCGTGCTGGTCTCGGTCCTCGGAACCCTGAACGCCACGGTGCTGGTGGGCCCGCGGATCGTGTATGCGATGGCGCTGGACGGGATGTTCCTGCGACGGGCGGACCGGGTCCACGACGGGTTCCGCACTCCGAGCGCGGCGATCGGGGTCCAGGCCCTCGTCTCGATCGCGCTGGTGGTCTTCCTCGAGAGCTTTCCCCGGGCGCTCGACTTCACCGTATTCGGGATCGTGCTCGCGACCACCGCCGATGTCGTGACGCTCTTCGTGCTGCGGTGGCGCGAACCCGGCCGCGCCCGGCCGTTCCGTGCGTGGGGCTACCCTTGGGTGCCGGCGCTCTATCTGCTGGTGAATCTGGCGATTGGAGCGGCGATCGCGTTTTCGCGACCGCGGGAGGCGGCGGTCACCCTCGGCCTGCTTGCCGTCGGGCTGCTCGTCTATGGAGCCTTTATGCGGCCCGCGCCGCGCTCGAGCGGGTCCGGGGCGACGCCCGGGGGCTAGGGTCCGGGACGAGTCCGGGCGAGACCCTCGGAATCGGTGCCCAGCGGTACCTCGAAACCTATTTCTCCAGTAAGATCGGGCAATTCGAAGGGGTCCCAAAGGGATGATCGACCACCGCTTCCATGCTTGCGCTGCCCAAGCCGCCGCCCGAGAACGGGCCGGCGCTGCGACGGCTGCGCGCACGGCGGCGGGGGCAGCTCGCTAGCCCACTGGGTTCTGGAGGGGTCGGAAGAACCGGCTGGACCAGGAGACGGTGGGCGGATGACGGGCGGGCAGGGCGCTGCCATTCCTCGCCGACGACCGGAGTCGAGACCCCGGTCCACGGGAGGAACGCATCGCCGAACGGGTCGGCTCCTAGGCGGGTCTGATGCCTCGATCGCGACACGCGGTCGAAGCGACACCCCCACACGAGCGACCGAAACGTCCGAGCGACCCGAGCCGACTCCCCGGAGCGGCCGGTCGCGACCGGACGGGAACTTCGAAGCGGCCAGGACAGTCCAGCGAAGCGCGGGACGCGCAAGGCCAGCGAAACGAGAAGACCGACATGACGGATTCTTTCCGACACGATTTCAACAAGCTCAACCGGCTCCCTCCCTACATCCTCTCGGAGGTGACCGAACTGACCCGCGCGGGCCGACGCGCGGGCGAGGACATCATCGACCTGGGAATGGGCAACCCGGATCTCGCCACGCCGCAGCACGTGGTCGATAAGATCTGCGAGGCGGCCCAGGACTCGCGCAACCACCGCTACTCCTCGAGCCAGGGCCTGCCGAACCTGCGCGCCGGGATCACCGAGTGGTACAAGCGCCGCCACGACGTCGACCTCGATCCCGCGACCGAAGCCGTCGCCGTGATCGGTGCGAAGGAAGGGCTCAGCCACTTCGTCCTCATGACCGGGGGCCCCGGCGACGTCGTCCTCGTGCCCGACCCGGCCTATCCGATCCATCAGTACTCGGTGATCATCGCCGGTGCGGATCTCCGCAAGGTTCCGCTGAACCACGAGAGCGACTTCATCGAGAACCTCGAGCAGGCGGTGTCGCGAACCTGGCCGAAGCCGAAGATGTTGATCATCTCGTTCCCGGCCAACCCGACGACCCACATCATCGACTTGCCCTTTCTCGAGCGGATCGTCAATTTCGCGCGCGCGAACGACCTGATGATCCTGCACGACTTCGCCTACGCGGAGATCGCGTTCGATGGCTACAAGCCGCCGTCGATCCTGGAGGTGCCCGGCGCCAAGGACATCGCGATCGAGTTCGTTTCCTTCTCGAAGAGCCACTCGATGGCCGGTTGGCGTGTGGGGTTCGCCTGCGGCAACCCGGAGATGATCCACGCCCTGAAGCGCATCAAGTCCTACCTCGACTACGGCATGCCTCAGGCGATCCAGATTGGCGCGATCGCGGCGCTGCGTGGACCGCAGGACTGCGTCGCGGAGAACTGCGCGGTCTACAAAGAGCGTCGGGACGTGTTGATCGACGGCCTGGCCGCACCCGGGGAAGGGCAGTGGAAGATCGAGAAGCCGCTGGCGACGATGTTCGTCTGGGCACCGATCCCCGAGCCCTGGGCACAGCTCGGCAGCCTCGAGTTCTCGAAGCGCCTGCTCAAGGAGGCGGGCGTCGCGGTCTCGCCGGGCGTTGGGTTCGGCGAGGGCGGCGAGGGGCACGTGCGCTTCGCGCTCGTCGAGAACAAACATCGGATTCGCCAGGCGGTCCGGGGAATCCGTCGCTTCTTCCGCGAGGCGCAGCCGTAGACTGTGTGAGGCGCAGTCGTCAGCTGCGTCAGGGGCAGCCGCAGGCTGCCCGGAGAAGCAATGCACCATCGGTCCGGCGGTGATCCCGGACCTCGAGGAGACTGAGATGAGCGGCAACCAGGACGGCATCGGCGTCGGACTGATCGGCTTCGGGACCATCGGCACGGGCGTGGTCAAGGTTCTCAAGGACAACGCCGCGGAGATCGAGCAGCGCCTCGGTTTCCCGCTGCGGATGGTCCGGATCGCGGACCTCGATCAGGATACGGACCGCGGCGTCGACCTCACGGACATCCGCTTCGATGCCGACGCGAGCGCGCTGATCGCCGATCCGAACGTCCACATCGTGATCGAGCTGATCGGCGGCTACGACGTACCCAAGAAGTTCATCCTCGAGGCCTTCGAGGCGGGCAAGCACGTCGTCACCGCGAACAAGGCGCTCCTCGCCATGTACGGCCGGGAGATCTTCGGGACTGCGTCGGAGAAGGGTCTCGACATCGCCTTCGAGGCGGCGGTTGGAGGCGGCATTCCGATCCTCCGCTCCCTCCGTGAGGGGCTCGCCGCGAACCAGATCGAGACGGTCCTGGGGATCCTCAACGGCACGACGAATTACGTGCTGACCGAGATGGAGTCGACAGGCGAGGACTTCGACGTCGTCCTCAAGCGGGCTCAGGATCTCGGCTATGCCGAGGCGGACCCGACCTTCGACGTCGAGGGGATCGACGCGGCGCACAAACTCGCTTTGCTCACGACCATGGCGTACGGTGCCGAGGTCGTCTTCGAAGAGATTCCGACCGAGGGCATCCGCGGCCTGCTGCCCCTCGACTTCGAGTTGGCCGACGACTTCGGTTATAAGATCAAGCTGCTGGGCGTCGCCAAATGCCACCGCGGCGACGGCGGGACCGAGCGGATCGAGTCGCGGGTACAGCCGACGATGGTCCCGAAGACGAGCATGCTCGCGAACGTCGATGGCGCCATGAACGCGGTCGAGGTGATCGGCAACGCGGTCGGCCCGACCCTCTACTACGGCGCGGGCGCCGGCGAGATGCCGACCGCGAGCGCGGTGGTCGGCGACCTGATCGAAATCGCCCGCGAGATCAAGCGCGGTGAAGCCGGACCGGTGGCGCCGCTCAGCTACCTGCCGCAGCACATCGTGCCGAAGGAGACCGTCCCGGCCAGCGAGGTCCTGGGCCGCGCCTACCTCCGCTTCACCGCGAAGGACGAGCCCGGCGTGCTCAGCAGGATCACCGGGGCCCTAGGAGAAGAGGGCGTCGGGATCGCCTCGGTCGTCCAGCGCGAGAGTGGCACCGGCGCCGACACCGTGCCGGTCATCGTGCTGACCCAGACCGCCAGTGAAGCAGCCCTCGGCGCAGCTCTCGAGGAGATCGGCAAACTCGCCGAGGTGACGGAAGCGCCCCGCGTGATTCGCATCGAAAAGGACGTCTAGTCATGACCGAAGACGCTAAGCCGCAGCCTCGCGCCTGGTTCGAATCCCTCGACAAGCCCGATGAGCGTTACGGCCTCGACGAGGTCGTCTACACGGATTCGGACGGGGGGCTCCTCCAGGTCGTGCACGACATGGACGAGCTCAAGAAGACGAGNGGGGCNGAGTGGCGCGANCGCTTCGAACGCCGTGGGCGGAAGAACGAATGGCCCTACGGCTCCGGCGTGTGGGGCAAGAAGGANTGGGTCCTCCCCGACATNGACAACGAAAACGTGGTGTCGATGTACGAGGGACACACGAACCTCTTCTGGGCGGAGCGCTACGGCCGCGAGATCGGNCTCGACGACCTCTGGCTCAAGCTCTGCGGCAACTCGCACACGGGGTCCTTCAAGGATCTCGGAATGACGGTCCTCGTCTCGCAGGTCAAGCAGATGATCGCGAACGGCGCGGACATTCCGGCGGTGGCCTGTGCCTCGACCGGCGACACGTCCGCCGCGCTCTCGGCGTACGCGGCGGCGGCGGGCATCCCGGCGATCGTGTTCCTGCCCCGGGGCAAGATCTCCCTCGCGCAGCTGATCCAGCCCGTCGCGAACGGTGCGATCGTCTTCGCCCTCGACACGGATTTCGACGGCTGCATGGAAATCGTGAAGCAGGTCGCGGCGAACGACGGGGTCTACCTCGCGAACTCGATGAACAGTCTTCGCGTCGAAGGGCAGAAGACCGTCGGCCTCGAGATCGTCCAACAGCTCGACTGGCAGGTGCCGGATTGGATCGTGATCCCGGGCGGCAACCTGGGCAACGTTTCAGCCCTGGCGAAGGGCCTCGACATGCTCTTCGAACTCGGCCTGATCTCGAAGCGTCCGCGGATCTGCGTCGGGCAGGCCGAAGCCGCGAACCCGCTTTATCTGGCTTATCAGAAGGACTTCGAGGTCTTCGAGCCGATCGCGGCTCGGAAGACCGTCGCGTCGGCGATCCAGATCGGGAACCCGGTCTCCTACAAGAAGGCCGTGGACGCTCTCAAACGCTACGACGGCGTCGTCGAGCAGGCGACCGAGTCGGAGATTCTCGAGGAATGCGCGAAGGCGGACCGAACGGGGCTGTTCAACTGCCCCCACACGGGTGTGGCACTGGTCGCGCTCCGCAAGCTCCAGGCTCGAGGCCTCGTGAAGTCGAGCGACCAGGTGGTCGTCGTGTCGACGGCCCACGGGCTCAAGTTCGTCGACTCGAAGCTCGCCTACCACTCGATGGAGCTCGAGAACATCGTCTCCGAGCACCCGAACCCCCCGATCGAGCTCGACGCCGACTACGGGGCCGTCCGGGATCAGATGCTGCGCGAGATCGACTCTCGGTTCGGAGGCTGAAGGGCGGGCCGACCTCGCTTCGTCGCCGGGGCGCTAGAGTCCGGAGATCATGTTCACCGGAATCGTCGAACACGTCGGCCGCATCGAATCCATCGAGGCCCTCTCGGACCTCTCCCGCTTCGTGATCGACCTCGGGCCGATCTCGGAGGGGGTGGGGCTCGGAGACTCGATCGCCGTGGCGGGCTGCTGCCTGACGGTGACCACGATCGACGGGACGCGGTTCACCTTCGAGGCGATCCGGGAAACCCTCGACGTGACACGCGTCGGCAGCTTCGCGGAGGGGGACGGGGTCAACCTCGAACGCGCCATGGGCGCGGGGGCCCGCTTCGACGGGCACATCGTGCAGGGGCACGTCGACGGAACCGGCCGTGTCCGCCGCCTGGATCGGACCGGCCTCGATGGCAACGAGGTCGAACTCCACATCGAGTGCGACCCTGAGCTCGCGGGGCAGCTCGTCGACAAGGGATCCGTCACGATCGAAGGGGTGTCTCTCACGGTCGTGAAGGTCGTCGAAGACGGCTTCCATGTTGCACTGATCCCGCACACCCTCGAGGTCACGACGCTCTCCGACCTCTCGGACGGAGATCCGGTGAATCTCGAGGTGGACGTGTTCGGCAAATACGTGAAGCAGTACCTCGATCGGGTGCTGCCCGGCATGGTGGCTGCGAAATAGTCGCCGCGGATTCGCAGGGGGTCTCTTGAGGAGCGTTCTCGCCGGCGGGCTCGCCGTGATCGTCTTGCTCGGGATCGGACTCGGGGCGGCCTCTGCCGCATACGCCGTGACCGAGGCCCGTGCCTGGGAAGAAACCCTCGATCGCGTCGCGAGCGCGGTGGTGGTCCTGCGCGTCGCGTCGCCACGCGCGTTCGACGACGGAACGGCAGGGACCTCGACCGCGACCGGCTTCGTGGTCGACGCCGAGCAGGGGCTGATCCTCACGAACCGTCACGTGGTCACGCCAGGACCCGTCGTCGCTGAGGCGGTCTTTCTGAACAACGAGGAGGTCGACGTCCAGGCGGTCTACCGCGACCCGGTCCACGATTTCGGGCTCTTCCGCTACGACCCGGCCGAAGTCCGCTTCATCGAGACCGGCGAGCTGACCCTCTCGCCGGATCGCGCGCGGGTCGGGACCGAGATCCGCGTCGTCGGCAACGACGCGGGAGAGAAGCTCTCGATCCTCCAGGGCACGATCGCCCGGCTCGACCGTGATGCGCCGGAATACGGCCGTGCTTCCTTCAACGACTTCAACACGTTCTACATCCAGGCCGCCTCCGGGACCTCCGGCGGCTCTTCGGGCTCGCCGGTCATCGACATCGACGGGAACGTCATCGCCCTGAACGCCGCGGGCAAGCGATCCGCGGCATCGAGCTACTACCTGCCCCTCGACCGCGTGAAGCGGGCCGTGGACCTCCTGAGGTCGGGGCGTCCGGTTTCGCGCGGCACGATCCAGACCGTCTTCGCCCATCTGCCCTTCGACGAAGTGCGGCGCCTTGGTCTGGATGGAGACACGGAGGCTCGGATCCGCTCCGCCTTCCCGGACGGCACGGGCATGATCGTCGTGCGCGAAGTCGTGCCCGGCGGCCCGGGCGACGGCGTGCTCCGCCCCGGCGACGTGTTGGTCGGGGTCGAAGGGCGGCCGATCAACGCGTTCCTGCCGATCGAATCGGCGCTGGACGCTCGCGTCGGGGGGCGTGTCGCCCTCGATCTGGAGCGCGGCGGAGAGCCGCTGCGCGTGGAGCTCGAGGTGAGCGATCTGCATGCGATCACCCCGGACGAGTACCTCGAATACGGCGGCGGCGTCTTGAACCCGCTCTCGTATCACATGGCGCGCAACGCCTCCGTCCCGATCGCCGGCGTCTACGTCGCTACCGGTGGATACGCGCTCGGGGGCGCAGGAATCACGCGCCGCTCAGTGATCACGGAAGTGGCGGGCGAACCGACGCCGAGCCTCGAGCGCTTCGAGGCCGTCATTGCTGCGCAGCCCCACGATGCGAAGATGCTGGTCCGATTCTTTCGGCTCGGCCAGCCTCGCTCTCCGCTCGTCGCGTTGTTGCGCAACGATCGCCGTTGGTTCTCCATGCGCCGTTGCCGCCGGGACGACGCGACCGGTCGCTGGCCCTGCGCCGATTCGCCGCGGCCTCCGCCGTCGGCAGAGATCCGCGGGGGTGAGACCGACCTGGAGGTCGACGGTCCTCATGCCGTTCGCCGAATTGCCTCCTCTCTCGTGATGGTCACGACCTCGATCCCGTATCGCCTGGACGGTGTGCACGGAGACCAGTTCCGTGGTGCCGGTCTGATCGTCGATACGGAGCAGGGGCTCGTCTTGGTCGACCGCGAGACCGTGCCGATTGCGCTGGCGGACATCCGGTTGACCTTCGGCGGCGCCGTCGAGGTGCCGGGAGAACTGGTCTACCTCCATCCAGAGCGGAATCTGGCGGTCGTCCGATACGACCCCGCGCTGATCGGGGAGACGGCGGTCCGGGCCGCGAAGCTGCGGGACGTGGATCTCGAGGCCGGCGACGACGTATGGCTCGTCGGGCTGACCTCGACCGAGCGGGTCGTCTCCCGGCGGACGCGGATTGCGCGAAGCGAGCCGGTCCAGCTCACGATGACCCATCCGCCGCGCTTCCGGGAAGCGAACCTCGAGGTCGCGAGCGTCGAGGATCCGGCGCAGACAGTGGGCGGGGTCCTCGCGGATCGCCGGGGGAGGGTGCTCTCGTTCTGGGCTTCTTTCTCGATGGGCAGTGGGGCCTCCGAAGGGTTCTTCGGCGCGATCCCGGCCTATCACGTGGCCAGGATGATCGAGCCGCTCGTGGAGGGTGAGCCGGTCGGGTGGCATTCCCTCGGTATCGAGCTCGAGCCCCTGACGCTCGCGGCGGCGCGTGATCGAGGCCTGTCCGAGGAACAGGCACGGCGGATCGAGAAACATGCGCCGCGGACGAAGCGGGTGCTATCGGTCGTGCGAAGAACGCAGGGGCTGCCGGGTGAGGCGCTCTTCGCCGAAGGGGATCTGATCCTCTCGATCGACGGCGAACCCGTATCCCGGGTGCGGGATCTCTACGGCGTGAGTCGGGGCGGCACGGTCGAGATCGCCCTGCTGCGCGAGGGACAGGTCCTCACGCAGGAAGTCGATCCGGCTCTGCGCTCAGGCGAGGGCACGACGCGCGCGGTGCTCTGGGGAGGCGCGCTGCTCCAGGGGGCGCACCCGGCGCTCTCGAGTCAGTACGGCCTCCCGCGCGGCGGGGTCTACGTCTCGCGCCACTGGTTCGGATCCCCTTCGACGCGCTATGGCCTCGAAGCCACGAGCCGGATCGTGGAAGTCGATGGGCAGCCCGTTGAGGATCTCGACGCGTTCCTCGCGGTGGTGTCGGGCAAGGCCGACCGCGAAGCGGTCCGCCTCGAGACGCTCGACCTGGACGGCAAGCCCGACGTGATCACGCTCAAGCTCGATCTCGAGTACTGGCCGACGTACGAGCTTCGGCGCGGCGGCGATGGGCATTGGGAGCGCGTCGGCGTCCACGCCGGCGAGGCCGCGACGCGGGTCGCGGCCGGGCGCTGAGGAAGGGAGACGAGATGGGCTTCTTCGATGTCGCAACGGCAACGGTGACGACGATTCTGCGCGGTGGATTGGGGTTGAAGGTCGGGGCGGTCGGTGCGCGGCCGGAAAAGCGCCTCGTGATCTACGAATTCGAGGGCTGTCCGTTCTGTCGCAAGGTGCGGGAAGCGCTCTCGATCCTCGATCTCGAGGCGGAAATCCGACCCTGTCCGAAGAGCGGCCACCGCTTCCGCGATGAGCTCGTCGAGCGGGGCGGCAAGGCCCAGTTCCCCTATCTGATCGATCCGAACAGCGGGGTCGAGATGTACGAGTCCGCCGACATCGTCGATTATCTCTATTCCGAGTACGGTCAGGGCAGCGCGCCGGCGATGATCCGAGGCAGCGCGCCCGCGACGATCGCCGTCGCGCTCTCGGGGATCGGGCGCGGGCCGGCGGGCGCATTCGTGAAGCCGTCGAAAGCCCCCGAAGGTCCCCTCGCGCTCTACAGCTTCGAGGCCAGCCCGTTCTGTCGACTCGTGCGGGAGCGGCTCTGCGAACTCGAGCTGACCTACACGCTCCACAACGTGGCCCGGGGATCCGCGGCCCGAGAAGCGTTCGTCGAGCGTTCGGGCAAGATGCAGGTGCCCTATCTCGTGGACCCCAACACGGGCGTCGAGATGTTCGAGAGGGCCGAGATCCTGGCCTATCTCGACGAGACCTACGGCACGACGTGAAGCGCGCTCGGAGGCTTCAGGTCATCCGGTCGAGGAGCAGCGTCGCGATCCCCAGGAACGAGAAGAAGCCGAGGGCATCGACCGCGAAGGTGACGAGGACCCCCGAACCGAGCGCCGGGTCCTGCTTGAGGGCCTTGAGCGCGAGGGGGACCGCGGCCCCGACGAGGCTCGCCGTCACCATCGTCACGACCATCGACGCGAAGAGCACGACGCCCATCCACAGGTTGCCGTGAAGGAACCAGGCGACGCCCCCGGAGACGAGTCCTGCGGCGCTGCCGATCACGAGTCCGACGGCCATCTCCTTGCCGACGGCGCGGACGCCGCTCGAAAACTCGATCTCGCCGAGGGCGATCGCGCGGGTGATGACGGTCAGGGTCTGGATCCCCCCATTGCCGCCGATGCCGGCGACGACGGGGAGGAAGATCGCGAGGCCGACCATCTGCTCGAGGGTGCCTTCGAAGAGGCCGACGATCGCCCCCGCGGCGAAGGCCGTCACGAGATTCACCAGCATCCAGGGCAGGCGCTTGCGGATCGAGACGCGGGCGGAGGTGAAGACGCGATCTTCTTCCGAGAGGCCGGCCAGGTTGTAGATGTCCTGAGTGGCCTCTTCGGTGATCACGTCGATCACGTCGTCGACGGTGATCACGCCGAGCATCGTCCCGTCGACGTCCGTCACCGGAATCGCGAGGAGGTCGTAGCGGGCGACGAGCTGCGCGACTTCCTCCTGGTCCGCATCCGGGCCGGTCGAGAGCATCTCGCGGATCGCGAGCTCGCGGACGGGCGTACCCGGCTGGGCGGTGACGAGTCGCCGGATCGGCACGACGCCCGTCAGACGCTGGAGCTCGTCGACGACGTAGAGGTAGAGGATCGCGTCGGTCGCTTCGAGACCGGCGGCGCGCAGCGAGTCGATCGCTTCCTGCGCCGTCATCTTCTCATCGAGGGCGGAGAAGTTCGTCGTCATCGCGCGCCCGGCGCTGCGCGGCTGATAGAGCTCCGCGTGGCGGAGTTCCTCGCGGCGTGCGACCGGGAGCTGCTTGAGCACGCTGCTGCGGCGCTCCTCGGGAATCGCCTCCACCAGCTCGAGCATGTCGTCGAGTTCCAGGCGGTCGAGTACCTCCGCCAGCCGCTCGTCCGAGACCGAATCGAGGATTTCGGGGAGCAGGTCGTGAGGGAGCTCGATCAGCATCGTGGCTGCGCGGCGATGCTTGAAGAGCAGGTCGATGACGATCCGGATCTCGTCCGGCGTCAGGTCCGCGAGGAGCGGGCCGAGATCGGCCGGATGGATCCGCTCTAGAAGCTTCTCGGCCCGGAAGTGGGCCCCGGTCTTGAGGAGCCGGCGGAGGATGCGGGTCGTGACGACGGGCTGGGCCATCCGAATTCCTCCTCGTCGACTTGCGGGGCGGCGCGAAGGCCGGCGCGGGGCGGTTCGCCTGGGCAGGGTGCCGCGCGGCGCCATGGGTACCCCAGAACCGGGAACGCATCTACCCCGGCGGTTTCTGTGGCGGACGAGGTACTTCGCCGGAGGATGGGTTCCGGTCTTCCTCGGTCGAGGAGGCCGGGTGCTGGCCCGAAATTCGGGTCTCCAGGGACTCTTCGCTGGCCATCCGCTCAAGGTTGCCGGTGAGTTGCCGATTGCTGAAGGGAATCGGTTCAGAGTCTTCACGCGGATGGCGAAACGCCCCGATCGTGGAGTAGGGGGAAAGATGGCGAGGACGCGACTCCGGGGAATTTCGATCGCGGGGATCCAGGTCGGGATCGAGGTGCCGGAGGTCTACGAGTGGGACTGGCCCGAATCGCCCGTCTCTTCCTTCCAGTGTCTGCCGCGCGAGCCCGAGGTCCATGTCGGCCTGCGCGTCGATGCCCCGTCCCAGGCCGACCTGGGAGGAGATCGTTACTCGGTGGGGGCCTCGACCTTCGAGGTGGCCCGACTCGCCGAAGGCGACTGGATGCTCGGTCTCTCGAAGAGGGGCCGACGCGAGAAGCTCGCCCGTTTCGATCGCGAGTTCCGTACGGGAGAGATCATCGTCTCCGCGGAGACCGCGAGGGCCCGCGCGTACCCGCTCCGCTGCCCGATCGACGAATGGATCGTGCTCCACCGGACCATCGCCCGCGGTGGCCTGTGTCTGAGCGCCAGCGCCGAGGCCTACGAGGGCGGTGCGCGTCTTCGCCTGGGTGAAGCGCCGCATCGCCCCGGGGATCTCTGGAGCGTGCCGCGTCCTTCGTTGCTCGGTCGAAGCGCGTTGCTCGTGCGAGAAGAGCGTGGTTGCCTGCGCTTGTTCCGGGCGCCCTGGAGCGAGTCAATCGATCCGCGCCTGCCCTTCGAGGTACGGGTGCACGAACTCGAGCGTGTCGCGGAAGCCGACCTCGCCTGGACGGACCGTCTCGAGCCGGGGGACGCAGCAGATCTCCTGGCCCGACATGCGATCGTGCCGCTCTGCGACGAAGGCCTGCTCGAGCGCGTTCTTCGAAACGCCCAGCGCATCGCCGAGGAAGCACGGATCGTCGAGCGGGGGATCACGCGATACGCGGACGACCTTCCTCCGCACAGCCATGCGCCGATCGCACCGGCCCACGCACCGCTCGCCGCGCTTCACGGCTGACGTACCGGCTCAACCAGTGCCCGCCGCGCTTCACGGCTGGCTCACCGGCTCAACCAGCGCTCGCCGCGCTTCACGGCGGACGCGCCGGATCGGAACCCGCTGTTGCAAGGTCATCGAAATGCGGCGGCTCGAATCGACCGCTGGGCACAAAAAAACCCTCTGCGAGGCGCTTTAGCTGTTGCGCAGCTTCGGGAATGGCGGTTGACTGGACGCGCCCCCTCGGGACCGGTCGGCGTCGCGTCTGCCGGACCCGCGGTACGCTCGGTGTCGAAGCCGGCGGTTTCGGGCCGATGGCCACGGCCTGCGGAATCCGGAAGGGTGCTTGAGCGGTTCGAGTTGGCGAATGCGCGTCACTTTGTGACAGCGGGGGGTTTTGAAGCGATGAAGCAGCTGATCGAGGACATCGTGAAGGCCCTGGTCGATCGCCCTGAAGAGGTGCAGATCAAAGAGGTGGTAGGCGACCACGCGCACGTGCTTGAACTGCAGGTGGCCAAGGAAGACCTGGGCAAAGTCATCGGCAAGGGCGGGGCGCACGCCTCGGCCATCCGGACGCTAATGGCCGCCGCGAGCGGGAAGGAAAGGAAGCGGTACATCCTCGAGATCATCGAGGACTGATTCCGCTCTTTCCCCTCTACTGTCGCTTTGCCTGCGCGCCGCAATCCGGCTGCCGTGGGCGACGTCGTTTTTCTGCTCCGGTTGGAAGCCGTTCATTCCGATAGGCGCGTGGGTTGGGGCCGAGAGCCCGAGAACACGATCCGCTCGGAGGAACCCCGCGATGAACCGAGAAGTCGAAGCGCACGAAGTCTCGGGGCGGGCTTCGCGCCAGCCCCTCGACGACGAGACCCGAGCTCTCTTCGAACGGGGCCTCCAGGCCCTCGACGACGACCGCGTCGGAGACGCCCTGGATTGCCTCCGCGCGGCGCACGGTCACGCACCCGAGCACGCGCATCTCCGCTCGAGCCTCGGCCTGGCGATGGCGCGCAGCGGCGGCGACTTCAGCGAGGCGCGCACCCTCTGCGAGGATGCGGCGAAGCAGGAGTTCTTCAACCCGGATCTCTATTTGAATCTCGCGAAGGTCTACCTTCGCTCCGATCGGCGCTCGGAGGCGCTCCGCTACCTGCGGCGTGGGCAGATGATCGACCCCGGCCATGAGCCGATCCGGCGCACGATCGCCTCCCTGGGCCAGCGCCGGCTGCCGATCGTGCCCTTCCTGCCGCGCCGCCACCTGGTCAATCGGGCCCTGGGGACCGCACGAAGCAAGTTCGTCGGTACCTTCTCGCGGACCTGAGAGCCCAGGAGGGCGCCCTCGTCCACGGCCCTGAATCGCTTGACAGAGGGCAGGGGACTCCCTATTTACCGGATCGCTTCGCGCCCTCATGCGCGAACCAGAGGAGAGCCACTGTGGGCAGCGTGATCAAGAAGCGCCGAAAGAAGATGCGCAAGCACAAGCAGCGCAAGCTTCTCAAGCGGCAGCGACACAAGAAG
>PAQX01000049.1 GCA_002709835.1 Deltaproteobacteria bacterium
CGCCGCGCGGACCCGAGGGCGCACCCCCAGTAGGACCCGAGGGCGCACCCCCAGCAGGACCCGAGGGCGCACCCCCAGCAGGACCCGAGGGCGCACCCCCAGCAGGACCCGAGGGCGGGCCCCCAGCGGGACCCGAGGGCGGAGAAGGGTTGATGGCAGCGGCGGGGCCACTCGGCGGCTGCGGCGTCTCTTCGCTCACGACTTCGTCTCCTCATCGCCCGCGTCGCCCGTGGCGTCGGTGGCGGCTTCTTCGGCCGGCGCAGCGGCCTCTTCCGCAGCGGCTTCCTCAGCCGGCGCAGCGGCCTCTTCCGCAGCGGCTTCCTCAGCCGGCGCAGCGGCTTCTTCCGCAGCGGGGGCCTCCCCTTCCGCGGCTTCTCCCGCAGCAGCGGCTTCGGCGGCCGCCTGGCGCTCGGCCTCTTCCTGCTCACGGCGCGCGGCGGCCTCTTCGGCCTCACGCTGAGCACGCTCGGCGGCGCGCTTCTCCTGCTCGACCTCGGCCTCGGCGGCGACGGCCTTGCGGGCATCGATGTCCTCGACCTCTTCGGTCACGAGGATCGTGAGGAAGCGGAGCACCGACTCCTCGAGGCGCAGGGCGCGCTCGACGTCCGGGACGACGCCGCCGTCGTCGAGGAACTGGAGGGTGTAGTAGTGACCCTTGTGGAACTTACGGATCTCGTAGGCCAGCTTGCGCTTGCCGTGATCCTCACACATGAGCCGCGTGGAGCTGCCGGCCTCGAGGACCCCGTCGAGCTTCGACAGGATGGCCTGGCTGCCTTCGTCCGAGATCTCGGGCTGGACGATGAACGTCGTTTCGTATTCCCGCAAAACTTTCCTCCTGGACGGCCGCTCGAAGCGACCGGGCCATCCTGCGCTCGACGTGCGTCACGCACGAAGCCATTCCGCGGCGGGTTTCCGCGGAGCAGTGGGATGACCGAGGTGATGGGTTGATGGAGGAGTCGCACGCCAGAACGGCGGCGAACCCCGCTTTTGGAAGCGCGAAGAGGTACCACAGCTTCCGTCCCCTCAAAAGGGTCGAGCGCTACCTCCTCGTTGCAATCTAGACAAAACGGCTGCTTTTTTGTTCAACTTTCGCAAGGACGACCGCCCGCCTCGAGCAGCAGCGCATGGACCCGCAGGTCGTCGGTCAACTCCGGGTGGAAGGTGCAAGCGAACCGGTTGCCCTCCCGGACGAGAACCGGCGCACCATCGACACAGGCAAGAATCTCGACGCCCTCCCCCGGCGCGTGAAGCCGCGGGGCGCGGATGAACACGCACTCCAGGCCACCGAGCCCCGCCGCCCCACCCGGGTCCGCCGGGGCCACGAACGAGTCGGTCTGCGTGCCGTACGCGTTGCGTTCGGCTTCGACGTCCACGAGGCCGAGGGTCGGCACCGGGTGGTTGCGCGACGCCCGCGAGAGCAGGATCGCCCCCGCGCAGGTGCCGAGTATCGCGCCGCCGCCCTCGGCATACTGCTGAATCGGCTTCACGAGTTCGTGACGGACGAGGCCCTTCGAGATCGTCGTGCTCTCCCCGCCCGGCAGGATCAACGCCGTGAGGCCGCTCAGGTCGCCGGGCGCGAGCACGCGCCGCCCTTTGGCGCCGAGGCGGTCGAGGGCGTTCAGGTGCTTTTCGATGTCGCCCTGGATCCCCAGGACGCCGACGATCGGTCGAGAAGCGGGCACGCGTCACTCCAGCAAGAGCGAAAGCAAGGGAAAGAAGCAGGCGCCGCCCCGGCCTCCCGGGTCGGCGCCGCGACCGCTACCAGCCTCGGTTCGCGAGGCGCTCGCTCTCCGCGAGGGTCTCCATCTCGAGGCCTTCCATCGCGCTCCCCAGGCCACGCGAGGCATTCAGCACCTCTTCCGGGTCCTCCCAGTGGGTGCAGGCGTGCACGACGGCTCGCGCGCGCTTCTCCGGATCCGCGCTCTTGAAAATGCCCGAGCCGACGAAAACAGCTTCCGCGCCGAGGGTCCGGCACAGGGCCGCGTCGGCCGGGGTCGCGACGCCGCCCGCGGCGAAGTTCGGGACCGGAAGCTTGCCGTGCTCGTGCACGTACTGCACGAGCGAATGCGGCGCGCCCATGTCGCGCGCCGTCGACATCAGTTCTTCTTCCGGGAGGGCCTGGATCGCCCGCATCTCGCCGACGACGGTGCGGAGATGACGTACGGCCTCGACGATGTTGCCGCTGCCGGCCTCACCCTTGGTTCGGATCATGGCCGCGCCCTCGCCCACGCGCCGAAGCGCCTCGCCGAGGTTCCGCGCGCCACAGACGAAGGGGACCTTGTAGTCGTGCTTCGCGATGTGGTGCTCGTCGTCGGCCGGGGTGAGGACCTCGCTCTCGTCGATGAAGTCGACGCCCATCGCCTCGAGGACCCGGGCCTCCTGGATGTGACCGATTCGAACCTTCGCCATCACCGGGATCGAGACCGCCTTCTGGATGCCTTCGATCATCTCGATCGCGCTCATGCGAGCGACACCGCCATCCTTGCGAATGTCGGAGGGCACGCGTTCGAGAGCCATCACGGCGCACGCTCCGGCTTCCTCTGCGATCTTCGCCTGCTCGGGGTCGACGACGTCCATGATCACGCCGTTCTTCATCATCTCGGCGAGGCCGACCTTCAACTCGAAGGCGTCCGCGCCGCGGCGCAGCGCGCCATTGCTTCCGTTCTGTTCGGACATGCTGTCCTCCTTACCGTGTGGAAGTGGATTCGTGTTTCGTCAGAGGTGGTTGCCGGGGCGCCGCCCTTGCGTGCGACGCGTCTCCCCGGATCGCTTCACGACTTCACCGAGGGCCGCGACGCCCCGGGCGATCTCGTCCTCCGTCGCGGCCGCGACGGTCAGACGCAGCGCGCTCGAGGGCCGTGCATCGGGCATGAAGAGCGTTCCGGGCGAGAAGAGCACGCCGGCCCGCGCGGCTTCCGGCAGCAGATCCCGCGTGTCGATCCCATCTGGCAGCTCGACCCAGAGCTGGTAGCCGCCGTCCGGCGAAGTCCATCGGGTCCCCCCCGGCATCGACTTGGCCAAGGCCTCCTCGAGGGCGGCGTGCCGAGAACGCAACACTTTGCGAATTCTCGCCAGATGACGGTCGTATCCGCCGGAGCGCACGAAGCGCGAAAGCCCCGCCTGGAGGAGCATCGCGTCCGAGAGGTCCGTCGCATGCTTGAGCGCGACCAGCCCCTCGAGCACGCGCCCGCGCGCCGAGAGCGAGCCGACGCGCACGCCCGGAAAGAGCGACTTCGAGAACGAGAAGAGCAGCACCACGATCCCCGCCTCGTCGAGGGCGGCCAGCGGCGGGATTTCCTCGCCGCGGAAGCGAAGATCCAGCTCGAAGCCATCTTCGATGATCGGGACACCGTGACGCTCGGCGATCTCGAGGATCTGTTTGCGGCGCGCGAGGCTCGTGCTCGTACCGAGAGGGTTGTGAAAACTCGGGATCGTGTAGAACGCCTTCACTTCAGGCTTGGCGAGCATGCGATCCAGGGACTCGGGATCCGCCCCCTCGTCGTCCATCGCGACCGGCGCCGCTGTCAGGCCGAGCCCCGCGAAGGCGGACAGCACGTTCGCGTAGGTCGGCACCTCGACCGCCACCTGGTCGCCCGGCTGCGTGAAGAGACGGAGCGCGAGCGAGATCCCCTGGCTCGCGCCGTGACACAATACGTGCTCCTCCGCGGCGTGCTGAATCCCGAAGAGACCGAACCGATCCGACATCGCGCGCCGCAGCTCGAGGTCTCCCTCCGGCGAGGCATACGAGAAGAGCTCGGCTCCCTCTTCCCGGAGCGCCGCATCCACACAAGCGCGAAATTCATCGATCGGGTAGAAGCGCGGATCCGGGATCAGCCGATGGAGCGCGACGGTCTCCCCATCCTGCGCATAGCGCGGCCGTAGATTTTCGAGCGTGATCAGGCGCTCGACCTGCGGCGCGAGGGCGAGCTCGACGTCGCGATCGTGGACGAGCGCGTTTCGGCCGTCGCCGTTTCGGGCCGCTTCCGCCCGGGACACGAGCGTGGGCCGGACGAAAGTCCCCGACCCGACCCGCGCTTCGACGAAGCCTTCTTCACCGAGGGACTCGTACGCGAGCGCGACGGTGTCGCGGTGGACGCCCAGCTCGGAGGCGAGTGTCCGGATCGCCGGCAGGCGGGAGCCGGGTGCGCGCGTGCCGGCTTCGATCGACTGCCGTACTTGCCTCGCGATCTGCTGGTACGCGGGCTCGGGGCTCGATTCGTCGATCGCGAGGAAGGACTGTGCGCGGGGGGACGCCATGGCGCGGACACTATCAGCCAGACAAACGCCCGACAATCCAGATTGTCAGGATCGCCCCTGGGATTCAAGGCCGGACAATCTAGGGTCGCGCGTTGAATCGCCCCATCGCGGCGGTGAAGCCGCTGGAGGCAATCTGCTCGATCGCCTCCACAGCCCGGTCGATCGCCGCTTCGAGCTCGGCTTCCTCGCACACCGGGAACGGAGCCAGGACGTAGTCCACGACCGCCTGCCCGCTCCGCCCGGGATGTCCGACGCCGAAGCGTAGCCGCGGAATCGCCTTGGTCTCGAGGACCGTCTGGATGTCCCCCATCCCTCGATGGCCCCCGGCGCCGCCGGAGGGGCGGAGCCGGATTCGCCCCGTGGGCAGGTCGAGGTCGTCGTACACCACGACGAGGTCCGTCGCCGCATTGAGGGTGGGCCAACGATCGATCGCGGCCTGGACGCTTCGCCCCGACCGGTTCATGAAGGTCTGGGGCGCCAGCAGAAGGGCCGGCGCGCTCCCGAGCACCAACGAGCAGACACGCGCCTCGAGCGCCGCGTCCTCCGCCCAGGTCGCCCCCTGCCTTTCGGCCAGCCGTTCGAGCACGAGGAAGCCCGCGTTGTGGCGCGTCCGCTCGTATTCCGATCCGGGATTCCCGAGGCCGATGATCAAACGCTCCGGAGCTGCCTCCACGGTCGCGGCCGGAGCCGCTCCGCCGAAGAGCCGGTCGAAGAGCGCGCGCAGTCGTCCGGCCACCAGGACCCTCCCCTGCCGCGTGGACGCTGCGACCGTCGGAACCGCGCCCCCGGCGCGGCGATCAGCCTTCGCCGCCTTCGTCGCCTTCGCCGGACGCGTCGTCAGCGCCCTCGTCGCCCGACTCGTCGCCATCGGCATTCGCCGAATCTCGAAGACCGCGCGGGATGAGAACGGTCGCCACGGTGAGTTCACTTTCCGTCGCGATGTCCACGCCATCGGCGACACCCAGGTCGCTCACGTGCAGCGAGTCACCGAGTTCCATCCCGGAAACGTCGATATCCACCGAGTCCGGAATCGTGTTCGGCAGACACATGAGCGTGACGTCGCGCATCTGCTGGTCGAGGACGCCGCCGAGGACGACGCCTTCCGGCGTACCGGTCAGACGGATCGGGACAGACACCTCGATCTTGGTGCTCAGATCGACTTCGTAGAAGTCGACGTGGATCAGCTTGCCACGGACCGCCTCCCGCTGGAGCTCTTTTGCAATCACGGTCTTGCCGCCCGCCTCCGACCCCTCGAGGTCGATCAGCGTGTTCACGCCAGCGTGACTCGTCTCGAGCATTCGTTCGAACTTGGCCGAGTCGATCTGGATCGCCGTCGCCTCTCGACCGCCGCCGTAGACCACCGCCGGAACCATGCCATTGCGTCGCAGCTCGCGCGCCGCGCCCTTGCCGCGGGTGTCCCGCGCTTCCACGGCGAAACTCACATCACCCATGTCATTCTCCTCGTCGGTCTTCGCGTTCCCGGGCACCGATTCTCGCTTCGGTTTCGGGGAGGTCGTCGAGACCGACCTTTCGATCGTCCCTGCTTGGTGCGTCCGTCGACCTGAATCGGCGCAACGTCTGGGATGGAAGGTCTAGAAGAGGGAGCTGACGCTCTCCTCGTTGTTGATCCGTCGAATCGCCTCGCCGATCGGAGCGGCGATGGAGACGACGTGAAGCTTGCCCATGTCCACCGCGTCGGGGCGGAGCGGGATGGTGTCGGCGACGATCACCTGATCGAGGGGCGACTCGGCGATCCGCTTGAGCGCCGGCCCCGACAGGACCGGGTGCGTGATCGCGGCGTGCACCGCGGTCGCCCCCTCGTCGATCAGGCTGCGGGCGGCTTCGCAGAGCGTGCCGGCCGTGTCGACCATATCGTCGACGATGATGCAGGTCTGCCCCTGGACGTCACCGATGATGTTCATGACCTCGGCGACGTTCGCGACTTCGCGCCGCTTGTCGATGATCGCGAGGTTCGCGCCGAGTCGCTTCGCGTAGGCGCGGGCGCGCTCGGTTCCGCCGGCGTCGGGCGATACGACGGTCACGTCGGAGCCGATCCGGCGTTCGATGGCGTCGAGCATCAGGCGCGTCGAGTAGAGATTGTCGACGGGGATGTTGAAGAAGCCCTGGATCTGACCGGAGTGGAGGTCCATGCAGAGCAGTCGATCCGCACCCGCGGTCTGGATCAGGTCGGCACAGAGCTTTGCCGTGATCGGCACGCGGGGCCGGACCTTGCGGTCCTGGCGGGCGTATCCGTAATACGGGATGACGGCGGTGATGCGGCGGGCCGACGCGCGCTTGAGTGCGTCGACCATGATGAGCAACTCCATCAGGTGCGTGTTCTGCGGAGCGCAGGTCGACTGAAGGGCGAAGCAGTCGAGACCCCGGACGTTTTCGCCGATCTCGATGGCGCACTCGCCGTCGCTGAACGTCCCGACCTCGGCACTACCGATTTCGATGTCGAGATAGGCCGCGACCGAGCGCGCGAGCGCAACGTTCGCGTTCCCGCTGAACAGCTTGAGATCCTGCATGCGTCTCGCCTTCTGGCTGGTGTTGGCCACAGCTTTGAGTTCGTCGTCAGGCCGAAGTGTCGGCGCAGCGGTCGGTCACAGAGGGGAGCCGGGTTCTTCCGACCGCCCCTTCCTCTGGGAATAAGAGTGGCTGGGGCGGTAGGACTCGAACCTACAAATGGCGGCTCCAAAGGCCGCTGCCTTACCATTTGGCGACGCCCCAAGAATCGTTTCGAAGTCCAGTCAGTTGCTGGCGACGACCCGGGTCACGTGGACCCAGCTGCCGTCATCGGTCGTTTGGTTGTCGGAATCGGTCGAAGCGTCTGAACGCTTCAGCTCGGCCGCTGCCTGCTCGGCTTGTCCGGCGTTCTCGAAGACGCCGAAGACCGTGCCACCGCTGCCAGACATCCCGACGCCGATCGCGTTGGCCTCACGGAGACGGTCGAGCCATCGACCGATCGGGGGGCACAGGCGAATCGCGGCGGGCGTGAGATCGTTGACCAGCAGCTCCCCGAGGGCGTGTCTCCATGCCCCCGTTTCGCCCGCCAGTTCCGAAATCGCCCGCATCGTAGAACCTGCCTCCGGGCCCGTCAACGAATCGCGCAGGACGTCTGCAACTCGGTAGACCTCTGCCGTTGCGACGGAAAACCCCGGATTCGCCAGGACCACATCGAGCGGGGGCACGCGCTCGACCGGCGCGATCTCCTCCCCGATCCCGGTGACCAGGGCGGGTGCTGGCGCCAGGAAATACGGCACGTCCGCGCCCAGACCAAGGGCGAGACCCGGCAAATCGATGCTGTTCTCCCCCATCAAGCCGGGCAGCGCCGCAAGAACGGCCCCCGCGTCGCTCGACCCACCGCCAAGACCGGCGCCCGCCGGAATCCTCTTGGTCAGGCTGAGCTCGACCCGGCCCGGGAGTCCGTGGGCCGCACGGAAGACCTCGACGGCACGCGAGATCAAATTGTCCGGGCCCGCCGTCACGTTGGCGAGGGCCTTCGGCAGGCGGGCCTCGGCCGGCATCTCGATCGAGAGGGCAGTCTCGGCCTCAGCTTCGCGCCACCACCGGAGCTCGATGTCGTCCGCGAGACCGAGGGGAACGAAGAGGCTCTCGAGGAGGTGATATCCATCGGCTCGAAGGCCCGTGAGCCGCAGGCCCAGGTTGATCTTCGCGGGCGCGCGGAGGGAGAGCGTGCGGTCGGGGGGAGCGCCGGCTTTCACCGCCCCGTCTCGACGAATCGCATGCGCAGCTCGTAGAGCAGCGAATCGATGAGCTTCCGCTCCTCCTCGTCGAGGTTGCCGCGAGTCTTGTCCCGGATCATCTCGAGCGTATCGATCGTCTGCTGCGCGACGAGCGGGTCCGGCTCCACCGTCTGCCCCGTCGCGGGGTCGGGCACGGCGCCCAGCTGGTAGAGGGCGGTCGTGCCCAGCGACAGCACAAAGGTCGAGAAGTCGACCTTCGGGAGGCCCGAGTCTTCCGGATCGGCCATGGCGTTCAGTTTCCTTCCGAGGGAACGGACCGCTCGGCGTCTTCGCGATCGAGGCGGCCCATCTCACGGTAAGCGTAGAGGAATCGCTGGCCGACCGTCACGCAAGATCCGACCCCCAGAATCACGAGGACGGGCTCGAGCCACCCCGTGAGGCTCCCGATCACGAGCAGGCCGATCCGCTCCCCGCGCTCGAGGAAGCCACCCGGCATCCGTTCGATCAGAAGCTCCGCCCGGGCCTTCGCATAGGACGTGAGTACGGTCGCCACCAGAATCAGGGCGCAGAGCGAAGCCCAGCCGACCTCGTCCCCCCGCACGAAGAACACCACCAGACCCAGCATCGCCAGAATGTCGACTACGCGGTCCAGGGAGGAGTCGAGGAAGGCGCCGAAGCGCGTCGCGATCCCGAAGTGGCGTGCGACAACGCCATCGACGAGATCGAAGAAGCCGCCCGCGATCAACAGGCAGCCACCGACGCGCAGCGCCCCCTCCGCGAAGGCGAACCCCGCCGCACCGGCGACGAGCGTCCCTACGACGGTCATCGCGTCCGGCGAAATCGGTCGCCAGAAAAGGAAGGGGAAGGCAGTGTGGATCCAACCGTCGATGCGGTGGCCCAGCTTCTCCTTGATCATGCCGAAGGCGAACCCGCAGCGAGGGGGACGGACGCGACCCGCTTCAGAGAGAAGCGGTCAGCCCGCGTGCAGCTCCCGAAAGAGCCGTCGGCCCTCAGCCGCCGAACGAGTTGCCGTCGCCGCCGAAGCCGCCGCCTCCAACGGAGGTCGGGCCACCGAAGGTCGGCGCAGCCGGCTCGGACGCGGCTTCCGGTGCCGGAGGCGCCGACGCAGCCTCAGCCTCGGCCTTCGCGCGCGCGGCCTCTTCCTCGGCCTCGAGCTCGGCGGCCGTGGTCATGTTGTCCGACACGTCCGGAAGGGCGTCGAGGTTCGCCTGGGCGGCGTCCTGACCCACCCAGTCGCGACGGCCCTGGAGCCGTCGATCGAAACGCAGGCGTTCCACCGATTCTCGATCCATGTCTTCGTTCTCCGTAATCCCGTCGTAAAGGCGCCGCGCGAGGGGCATCCGTTTCGGCCCGGATGAATGCGGGGGCGACGGGGAAATTGAGGCGCCGCAGGCTAGCAGCGACCGGGGGAATCCGTCCACCGCGTCGGTTCGAGCTCGCTTTCGAGCGCAAATCGGAGGACCCCCCGCTCCCGCCAGCGCGTCGAATTGACCGACCTCCCACTCATGGATAGCCTGCGCCCCCGGAGACCCGACCGTGTCGCTCATCGCCCCTTCTCGGATCCGAACGAACCGCCCTGCCCGCGCGCTCCTGCTCGCGGCGGCGACGAGCCTCGTCCTCGCCGGCTGTGCGTCGGACACCGCCGTCTTCGAGGAGATCCCGCCGGCGGAGGAGCTCTATGCCGATGGCCTCGAGATCCTGAAGGGCCGCAAGATCCTCGGGATCTTCCCCAACGTGAACTACGACGCGGCGATCGAGAAGTTCCAGGCGATCATCGACAACTATCCCTACTCCGAATACGAAGAGCGCGCCCAGCTGAAGATCGCGGATGCCTACTTCGAAGACGATCGCTTCGAGGAAGCGCTCTCCTACTACCAGGACTTCGCCGACCTCCATCCCCAGCACCCGAAGAACGCCTACGCGCTGCTTCGCGCGGCCCAGTGCCACTACAACCAGATCGAGTCCGTCGATCGCGACCAGAGCGCGACCTTCGAAGCGACGACAGCCCTCGAGAAGCTGATCCGGAACCACCCCTACGCGCCCGAGACGCGCGAGGGCGAGGAGATGATGGTCGCGCTGCGCACTCGCCTCGCGCAGAACATGCTCCACATCGCCGATTTCTATCTCGACCGAACCCACTGGCAGTCTGCCGCCACCCGTTACCGCCGCGTCCTCGACGAGTATCCGGGCCTCGGCATGGACGCGAAGGCCCTCTACCGACTCGGCGTGTGTCTCGAGAACATGCGCCGCGAAGACGAGGCGCTACGCCTCTACCACGTCGTCGTCGAGAACTACGCCGAGACGTCTTCGGCACGCCGCGCCCGGGCGCGAATCGCGCGCGCAGATTAGTCGGTCGGCGCCGCCCGCCTCGAGACGCGAGATGGCGGGCAGGAGAAGCATCGTCAGGGCGCCCCCATCGGCCTGCGGAGGAGCAGGCTCTCGACTAGTCCGGGGGTAGGTGGCATCTTCCGCCCCGACGTTGGGTGTTCGAGGCGTTTCCGGGGGGATCGCGATGGATCAGTCGCTGCCGCAGAGTCCATTGGGGGAACGCGACCGCTCGCCTTCCACTGCAGGGGCGGGCGAGCGCGCTACAAGCGCCGAGGCGACGCCGGTCCGTTCGAACGCGCGGCGAGTCCAGCTCGGTGCGGTCGCGAGCGATCGAGAAATCCTGATGTTGGGACGGCGCGCCTTCGAGCGCGGAGACGATGCGGCGGCTCGGGAGCAGCTCCATCGGCTCATCGCCCACGGCGCGCGCTTCGCAGACGTCCACTACATGCTCGGCATGATCGCCGAACGGAGTGGCGATCTCGTCGGCGCCCTCGGGCGGCTGCGGGAAGCGATCCGGCTGAACCCGTCCTACGTGGAGGCCCTGCTGGCGCTCGCGAGCCTCCACGAGCGACAGGGCGAGTACGAACGCAGTCAGGGCTATGCGGAGCGGGCGAGTCAGCTCTGTCGACCGACCGCAGGAGGGCTCGACCCGACGACCCGAGGCAAGCTCGCGAATCAACAGGCGGCCCTCGCCGACGCACTCGTCGAAGCGGGCGAGCGCCGGGCGGCGATCGAGCAGTACCGCGGCGCACTCGAGCGATGCCCGACCTTCCACGACATCCGCCATCGCCTCGCGGTGACCCTCCGGGAGGCCGGCTTGCCTGCGCAGGCCGCGACCGAGTTCCAGAAGATTCTCGCCGCCCACGCAGGGCTGCTGGACAGCCAGATCCAGCTGGGCCTCACCTGGTACACGATGGGCCGGACCACCGACGCCATCGGCGAATGGACCGCGGTGCTCGAGAAGGACCCGGGTCACGAGGAAGCCCGTATGTACCTGCGACTCGTACGCGGTCGGAACCGGAACGCCTCCCCGACCGTGACCGAGGCGCCCGCGGAGGCGGAGACCGACCTCTCCTTTCGCGCCGCCGAGGCCGCGGAGCCGCTGCGCGAACCCACCGTCTCCGGCTGGAAGACTACCGACCTCGCCGGCGGGCACGACGCGTGAGCCGACGAAGCCACGCCGGAGGCCTCCAGGGATGAACGATCTCCCGCTGATCGACATGGTGGCCGCGACCGTCGTCTTTGCCGCGATGGTCCGGGGAATCTGGATCGGGCTCGTGCGCGAGGGGCTATCCCTCGCGGCGATCGGCCTCTGCACGATCGTGACCCGCCTCTTCCTCGACCCCGTCGCCATCCGGTTGACCGAATGGACGAGTGGCGAACTCGTCGGAAAGACGGCGACCTGGATCGCGGGCGTCCTGCTCGTCATGGCGACGATCCTCGCCTGCGGCATCGTCGGGCGGCTCATGAAGAAGGGAGTCCAGTTCGCCGGACTGGGCTGGGCGGATCGGGCCGGCGGAGGCGCGCTCGGACTGGCAGAGGGCACCCTCCTCGCGTCCGTGCTCGTGATGATCGCGGTCTGGCTCGTCGGGCCGGACCACCCGACGACCTCCGGAGCGCGAAGCGTCGCGATCGTGGATGAATGGCGGTCCGCCCATCTGGGCGAACTCGAAGGCGAACTTCCGAAGGTCGCCTACCCGGGCAGCTGGTTCGGCAACGACCCTTAGGCCCGCCTCCCCGGGCAGCGGGTTCGGTAACGGCCCTTCGCCGCCCTCCGCCCCGAGAGGCTCTATCCGGCCGGGTCGATCCAGGCCCCGTGCTCGCGGATCAGATCGACGAGTCGATCCGTGGCCTCCGCCTCGGGAACCGCACGCGCGACGACTTCTCTCCCCACGTAGAGCGTGACCTGACCAACACCCGACCCGACGTAGCCGAAGTCGGCGTCTGCCATCTCGCCCGGGCCGTTCACGATGCACCCCATGACGGCGATCTTCACGCCAGAGAGGTGGTCGGTTCGCGCTTTGATCTTCGCCGTCGTCTCTTCGAGATCAAAGAGCGTCCGGCCGCAGGACGGACAAGAGATGTACTCGGTCCGCGTCGTCCGCTGCCGTGCGCCCTGCAGCACGCGATAGGCGAGATCGACCGCCGCGGCGGCGCCGGCTTCCGAGCGGAGCGAAACGAGGTCACCGATCCCATCGCAGAGCAGACCGCCGAGGCGCACGGACGCATCCAGCAAGGACGCTTCGGGCACCCCCGCGCCCTCGAGCCCAGCGACCGCGGGCGCTTCCACGACCTGCCGCAGGACGACCGGAAGGGACGTCCGCCCCTGATCGGCGAGACTCGCGATGAGCACCCGCACTTCGTGCAGCGAGGCGGCCGGAGCGAGGCTGACCGCTTCGCCCCCCTCCCCCAGCTTCGCCACCAGCGCCGGGATCGCGTCGTCGGGCGCATCGAGCTCGATCTCGAGGGAGAGACCCGCTGCCGCCGCCGCGGACAGGCAGGCTTCGATCGAGTCGTCGCCGTCGGGCCCGACGGTGGCGACGACCCTTGCGAGTCCGATCTCCCCGATGCCTCCGATTGCGGCCGCGTTCGCGACCCGCGCGGAGCACGGGATCTCGATGCCAAGACTCGCGAGCTCCTCTCGGAAGCGTGCCAGCGCCGCGGCTTCCCCGATCCCGAGCAGAAGCGACTCGCATGCGACGTCGGTGAGGGCCGACAGGTCCGTTGCGAGGCGGGCTGCCGCGCCGTCCGGATCGCTGCCGGCGTCCGGCACCTCGAGCTCCACGCGAACCGGGGCTTCGCCGCCGATCTCGAGCCCGCCCCAGGTCGTGGCTCTCGTCTCGCGCTTTGCGTGCTCGAAGTAGTCCGGGGTGGGCCCGCTCTGCACATGGATCGGGCCTTCCCGCTCGTCGCGCACCGCAGCCACGCAGGCCGCGCGGTCGACGATGCCCCGAGCGACCGGGACTTCCCGGACCGGGTCCTCGGTCAGTGACACCCGGATCGTGTCACCGAGGCCGTCCTCGAGCAGGGCGCCGATCCCGATCGCGCTCTTGATCCGCCCGTCCTCGGCGTCGCCCGCTTCCGTCACCCCGACATGGAACGGATACGAGGGCTCCCCCGGCGCGCGCGCTTCGAGCCGGGCCGCCAGCAGGCGGTAGGCCTGGATCGCGACCTGGGTATTCGAGGCCTTCATCGAGAACACGACGTCACGGAAGGATTCGTCTTCGCAGACGTCGAGGAACTCGAGGGCGCTCTCGACCATCCCCTCGGCGGTATCCCCGAAGCGGTTCATGATCCGGTCGGACAGCGAACCGTGGTTCGTGCCGATCCGCATCGCGACGCCGTTTGCCTTGCACCTTTGAACCAGCGGGCGGAAGCGCTCGTGCACACGGGCGATCTCGGCCTCGTACTCCGAATCGTCGTACTCGCGGACCTCGAACTTCTTCTTGTCCGCGTAGTTCCCCGGGTTGACCCGGACCTTTTCCACGATCTCGGCAGCGATCATCGCGGCATTCGGCGTGAAGTGGATGTCCGCGACGAGCGGGACGTGGACCTTCGCCTCGGTGAGGCCTTTGCGGATCTCGCGCAGGTTCTCCGCGTCTCGGATCGAGGGTGCGGTCACGCGCACAATCTCGCAGCCGGCTTCCGCGAGCTGGATCGTCTGCTCGACCGTCGCCGCGGTGTCCATCGTGTCGGTATTCGTCATCGACTGGACGACGATCGGATGGTCGCCTCCGATCGCGACGTCCCCCACACGCACCACGCGGGTCCGCCGCCGAGCGGGGCGGAAGAGCGCTTCGGGAGAGGGCTGGGGGGCCGAGCTCATGAGATGCCTCAGCCGACCAGTTCGTCGAACTTCGCGATCGCCTCGGCGACCTTGCGCGGGTCCTTCCCACCGGCCTGCGCGAAGTCCGGTCGGCCACCGCCGCCGCCCCCGACCACCGCCGCGACCTCGCGAATCAGGTCCCCGGCCTTGAGCGAGTCGGTGAGGTCCTTCGTCACGCCGATCGCGATCAACGCCTTCTTCCCGGCGTCTGAGGCGAGGCAAACCACACCGGAACCAAGGCGGTTCTTGTAGTCGTCGACCATCTTGCGCATCGCCTTGGCGTCGGCATCTTCGACGACGCCGCTGATAGCCTTCGCGCCCTCGTGCGCTGCGATCGGGCGCGCCTGCGCGAAGAGATCATCCGCACCGCCGCCGCTCGAGCGTTTGGAACGAAGTTCTTCGATCTGCTTCTGGGCTTCCTTGCGCTCTTCGACGAGCTTCCCGACCCGGCCAGGCAGCTCCGTCAGCGGAACCTTGAGGGTCTCCGCCGCATCGGTCGCCAGGCGCTCCTGCTCGCGGATGTGGCGGAGCGCGCCGAGGCCCGTGAGGGCTTCGATGCGCCGGACGCCCGCGGCGATGCCGGATTCGGAGACGATCTTCAGCAGGCCGATGTCGCCGGTCGCCTTGGCGTGGGTCCCGCCGCAGAGCTCCGTCGAGCAGTCGCCGAAGCTGACCACCCGGACTTCGTCGCCGTACTTCTCGTCGAAGATCGCGATCGCTCCGGCCTTGATCGCCGACGGGTAGTCCATCTCCCGAGTCTGCCCGCCCTGGTTCGACTCGATCATCTCATTCACCCGGTCCTCGATCGTCTCGAGTTCTTCCCGGGTGAGCGGGGCGTCGTGGGTGAAGTCGAAGCGTAGGCGCTCGGGGCCGACGAGGGAGCCCTTCTGCATGGCCTGCTCGCCGAGGGTCTCGCGCAGCGCCGCGTGGAGCAGGTGCGTGCCCGTGTGATTGCGGACCGTCGCCTGGCGCGTCGCCGCATCGATCTCGAGACGCGCCTCCTGATCGACCACGACCTCGCCGCTCTCGACGAAGCCCTGATGAACGAAGAGCCCCGCAACCGGCTTCTGCACGTCTCGCACGACGACGACACCGGAGTCGGTCGTGACCCGCCCCTGGTCGCCCATCTGTCCGCCACTCTCTCCGTAGAAGGGCGTCTCTTCGAAGATCAGCTCGACCTCGTCTCCCGCCGACGCGTTCGCGACGGCCTCGCCGCCCTTCAGCATCGCGGTGATCGGCGCCTCGAGATCCAGCGCCTCGTAGCCCCGGAAATTCGTCTCGACGTCCGAAGCAATCCGGCCGTAGCCCTCCTGGACCACGGTGTCTCCGCTGCCCTTCCAGGACGCCCGGGCGCGGGCCTTCTGTTCTTCCATCGCGGAGTCGAAGCCGCCCTGGTCGAGGGTCATGCCATGACCGACGAGGATGTCCGCGGTCAGATCGACCGGGAAGCCGAAGGTGTCGTAGAGCCGGAAGACGGTGTCGCCCGGGAGCGTCGTCGCTCCCTTCCCCTTCAGCTCTTCGATTTCGCCGTCGAGCAGGTCCATGCCCTTCGATAGGGTTTCGAGGAAGCGCTCCTCCTCACGCTTGATTCGATCCGTGATGTAGGCGCGGCGATCGACGAGCTCCGGGTACGCCTCCGCCATTTCGTCGATCACCTTGTCGGCGACGCCGTGGAGGAAGGGCGTGTCCTGGCCGAGGAGTTTTCCGTGCCGGGAGCCCCGACGCAGGATCCGACGCAGCACGTAGCCGCGGCCTGCATTGCTCGGCAGCACGCCGTCCCCGATCAGGAAGGTCAGCGCCCGAGCATGGTCTGCCGCGACGCGCAGCGACACGTCCGTCTCGTCGCTCGCGCCGGGAACGACGTTCGCAAGCTCACCGGCCCGCGCGATCACCGGCGTGAAGGAGTCGGACTCCCACGTGGATCGTTTGCCTTGGAGGACCGCCGCCCAACGCTCGAGACCGCCCCCGGTATCGATCGACGGCTTCGGCAGTGGCGTTTGCGCCCCGTCCGCATCCCGGTTGAACTGCATGAAGACCAGGTTCCAGATCTCCATGAAGCGCCCGGTCTCGCTCGACGGATCGTCGTTCGGGTGCTCTGCGAGTTCGCCCCAGTCGTAGTGGATCTCCGAACAAGGCCCACACGGTCCGGTGTCGCCCATCGACCAGAAGTTCTCCTTCTCGTCTAGGCGATAGAGCTTGGAATCGGGGATCCCGATCTTGTCCTTCCAGATGTCGTAGGCCTCGTCGTCGTCTTCGAAGACGGAGACGCACAGATCATCCGGCGAGAAGCCGACGCCCTCGGTCAGCAGCGACCAGGCAAACTCGATCGCCTCTTCCTTGAAGTAGTCGCCGAAGGAGAAGTTGCCGAGCATCTCGAAGAAGGTGTGGTGGCGCGGCGTGCGGCCGACGTTCTCGAGGTCGTTGTGCTTGCCGGAGACACGCATGCACTTCTGGGACGTCGTGGCGCGGGTGTAGTCCCGAGTCTCCTCACCGAGGAAGAGGCGCTTGAAGGGGACCATGCCGGCATTCACGAACATGAGCGTCGGGTCGGAGTCCGGCACGAGAGAAGCGCTCGACACACGACGGTGGCCGTTCTTCTCGAAGTAGCGGAGGAAGGTCTCTCGGATCTCCCGGGACGGGAGGGACATGGGGCACCCCTGTCTTCTTGACGTCTAGGCTCTGGCGCGGGGCGCACGCCGGCTCCCCGATGGATCACCCCGCGCCCGCAGACTGCGCGCCGAGGGGCCGTGGGCCGGCCTCGCCGCGGCCGGAATATAGCGGCAATCCGCGCGCTTACGCGTTCTCGGCTTCGGATCCGGCCGTGGCCGCAGCCTGGCGCTCGGCGAGCTGGCGCTGCACGAACTCCACGTGGAGGTGGAGGTCGTAGAGCTCCTGGGCATAAGAGGCCGGCGCCTCGACCTCAGCAACCTCGCGCTCGATGCGGTCCGCCTCGGTGATCGCCGCAGGAAAGTCGAAGCCGGTCCGGTTGCGCGGGTCGATCTCCCGAAGCTCTGTGTACCAGCGGTAGATCCGCGAGCGGACCCGCCACCGGTAGATCGGGGGAAAGAGCCGGAACACCGGAATCAGCAACGCGATCAGCGGGATCAGCATCACCTTCAGCCGATCGACGAGGGTCGCGAGCCAGAACGGCAGATAGCGCTGAAGAAGGGGCGGTCCATACTCGTAGAAGCGATGGGCTTCGAGGTTGAGCGGCAGGTCGATCGCGACCGGCGTCGGGAAGGCACCAGGGGCTTCGAACACCCCCCCTGCCCGTGCACCGCCGCCGCCGTCTGAACCAACAGGTCGACCAACGCGGGGTGAAGTGATTCGCGCACCGCGAGATTCGCGGTCGGCGCGACGAGATCGACGTCCGCCGCAGGCAAATTCCGTGCGTAGTCGATCATCCCTTCCGGCAGGACGACGTGCGCGAGGAAGCGATCCGTGCGGGTGTAGGCCTCGGCCCTTCGGAACGAGAACGGACGAACGACGCCGGAACGGAGCAGGCGCGCCACGAGGGGCGAGTCCGCCCCTGCGATCAGGAAGACGGCGTCGAGCTGCCCGGCGAGGAGCGCGTCCACGCTTTCCGCGATCGGTGCGCGGTCGAATGGACCTTCGAGGCCGTTACGCTCGAGCAGCCGGGTCGCGACTTCGATCGTCCCGCTGCCTTCCGGGCCGATGCCGAGCCGACGCCCTGACAGGTCCGTGAGGCGTTCGGCCGGATCGTCCGCCCGCAGGAAGATCCACAGAGGCTCGTAGAAGAGGCTCCCGAGGCTCTCGAGATGTTTCCGCGCTTCTGCGCCGGCGACGCCGCCCTGCACGAAGGCGACGTCGACCTCCTCCGCTGCGAGCAGGTCCAGGTTCTCAGCGCTGCCGGCGGTCTCCCGCAGCTCGACCTCGATGTCGAACTCGGCGAGCCGAGCGCGGTAGACCTCGCCGAAGACCGCGTAGGCGCCGCCGGGCTGCCCTGTGGCCATGACGATGCGGTCCGGCGGCGCGGGATCGACGAAGCGATAGGCAACGAAGAAGCCGAGCATGACGAGGGCGAGGAGCGGGGTCCCGAGCTTCAGGAAGTCGGCCAGGCCGCGGGAAACAGAGGAGCCTCGAGAAACAGCGGAAGCAGGAATCGGGTTCGACACGAGAGCACGCCTCTCTCCGGGAAGTTCCGGAGCGGCGCTAGGCTAGCCCCGCGGTCCGGCGTGACCAGTCGCTTCGCATGGCGCGCCATTCCCTGCACGAAACCGCGCTGGACGGGGCAGCCGAGAGGCAACGCCTAGAAACGATCGATGTTGAAGTCGTCGTCGAGCAGCGAGCCGGTGCCGCAGTCGTCGGGCTTCTCGTCGGAAGCGTTCCCCCCTTCGCCCTCGCCGGCGAAGTCGTTCCAGTCGGAATCCGAGGTCGAAGCGATGCCGCGGAAACGGAGCGCAAAATCGTCGGGGTTCGAGACATGCTTGAGTGCCTCTTCGTAGGTCACGAGGCCGTTCTTCACGTGGCCCATCAGCGACTGGTCGAAGGTCTGCATACCATAGGTCGTATGGCCTTTGGCGATCGCGTCGGGCAGCTCCTTCGTCCGGTCCTTATCCGCGATCAACTCGCGAGTAAAGGCGGTCGAAACCAGGACCTCGAGAGCCGGTACACGGCCCTTCCCGTCGGCCCGGGGCACGAGGCGTTGAGAGATGACGGCCTTCAGGATCGTCGCGAGCTGGAGCCGGACCTGTTTCTGCTGGTAGGGCGGAAAGACGGAGATGATGCGATTGATCGTCTCCGTGGCATCGAGGGTATGCAGCGTCGACATCACGAGGTGGCCGGTCTCCGCCGCGGTCAGTGCCGTCTCGATCGTCTCGAAGTCGCGCATCTCGCCCACGAGAATGACGTCGGGGTCCTGCCGGAGCGCGGCGCGCAGCGCGGCGGAGAAGGAATGGGTATCGACGCCGATCTCGCGCTGGTTCACGATCGACCGACGGTCGCGGACGAGGAACTCGATCGGGTCCTCGACGGTCATGATGTGACTCGTTCGCTCGGCGTTGATGTGCTCGATCATCGCGGCGAGCGTGGTCGACTTTCCGGAGCCCGTCGTGCCCGTCACGAGGACGAGGCCGCGGTGCTCCTGAGAGATCTTCTCGATCACCTTGGGCAGGTAGAGCTGCTCGATGGTCTTGACGCCGAAGGGGATGACGCGGAACACGATTCCGACGGTGCCGCGCTGCTGGAAGACGTTGACACGGAAGCGGCCGAGGCCCGGAATCCCGTATGCGAGGTCCGCTTCACGGTTCTCGTCGAAGCGTGCCCTCTGGATCGGGTTCATGATCGAGAACGCGATCTGCTGGAGCTCGTCGGGCAGGATCCGCTCGCCGTTCTTGAGCGGGACCAGCGCGCCATCGACGCGGAACATCGGCGGGAGCCCCGATTTCAGATGGATGTCCGAGGCACCGCCCTTGATGGCGACCTTCAAGATCTCGTTCAGTTCCATCAGAGTCTCTGGTCCCCCGGATCCCGGCGGTGAATCGACCGGCAGGTCGGGCATCGGGGCCTGCCAGGTCTGTCCTCTTTTCGACCGTCGAGGAGACTTCCTTGAGACCGACCCGGGGAGACGCCCGTGTCCGCCGGGGCCTGAAAAAGACCTCCTCTGGACCTCCGGCACGGAGCAAAAGGGAACGAAGCCAGGGTGTTGGCGGACTCCATGCGCGTCCGAGGACACACGAGCAAGATCCGCCACCGCGGAAACCAGGGCGAAGGCACAGCGCTTCGAATGCGCTCGCCGCCCGGGCCCGTCAGGGCCCGCAAAACGGGAACGGCGCACGCTCCTCACGGAACGCGCGCCGTTCATTTCGATCCAGAAACGACCGGGCCTCGAGCCAGCCCGTGTGGAATCACGCCTCCGGCGCTTCCTCGTTCAGCGCATCCTCCGCGCCGTCGCCCTCTTCGGGGCCCTTTGCCGGCACGGCGAGCTTGAGCCCCTTCGCGAGGTAGACCTCTTCGGCAAGGCGGGAGCAGATGTCCGGATTCTCCTTGAGGAAGGTCCGCGCCTTCTCGCGACCCTGACCAATCCGCTCGTCGCCGTAGGAGTACCAGGAGCCGCTCTTTTCGACGATTCCCTCATCGACACCGAGGTCGATCAAGTCACCCTCACGCGAAATGCCCTCGTTGTAGATGATGTCGAACTCGGCCTGTCGGAACGGCGGCGCCACCTTGTTCTTGACGATCTTGACTCGGGTCCGGTTGCCCGTGACCTCGTCGCCTTCTTTGATCGCCGCAATTCGGCGCACGTCGACGCGGACCGAGGAGTAGAACTTGAGCGCGTTGCCGCCCGTCGTCGTCTCCGGGCTGCCGAACATCACGCCGATCTTCATACGGATCTGGTTGATGAAGATCACCGTCGCACCGGACTTGGAGACCGTGCCCGTCAGCTTCCGCAGCGCCTGGCTCATCAGACGGGCCTGGAGACCGACGTGGGTATCGCCCATCTCGCCCTCGATCTCCGCCCGCGGCACGAGCGCCGCGACCGAGTCGACGACCACGAGGTCGATCGCGCCTGAGCGGAGCAGCACGTCCGCGATCTCGAGGGCCTCTTCTCCAGTATCCGGCTGGGAGACCAGCAGTTCGTCCACGTTCACGCCCAGGCGGCGCGCGTAGTTCACGTCGAGGGCATGCTCGGCATCGATGAAGGCGGCCACCCCACCGACCTTCTGGACCTCCGCGATCGCGTGGAGGGTCAGAGTCGTCTTACCACTCGATTCCGGACCGTAGATCTCGACGACACGGCCACGCGGAAATCCGCCGATCCCGAGCGCGATATCGAGACTCGGCGCTCCACTCGAGAAGTAGGGGATCGCGTGATCCACGGCGTCGTCGGTCATCTTCGTGATGGCGCCCTTGCCGAACTGCTTCTCGATGCTGGACACGGCGAGCTCGATCGCCTTCGACTTCGCGTCTTCGGCGACGCCACCTCGTTCCACCTTCGCCTTGGGCGTCGCGTTCTTGCCTCGTGCCATCTCGTCTCTCCTCTCACTCGTCTCGATATCCGGTTGCCCGGAATGGGTTCGTTTCGTTTCGCTCGTTCGCCGCGACCGCCGATTCAGGGCAGCGCGCCTGTTCTCTCTTTTCGACGCCTACTTCGATCCGCCGGGGGCCGACCCACCGCCGGAGCGCCGCAGCAGCGAAGGCCCGACGAGCTCCGCGCCGATCAGGCTCCGCCGGATCCAGTCGAGACCGACCTGCGCGGTCAGCCGCCGGTGGCGACTCCGGTCGACCTGGAAGACGAAGGAGTCCGCGTGGGTCCCGGCCTCACTCGACAGCGCGATCCAGACGAGCCCGACCGGCTTGTCCGCCGTTCCGCCTCCCGGCCCAGAGATCCCGGAGGTCGCGATCCCGAAATCACTCCCGAAGCGTTCGCGCGTCCCTTCCGCCATGGCACGCACCACCGGCTCCGATACCGCCCCATGGGCCTCGAGCACGTCCTCCGGCACGCCGAGCATCGCGGCCTTCGCTTCGTTCGAGTAGGACACGACCCCCCCCAGGAAGTAGGCGGAGGATCCGGGCACGTCGGTGAACCGCTCGGCGATCAAGCCCCCGGTGCAGGACTCGGCGGTCGAAACGGTCTTCCCGGCTTCGGTCAGGAGGCGTCCGACGACGCTCTCCATCGTGTCCTTCGCGTCGGTCTCGCCGGCCCCGTAAACGACCGGGCCCAGGCGTTCGCGAATCGCGGCAACCGCCTTCTCGATCTTCGCGTCGGCCTCCCCCGCCGTCGCGGCACGGGCGACCGGGCGCAGAAAATTATCCGGGAAGCTCGTCCTGAACCCGAGCTCGACCTCTCCGTCGCGCATCAGATCCCGCAGTTCCTCTTCCAGAGTCGACTCTCCGAGCCCGAAGGTCGCGAGCAGCTGGGCCCGCACGACCCGGCGAGCCGCCCCGCCCTCTTCCTCTTCAGCGAGCCGGGAAGCGATCCGCGGCAGCACCTGATCGTCCATCATCCGGTCGAGTTCGCGCGGCACCCCGGGCATCGCGAAGAACGTGGCGCGTCCCTCTCGAATCGAGAAGCCCGGAGCGGTCCCGATCGGGTTCTCGAGGACGTCGGCGTCTTCGGGGAAGTACGCCTGCTTCTTGTTGGCGTCGACCATCTCACGACCGACCCGCGCGAAGAAGGCTTCGATTGCCTCGAGCGAAGGGGGATCGAGCTCGAGCTTACGTCCGAAGGTCTCGGCCAGGACCTCCGTCGTCAGATCGTCTCGTGTCGGGCCGAGCCCTCCCGAAACGAGCACGAAATCGCTCCGCTCCGCGGCGCGGACGAACGCGTCGCGCATGTCGGCGGGATCGTCGAGAACGGAAACCTGATGGCGCGTGTCGAGGTCGTGGAGCAGGAGTCGTTCCGCGATCCGCGCCTTGTTCGAGTCGACGATCTCGCCGCGCATCAGCTCGTCTCCGATGGTGATGATCTCGGCGTTCACGCGAGCTTCTCCGCGGCTGCGAATTCCCGAAGCAGGAAGCCGGCGGGCAGCACCCCGAAGAGCGCGCCGTACAATCCGGCCACCACGTCATCCGCCATCACTCCGAATCCCCCATCGAACCGGCGCTCGGCCCAACGGACCGCCCCCGGTTTCCAGATATCAAACAGCCTGAATGCGACGAATGCGGTCACGACCGCGACGCCGAAGGAAAAAGAATCGAGCGACCGCAGGAAAGGCACGATCGGCGCGAGCGTGATCCACTGCCCCACGACCTCGTCGACGACGATCCGCCCGTCGTCGTGCCTACCGAAGATGCGCTCCGCCCGTTCGGAAGCCCAGGTTCCGAGTCCCAAGGTCGCGACGAGCGCGAAGGCGAGGACGGCCCCCACGGCCAGCGGTCGCATCACCATCGTCGCCGCCACGAAGGCGAATACGGCGACGAGCGCGCCAACGGTCCCCGGCGCGACGGGCACGAGTCCTGCACCGCCGACGACGGCGATCCAGCGCGCGACCCCGTCGAGCGGCTGGGCGGAAAGGGCCGGTTCTGTACCGGTTCGAGGTGCGATGGGAAATCCCAACTTGTTGGGACCGTGGATCGGGGGAATCCGCAGCAACTTCGTCGCGGGGGGGCGTCGAACGCTCGAAAAGTAGCCGCCGTCGCCAAGTCGCGTCAATCGAAAAGGCGAAAAACCGACGAAAATCGGAGATCGGCCCTCGGCCCAGCCGGCCGGGGCTCCGGCATCGCTCTCGGGCTCCCGATGCCCGCCTTCAGGAACCGGGCCACGCGATTCGAATCTCCACCGACGAGAGTCGATCGAACGATGCACCGGGGGGCTCCTCCTCGAGGAGGCCCCTCTCCCCGCTCCGGCCCTCCACGAGGGGACCGAGAAGCGCCCGGCCAAGCGCGGCGAACCCGCTCCCGAGGGCACCGCTACACTGCGCGCCGTGCGCATTCTCGGAGTCGACCTGGGCCACAAACGCATCGGCCTCGCCGTTACGGACGAAGACGGCACGATCGCCTTTCCCGCCGGTGCCCTCGACAGCCGCGGGCGCAAGAAGGACCTCGCCCGCTTGCGCGCCCTGATCGACGAACGCGGCATCGAACGCGCCGTGGTCGGCCTGCCGCTCCACCTCGACGGCCGACGCGGACCGGAGGCCGAGAAAGCGGTCGCCTTCGCGGCGGAGCTCGCGAAGATCGCCGGCATCCCCGTGGACACCCTCGACGAGCGTTGGACCTCGAAGGAAGCCGAGCGCCTCCTCCAGCCGACGACCGCCAAGAAGCGCGACAAGCGCCGCGCAAAGGGCACCGTGGACGAGATGGCGGCCTCCATCCTCCTGCAGACCTATCTGGCCCAGCAGCCTGGCGCCGCTGGAGGGACCGAAGCGTGAAGCGCCTCGCGATCGCACTGGTGGTCCTCCTCGTGCTCGGCGCCGGCGGCGCGGGGGCCGGCTGGCTCTGGCTGCAGCGCGCGCTCTCGCCGGTCGCCGAGAGCGAAGCCGAAGCCCGAGAATTCGCGTACGCCGTCGAACCCGGAGATTCGTTCTGGGGCGTGGCCGCCGAGCTGGAACGCGACGGCATGATCCGGAATGCGCGGGCGGCACGCTGGTTCGCCCAGTCCGAAGACATGGCCTCCAAGCTAAAGGCGGGCGAGTACCGGCTCTCGACCGCGCAGTCGACGCCGGAGCTCCTCGAAGCGCTCACCCGGGGCCGGGTCGAAACACACTCCGTCGTGATCCCGGAAGGCTTCCGCGCGACGGAGATCGCCGCGCGACTCGACGCCGCGGGCCTGGCCGACGCCGACCGGTTCCTCACGATCGTCTTCGATCCCGAGAGCCCCGCGAATTACGGCGTCGAGGGGCCGACCCTCGAGGGCTACCTCTTCCCGGACACCTACCGGTTCGCCCGCGGCCTCCCCGAAGAACGCGTCGTCCGCGCGATGGTCGACCAGTTCGTCGCCGTGCGGGACGAGATCATCGCGGCCGAACCGGACTTCGCGCTTTCGATGCGGGAACACGCGACCCTCGCTTCGATCGTCGAGAAGGAGACCGGCGCCGCCCATGAAAGGCCGTTGATCGCCGCAGTCTTCCTCAATCGGCTGAAGAGAAAGATGAAGCTCCAGACCGACCCGACCGTCATCTACGGGATCAAGGATTTCGACGGCAACATCAAGCGGATCCACCTCGAGGACGCGAGCAACCCCTACAACACGTACCGGATCCGGGGCCTGCCACCCGGGCCGATCGCGAGCGCCGGTCGGGAGGCCCTCCGCGCCGTCGTCGAGCCTGCGAATACACCCTATCTCTTCTTCGTCTCGAAGAACGACGGTACGCACGTCTTCGCGCGCACGAACGCAGAGCACGAACGCAACGTCGACGAGTACCAGCGACGAAGGCGACGGCGTTGACTGACGAAGTCGCGAGCTTCTATCGCGAACGCGTCCCCGCTCAGTACAACGCGACGCTCGCGGCACAGCGGAAGAGCGCGATGGACGACGCTACAGCACAGACCGTGCTCGAAGAGATGGAGGCGGTTCGCGCCTCGATCGTCGTCTGCGTCGGCGAAGCCTCGTTCGCGTTCGACATCGAGCGCGGCGCGATGACCAGCGCCGACGCGCCTACGCGACCGCCGTTCCTGGTGATGCGCCACACGCCGGAAGACTTCGAGTCGATCCACGCGGCCTGCGGCGATTCACTGCTCGGCTTCCTCGGCGCGCTCGCCGGGCTGGGCGACGAGATGCGGATCACGTCACAGCGCGTCCGGAGCCTTCGCGAGCTGGCGGGCGGCGTGCGGCTCGTCCACGAAGGGAAGCCGGGCTTCACCTTGGAGGCCTGGTTCGGCGACACTGGCGAACGCGCGGATCCGGACGCCACGATCCGACTCGCCGCCGATACGTTCGCGCAGCTGCGCAGCGGCGCCCTCGACCCGCAAGAGGCCTTCCTGGCAGGCGCGATCCCGATCGAAGGCGACGAAGGCCTCGCGATCGGATTGGCGCTGGCGGCGATGTCCCCGGAGTAGGGGCGCTTCTACCGTCCAAGCGAGCGAGCGAGCGCTCGCCGAAGCGAAGCGGCTAGACGAGCGCGACCTCTCGGAGGAGCGAGATGTTGTCGAGTGCCTTGCCCGCGCCGTGGACGACCGCGGTGTACGGGTCTTCGCTGCGGAGGATCGGCAGTTGCGTCTCCTGGCGAAGCAGCTCGTCCAGATCGCGCAGGAGCGAGCCACCTCCCACGAGCATGATGCCGCGGTCGACGATGTCGGCGGCGAGCTCCGGCGGCGTCTTCTCGAGCGTCAGATGGACCGTCTCGACGATCGCGTGAATCGGCTCGACGAGGGCTTCGCGCATCTCGTCACTCGTGGTGGTCACGACCTTCGGGATGCCGGCGACGAGGTCGCGGCCCTTGATCTCCATCTCTTCGACGGAGCTCTCGGGGGAAGCGGATCCGATCGTCATCTTGACCTGTTCCGCGGTCCGTTCACCGATCAGCATGTTGTACTTGCGCTTGGTGTAGTTGATGATCGCTTCGTCCATCTTGTCACCACCGGTCCGGATGGAGCGGCTGGTCACGATGCCCGAGAGCGAGATCACGGCGACGTCGGTGGTGCCACCGCCGATGTCGACGACCATGTTGCCCGTCGGCGCGGTCACGTCGAGGCCGGCACCGATCGCCGCAGCCATCGGCTCTTCGATCAGGAAGACTTCGCGGGCCCCGGCAGACAGCGCCGATTCACGGACAGCGCGCTTCTCGACACTCGTGATGCAGGGCGGCACGCAGATGACGATACGCGGTCGCGCCAGCGTGCGGCGGTTGTGCGCGCGCTGGATGAAGTAGCGAAGCATCGCCTCGGTGATCTCGAAGTCGGCGATCACGCCGTCCTTGATCGGACGAACTGCCGTGATGTTGCCCGGCGTACGCCCAAGCATCTCCTTCGCATCGTGACCGACGGCGCGAACACGCGCGGCCTTGCCCGCGGACTCGTTGGTCACGGCGACGACCGAAGGTTCGGAGCAGACGACGCCCTTCCCCTTGCTGTAGACGAGCGTGTTGGCCGTTCCCAGATCGATCGCGAGATCGTGCGAGAACATTCCGGCGATGGCGTCGAGCAGCATGCGACTCTCCAGATTGGATTCATGGACCCGCACAGCGGGGGCAAGCAGGTGCCGTATTCCTGAATCGGCAAGAAGGCGCAGACATTGAGCCCAAATGCGGAGCGAGTAAGGGAATTTCGGCCCGCGCGCGGGCGAGATGGCTCCTATGGGGCTGTAGAGCCCGGGGGATTCGCAAGAGGCGGCCTCTCCGAAACGGAAGGGTCGCCCGGCCTCCTGGCCGAGCCACGCCGAGGGACGGAAGAGTTCGCGTCAGGCGCGAGACCCCCTCCCTCCGCCGCCGTCTCAGGCGCCTCGTCGAAGCCGCACCGCTCGATGGCGGCAAAGCGTGCCCGGTGGGCGAGTCCGCCGGCGCGAAGGCCTGCCGATCTCGCGAGCCTTCACGACTGGATGACGAGCTTGGACAGCGAGGTCTTGCGCAGATTCGTCTTCTGAATCGTGCGCACCAGCTCCGCCACCTTCTCCGTGTCCGTCTCGAACGGGTTGTTGCAGATCACCCGGACGTTCAGGAGGTTGCCGAGGCGGATGTTCGACCAGTCGAGGTCGTACTGGATCGAGTTCTCGCGCGCGAGCTTGATGAACTCACCGCGCATTCGCGCGCGCGTGTCCGGCGGTGGTGCGGTCTTCGCGGCATCGACCTCCTCGTCGGTGAAGAGGCGATCTACCGCTCCCTTCCGCTCGAGCAGGTAGTAGAGACTGCGGTCGCGGCGCAAGTCGTGATACTGGAGGTCGAGCATCAGCACGCGCGGGTCGGTCCACGTCGTGTTGTGCTTGTCGACCCAGCTCTGGATCAGCTTGCGTTTGATCACCCAGTCGATCTGGCGATCGAGCTTGTCCGGATCCGTGTCGAGGCAGTCGAGCACGTGCTGCCACATGTGCACGGCCTTCTTGTGATCCTCGGAGACCGGGTATTGCTCGATGTACTTCTGGGCCATCTCACAGTATTCGCGCTGAATCTCGATCGGCGAATATTCGCGCCCGTTGTCCAGGCGGAGACGTCGCTTGCAGGTCGAGTCGTAGGTGATGTCCTTGATCGCCTTGACCGGATTGCGAAGCGTGAAGTCCTTGTTGATGTAGTTGTCTTCGATCATCTGCAGGACGACCGAGGCGGTCCCGACCTTCACGAAGTTGGTGTACTCGCTCATGTTCGAGTCACCGACGATCACGTGCAGGCGACGATATTTCTCGCGGTCCGCGTGCGGCTCGTCGCGCGTGTTGATGATCGAGCGATCGTTCGTCGTGGTCCCGGAGATCTTCTGATAAATGTGCTGCGCGCGCTGGGACACGCAGTAATGGATTCCATCCTGGGTCTGGAAGACCTTGCCCGCGCCGGTGTAGATCTGGCGCGTGACGAGGAAAGGAATCAACTGCTCGGCCAGGTAGTAGAAGTCCACGTCGCGGTCGACGAGGTAATTCTCGTGGCAGCCGTAGCTGTTCCCGACGAAGTCGGTGTTGTTCTTGAAGATCGAGAGCTTCCCGGCGATCCGCTCTTCGCGAATCTTCTCCTCGGCGTAGATCTGGAGGTCTTCGAGGATCCGCTCACCGGCCTTGTCGTAGATGATGAGCTGGCTCGGCGAGATGCACTCGGGCGTCGCATACTCGGGATGACATCCCGTGTCCTGGTAGAACCGAGCGCCGTTTTCCAGGAACACGTTGAGAAAGTGTTCCGTGGTGATCAGCTTCTCGAAGAGAAATCGGATCGCCTTCTCGACAGGGAGCGTCTTCCGCCCCTCTGGGGTGAAGATGATTCCGTACTCGGTCTCGATCCCGTAAATGCGCTTCTGCACGAATACCGCCTGACGGCCGTCTGGCCGCTACGACAGTGCCGGGGGCGGGAGCACGCCGCTAGCTACCGTCGAGCATACCTTGAACTTCATCGGCAGAAAGCCGGCAGAACTTGCGGCCGGTCCTTTCCCGATCGAGCAGGCAGACTTCGAGTCCCCCCGCGTCCAATTCAGAACTCCGTTCTGCTCCTGCGCTGAGGGCTCGCAGTCCGAGTTGGGCCGCCTCCCCCGCGGGCATCGCCTCCCGGTAGTCATTCTCCAAGACGGATTCGACCTCTTCCACGTTCCCGCCGATTGCAACGAAACCGGGATGATCGCTGATGAATCCATCGTACTTGATCCGGTAGAGCGAGTTCGCCTTGTGGTCCTCGTACCGGTCGTCTCCGACCTCGGCGACGATGATCTCCAACTCCAGCGGCTTGATCTGCTGTGTGAAGACGTCCCCGATCACCTGCGAGAACGCATTGGCGAGGCTGCGCCCGCGAACGTCCTCTCGGCTGTAGGCGTACCCCGTGGTGTCCGCGAAGCGGACGCCGACCTTCCGGAGCTGATCGAACTCGCTGAACTTGCCGACACCGCAGTAGGCGAGCCGGTCGTAGATCTCGCCGATCTTGTTCAGCTTCGTAGCGTTCTCGGCCATCATCAGGACGCCGCCCTGATGCTCGAGGGCCACGATCGACTTGCCGCGCGAGATGCCCTTGCGGGCGAACTCGGCCTTGTCGGCCATGACCTGTTCGGGCGAAACGTAGAAGGGCATCGACATCAGAGGTTCCCTCCAGCGGCTCGCGCATCCAGGATGGACTGGTAGACCGCAGCGATCTCCTCTTCGCTCGCGTCGCTGTGACCGTTCTGGTCGCAGACCTTGATGATCGGGAAGATCCCACGCTGGAGGTCCACGCCCCCCGTCGCGCGATCCTCTTCAGCAGCCGCGGTCAGTGCCTGGACGGCGACCTTCACGGCGTCATCTCGTGACAGATCGGCATGCCAGCCATGCTTGAGCGATTCCCTCGCGTAGAGGCCGCCGGAGCCCGTCGCGTCGAACTCGCCTTCCTCGTAGCGACCGCCCGTGATGTCGAACTTCCACAGGCGTCCGGTCTTCCGCCGCGTGTCGAAGCCCGCAAAGAGTGGCACGACCGCGAGGCCCTGCATCGCCGCCGGCAGATTTGCGCGGATCATCTGCGAGAGCTTGTTGGCCTTGCCCTCGAGCTCGAGGGGCGCCCCCTCGAGCTTCTCGTAGTGTTCGAGCTCGACCGACAGAACGCGGGCCATCTCGATGCACGGCCCCGCCGCGCCCGAGATCGCCATCACCGAATAGGGATCCGTTTCGAAGACCTTCACGACGTCACGCGACGCCACGGAGTGGCCCGCCGTCGCGAGGCGATCACCCGCCACGAGGACACCGTCACCGAACTTCATGGTCAGCACGGTCGTCCCGTGCGGAACGCTCTCAGGCCGGAGCGCCGCGGCACTCTCGCCCCACGCCGAAAGATCTGGCGCCAGCTGCGGATGATCGACCTGCAAGAGTTCGAAGAAGCTCGAACCCTGGTAGTTGCCTTGAACCGGCACTTTTCCCCCCTCGGATCCCGTTCTGGTCACGAGCGCGGGCAAGATGGTCCCGCGTCTGTCGCACTTCCGCAGCCGCTACTGACCGCCACGCTGGACGTAGTTCTTCACGAACTCTTCCGCGTTCTCTTCGAGGACCGAGTCGATCTCGTCGAGGAGGTTGTCCATGTCCTCCTTGAGATCCTCGCCCTTCTCCTTGAGCTTCTGGCCGCCCTCGCCGGAGCTCTCTCCGCCGTCGTCGCCGCCGCCGCCCTTGTTCTTCTGGGTCTGCCCGCCCTTCTCCGCCATCGCAGAGAAGATCGGCAGAGCCTCGTCAGAGCGCTTCTGAAGTCGTTCCATCGTGATGAAATTGGCCATCTCGTCTTCCTCCGGACCGGCGCTGATTCGTCTTTGACCAGCTGCCCAGTCCTTCCTGTCCGCGCGCCCAGGGGGCGCGCAAGCGTTAGGAACCCATGTTCTCGAGGAGCGCCGCCGCCGTATCCGACTTGTCCAGCAACGCCCCGACGATTTCGTTCGTACCCTTCAGGGGCTCCGCCATCATGACGCGCTTGATCGACTCATCTTCGAGGCCGAACGAGATCGAATCCCAGTTCACGCCGAAGACCTCGCTCGGGTAGCGCTTGAGGCACTCGCCTCGGAAGAACGCCCGCGTGTCCTGCGGAGCGTTGTAGACGGCGTGCTGAATCTCCTCGTCGGTCACGATTCGCTCCACCTTGCCTTGCCGTTCGAGCAGGTAGTAGAGGCCCTTGTCGGGGCGCGAGTCGTGGTATTGGAGATCGAGCATCTGAACCTGGGAGTCTTCCCAGCCGAGGCTCTTCCGATTCATGTAGCCCTCGATGAGCCGCTTCTTGATCACCCAGTCGATTCGGGTGTCGAGCGTCATCGGGTCATCGCCGAGGGCCTCGAGGACCTCACCCCACTTCTGGATCACGTCCTTCTGGATCGGGTCCAGGGAACGCGACGAGGTGTACGCGAGCATCATCTCGTAGAACTCCAGCTGGATCTGGAGCGCCGTCTTCGACGTCCCGTCATCCATCGTGAGTTCCTGCTTGAGGCTGATGTCGTGGGACACCTCGCGGATCGCCTTCACCGGATCCCGCAGCGAGAGATCCTTCGTGATCGCACCGTCTTCGATCATCGACAGGACCAGCGCCGTGACGCCGTTCCGCAGATAGATCGTGTACTCGCTCATGTTCGAATCACCCACGATGACGTGGAGTCGGCGGTACTTTTCCCGGTCGGCGTGCGGCTCGTCACGCGTGTTGACGATCGGTCGTTTGACCATCGTATCCAGCGCGACCTCGGTCTCGAAGAAGTCGGCGCGCTGGGAGAGCTGGTAATCGCACGGATGGCCGCGGTTCTCCGAGCCGACCTTGCCGGCCCCACACCAGATCTGGCGCGTGGAAAAGAACGGAAGCAGCGGCTCGACGACCTGCTTGAAGGACGTCCGGCGATCCATGAGATAGTTCTCATGGCAGCCGTAGCTGTTCCCCTTGCGGTCTGAATTGTTCTTGTAGATCAGCATCTGCGCGCCTTCGGGCAGCAACTGATTGGCCTCTCGGCGGCTGATCTCGATCACCCGCTCGCCCGCCTTCTCGTGGAGGACGAGGTCCCGTGCGTTCGTCACCTCAGGGCTCGAATACTCGGGATGGGCGTGATCGACGTAATAGCGGGCGCCGTTCACCAGGGTCTTGTTCCGGGCAATGTTCTCCTGCTGGTTGGGCGTGTACTTCTCGCCCTCGACCTGGAAGCCACGCGCATCCGCGAGCGGGTTCTCCTGGTCGTAGTCCCAGAGGATGTGGCCGTCCGGATCCTCGCGGTAGGCGTTGACGATCAGGACGCAGGACGAGATGGGGTCGAAGTCGGGATCGTTCTTGACCATGATCCCGAACTCGACCTCGGTGCCCATGACAGTGGGAATCGCCATCTCGAATCGAAGCTCCTGGGCTCTCTGCCTTGTCTGGCCCGGTAGAAGATGCGCTCCTTCGAGCGCGCTGAGAGAAGGGAAGGGAGAACCCCTTCAGGTCGGCGGGTGGCCGTGCTCTGGTTCCCGCTTGGCTGTCCGCCGACCCGGAGGGTTCGCTCCGTGCGGTTAGACGTACTGCCCCTGACCGGCCGAGACGTTCTCGATGCTTTCTTCCTTGCGCTCCATCCCGGTGATGAGCGTCCGGACGTTGATGATCCGCTCGCCCTTCCGGCCGGAGATCCGGGCCCAATCGTCCGGATTCGTCGTGTTCGGAAGATCCTCGTTCTCCTTGAACTCCTCACGCGCCGACTCGATCAGGTCGTCGGCCGTGATGCCGTGCTCGCCGCCGTCGAGGAAGCGCTTGACGGCCTTCCGCTTGGCGCGGGCCACGATGTTCTCGAGCATCGCGCCGGAGGAGAAGTCCTTGAAGTAGAAGATCTCGCGTTCGCCCTTGGCGTAGGTCACCTCGAGGAACTTGTTCTCGTCTCCCTCGGAGTACATGTTCTCGACGACTTCCTTGATCATGCCCGTGCAGGCCTTGTCGCGGTCGCCATCGAAGCGCGCCACCAGGCTCTCGTGGAGCGGCAGGTCCGAGGTCATGTACTTCTCGAGAATCGAGACCGCCGATTCACGGTCGGGTCGCGACACCTTGACCTTCAGGTCGAGACGTCCGGGCCGAAGCACCGCCGGGTCGATCAGGTCCTGCCGGTTGGTGGCACCGATCACGATCACGTTCTTGAGTGACTCGACGCCATCGATCTCCGAGAGAAACTGCGCCACGACGGTGGCTTCCATGTCCGAGGAGACGCCGGATCCGCGCATGCGGAAAAGCGAGTCCATCTCGTCGAAGAAGACGACGACCGGCACGTCCTGGCTCGCCTTGTCGCGGGCCTTCTTGAAGACCTCGCGCAGCTTGCTCTCGGTTTCGCCGACGTACTTGTTCAGGAGCTCCGGGCCCTTCACGTTCAGGAAGTAGGCCGTCGTGGCCTTGCCCGTTCGCGATTCGATCCGCTTGGCCAGGCTGTTCGCGACCGCCTTGGCGATGAGCGTCTTGCCGCAGCCGGGCGGGCCGTAGAGCAGGATGCCCTTCGGCGGGCTCAGCTTATGCTCGAGGAAGACGTCCGGGTGGAGGTACGGGAGTTCGACCGAATCTCGCAGGATCTCGATCTGATCGCCCAAACCTCCGATGTCCTCGTAGCTGACGTCCGGGATCTCCTCGAGCATCACCTCTTCGACCGAGGACTTCGGCAACTTCTCGAATGCGTACATCGTGCGCATGTCGACCAGCAGCGAATCCCCGACCTTGATCGTCTCACGGCGCAGCGGCTCGGAGAGCGTGACCACCCGTTCGTCGTCGGTGTGACCACTGACGATCACGCGGCTGTCGGAGATCGAGTCGACGACCGTGCAGACTTCACCTCGCTGGGTGTACTCGGCGCCTTCGATGATGTTGAACGCTTCGTTGAGGACGACGTACTGGCCCTCGTCGAGCTGGAACGGATCCAGGTTCGGATGGACGTTGACCCGCATCGGGCGCCCATCCATCAGGATCTCGCTCGTGCCATCCTTGTTCGCGCGCAAGAAGATTCCGTAGGTATTCGGCGGTGCGCAGAGCTTGTCGACCTCTTCCTTCAAGAGTTCGATCTGCTGCTTGGCCTCCTGGAGCATCGCCACCAGCTTCTCGTTCTGCCGTTCGGCGTCCCGGTGCTGGGTACGAGCCTGGTCGTAGCGCCGTCGCAGCGTTTCGAAGTCCGCGAGCATCCGGTCTAGCCGGTGTCGGAACTCGTTCGAGTCACTTCCGAAGAAGCGCATGGCATCCTGCAGGCGTTCGGCCTCGCTGTCGGCTCGGCCGCGCCCCGGGTGCGGGGCGTCACCGCCTCCGTAGGCCGGCGGGGCGCCCTGAGAGAACTCTCCCTCGTCCGGACGACCGCTCGGCGAGCCGGTCCCGCCCGCGGGGTTGATCCGACGCATGACGTCTCTCACGAATCCCTTCCGGCCGGAGCCTCCCCCCTGCGAGCCAGCGCCGCCGCCACCGGAAGAGTCGGAATCATGTTCGCTCATTGCGCTTTCTCCTGTCGCCTGAAACCAGGCCTTGCCCAGCCCCCCGCTCCGCAGAAAGTTGCGAAGTCGGGATGGCCCCGTCCCTCACCCGTTCAGCACTGCAAAGGGTGTGCCGTCTTTTGACACCCCGCCCCGTGCAGCTGAGCGGACAACTCGAAGCGGTCTGACCCGAGGACGCGATCGCTCCCCCCCTCGAGGTACTTCGGGATCTTGCTCGAGCCATTGCAGGTGAGTTGCCGGGCGTGGGAAACGAGGGACGGAGCGGTCGCCGCGGCCTGACTGGGCGCGCTCCTCGTGGCCTCCAGCTGGCCTCTCGAGGCCATTGCCAGAAACCGAAAAGCTGAACAAGGTCGGGAGGATGACTGGTTTCGACCTCGGGCCGAGAGGGGGCGCGATCGCCGCACGAGAGCCGACGGTCGGCGCCTGGGCACTCCGCGTGCGAAGACCGGTTCGCCCTCGCTTCCCGTCGTCCGGGGCAGGCCTCGCATACCTCCTGCTCTTCCTTCCTCCGCGTCTCGCTCCGCTGCTCCAGGCGGCGCGTTCCACCCGTCGATCCGCACCCCCACCTTCGTCCGGTCGTGAGAATCGCGATGTTTCGTACCGTGCGGAACCGCCTCCCCGCGCTGCGGGGCTCCCCTGCGGTTCGTCGGGGGGATCTGAGGGACCTCACCGCCTAGGCTCTGCCGAGTCGTTTCGTCCGTGCTGACCGGCAAAAAGCCTCTCGTGGCCTTCTCGACGACTTTCTGGGGCTGTTTTCCACCCTGGTCCGGCACTCATTCCCCGTTGGTCGCATCGATCGCGTCGGACGCGATTCGATGACGTTCGATGTTATGCGTGCGGGGCGCGCAGCGCGGCAGTGGAAACCTCCTGAACTCCTCGAATTTGAAGCCGTTTTCCGATTAACCGAGTCTATCCGCGAACACACCCCTGTCAACCGGAGCAAATCCGCAGAGACCGTCATAAACTACTGTTTTACAATGGGTAAATCGTTCCAATGCGAACACCCCGGCTCCGATCGGTGCATCCTGAAGGACGGGCGACGACGGCTCGACACCCCGCCGAGGACGACCCTCGCGGCCGCTCACCCGGTGAGTCACCCGCCTCTCGAGGGGGGGGCCACGTTTCGCGCTGCCAATCGGTGCGGCAGGTGAAGGATCCGGGTGCCGGGAAACGGACGGAATCGTCGAAAATCCGGCCGGGGCGGTTCTGCGACAGCTCTGCCGGTGGGATGCGCGGCCATCGCCCCGAACTGCGTTGCGGGCATACGCCAGCGCGGAACCCGCGTGCCCATCGGGGTACATCCGTAGGCCTCCAACGGGGAGATTCCGCACGGGGACCCGGGCGGCGCGCCGTTGCGCGCGCATGCGCGCGCTAGTCGACCGGGCTCGGCCAGCCCCGATCGTCATCGTCCGCCGGGTCCGCAGGCCCGGACCCGCGGCCCGCTCCCGCAGAGCCCGTGGCGTAATCGATGACCTCGACGCCCTGGGGCGGCGTGAACGCAAATCGCTCTGCACCCGGCGACTGGTTCACCACCACCTGCGTGAAGCGGATGACCGTCTCGTTTCCAAAGAGATCGACCACGGACGTCGCCAGAATGTCCCCGGTCTCAGGGCGCGCGGTCAGACCGAGGCGCTCATAGGTCGCATCCTCACGGGGCAGCAGCGTGAGTTCGACCCGATCGGCGCCGCAGGCCCTTGCCTCGACCTCGAAGGACTCGAGGATCCGGCCATCCCCGAGCAGGAACTGGAGCGCGGCCCCGCTCAGGTAGCCGGCTGTCACTTCGAGCCGGGTCGCCGTGGCGCCTTCGATATCGTGGATCCAGAGCGTCGAGCCGTCACTCACGACCAGGCTCGGCTCCGGGTCGGCATACTGCCAGCGCATCCGCCCGGGCTTCGCGAAGACCACGCTGCCGCGCTTCACGTCCGCGTCCATCAGCGCTCGCCCTCCGAACGTCGCGGACTGGCTCTCCTGCTCGAACTCGGCGGAGAGATCCCGAATGCCTTCATAACGAGCCTGGACCCGCTTCGCGGTCTCCACGCCCGCATCGACGCTGCAGCCGGTCTCCAAGGCCCCCGCTGCGGCGACGACCCCGAGGACGAGCGAGACCGCCATCGCCACGCAAGCGAAGGCGCCCACTCGGTGGCGCATCGTTCCCTCCCCGTTCATCACCTCGCCCTCCGGTCGCTCGGGCCGGATGCCGCGCGAACTCGCCCGGCGCTTGCGCGGCGGGCTCCCCGCCCGGGGTCGCAGGCGGATCGTGCCGCCGAGCCTCCGAAGGCGGCCCCTCAGTCGATCTCTTCTTCTACGGCCGGCGTCGGCAGCAGGACCTCGCGGCCCTTCGAGCCGATCTGCGGGCCGATCATGCCCTCGAGCTCCATCTGCTCGATGATCCGGGCGGCTCGGTTGTAGCCGATCTTGAGGCGCCGCTGGACGTACGAGATCGACGCATTCCGCGTCGTGGCGACGATCTCGACCGCCTGGTCGAACATTTCGTCCACGTCCTCTCCTCGGCTCTCGATCGTCGCGGCCTCCTCGCTCGCCCGCATCAAGTCGTCGTCGAAGACCGGGCGCCCCTGGTCCTTCAGAAAGGATACGAGGTCGTGCACCTCGGTTTCGTTCACGAAGGGACCGTGGATCCGCTGCAGAACCGCCGTTCCCGGCGGGAGGAAGAGCATGTCACCCATGCCCAGCAGGTCGTCCGCGCCCTTCTGGTCGAGAATCGTTCGGGAGTCCGTGCCACTCGAGACCTGGAAGGATACGCGGGCCGGGAAGTTCGCCTTGATCACACCAGTCAGGACGTCGACACTCGGACGCTGGGTCGCCAGAACGAGGTGGATGCCGGCCGCGCGCGCCATCTGGGCGAGACGCTGGAGCGATTCCTCCACCTCCTTCGCGGAGGACATCATCAGATCGGCGAGCTCGTCGATCACGACGACGATGTACGGCAGCTCCTGCCACTCGATCTCTTCCGGCGTCGTCTGACCCGGCTTGAGCTTCAGCTCGAAGGACTCCTCGCCCTCCTCGAGCATCTTGCGCGCCTTCTCGTTGAACTGATCGATGTTGCGGACACCGGTCGCGCTCATCATCTGGTAGCGCTCTTCCATCTTCCGCACGACGCCCTGCAGCGCCGCCGCCGCGCGCTTCGGACTCGTCACGACGTCGGCGATCAGATGCGGAATCCCGTCGTAGATCGACAACTCGAGCATCTTCGGGTCGACCATCAGCAGTTTCAGCTCGTTCGGCGTCGCCCGCATGAGCAGCGAACACAGGAACGAATTGAGAAAGACCGACTTGCCCGTACCGGTCGAACCGGCGACGAGGAGGTGGGGCATCTTCGCGAGATCGGAAGTCACCGAATTGCCGAAGATGTCCTTGCCCATCGCTACCGCGAGCTTGCCCTTGCTCTTTCGGAAGCTGTCGGACTCAATGCACTCGCGTAGGTAGACGGTGTCTCGCTGGGGATTCGGAACTTCGATGCCGACGACGGACTTGCCGGGCAGCGGCGCGATGATGCGGATCGAGATCGCGCGCAGCGCCATCGTCAGGTCGTCGGTCAGACCGACGATCTTGTTCACCTTGATGCCCGCGGCCGGCTCGTACTCGTACATCGTGATGACCGGACCGGGGTGGACGCGAACCACGCGACCCGTCACCCCGAAGTCCTGGAGCTTCTTCTCCAGGATCTTCGAGTTCATCAGCAGCGAGTCGCGGTCGTAGGTCCGCTCGCCGTCCGGAGGCGCTTCGAAGAGCGCGACGTCGGGCAGCTGAAAAGGACCGCTCGGGCCGTTCTCGTTGAACTGGAACGCTTCCTGTTCCGGCTTGCGCGCGCGCTTTCGCTCTTCGTCGTGATCGACGATGTCCGGCTCTTCTCCGGGACGCATGCGCCGCGCGGCGGGCGCAGGCTTCTCCTCCGGCTCCGCCAGAACGTCGACCGGCGACTCGGGCTCTTCCTGCTCGCGGACCTCTTCCTCGAAGCTGAACTCCGGCTCGCGGCGTTCCTGGACCCGCTCGCGGCGTGCCCGCTGTTCACGCCGGACCGAGATCTGCGTGATCGCCTCGCGGGTCTGACGCACAGCCCGTCCCGCCCCTGCGATCGTCGCGCGGGTCAGGTGGACGGCGAAGTCCATCCCGCGGCGCAGCGTCCGCATCACCCATTCGCCGAACGTCATCGCGCGCTCGACCGTCCAGACCGAGCCCTGCCCGAGCGCGCCCAGGACGGCGCCGCTCGAGACGCCCGAGAGGGAAAGGAAGCCGATGGCGAGGCCGAGCCCCGTCAGGACGAGGGCCCCGGCGTTCCCGAAAAGCAGCGTGAGGGTGTCGGTTCCGTTCCGGCCGAGCCAGCCGGGCTCGACCCACGGGATCGAAGCCGGTGCGACTTCGTAGAGGAGGGGGGGGAGCAGGGAGGCGGTCGGAATCAGGACCAGGGCCCCGATCCAGAAACGCGAGAACAGGCCCGGGAGCCCGAGGCTCATCACGAGCCGGCCGCCGAGGAAGGCACAGGCCGCGACGAAGACGATCGCGCCCGCGCCGAAGCTGCGAAGCAGCCCCCCCGCGAGGGTCGCGCCGACCGGCCCTGCCTGGTTCGAGACCTCGACGAGCTCCCCGATCGGGTCCGAAGGCGTGTAGGTCGCCAGGGCCAGGGTCGCCAGCAGCGACAGCCCGATCAGGATGAGTCCGGCGATCTCGGAGCCCGCCGCCACGAGCACGGGACCCTCCGCCGCCGGTTCCTCGGCTTTGCGGCCGCTCCGCTTCGCGCGCGACTTCGCTGCAGCCTTCGCCATGGTCGCCCCCCCGAACGCCTTCGGTCGATCCCCGTTGCAAGGGGCCGACGGTCGGGGGGCTCCGATTCTCGATTCTCGTGCCTGATCTCGGACGACCGCGATGGACGTTCGCGGGTCGGGAGCGCCCGAAAAGCGCTCCGCGGCCATCGCCGTCCTCTCACCCTGCTTCGTCCGTCGCAGACCTTCCGGACTCCGTCCGGCGCACACGACTCGAGATCTCACCCCCCGGTGAGAACAGTTGCCCGAGGATACCGTGGCCCCCGGTTGGCGAAAAGGGTCCGCCCGCTCCTCCCTTGACGCCTTTCGACCACGACGGGACACTTAGGCCGGCCTCAGAGCCGCCCTACCCCCTCGAATCCGTCCGCGGATTCCCAATCTGGTCCCGATGGAGCCCCCACCATGGCAGGCGTCAACAAAGCCATCCTCGTCGGCAATCTCGGACGTGATCCCGAGCTCCGACACACCAACAACGGTCAAACCCTCGTAAACTTCACGCTCGCGACCAGCGAAAGCTGGACGGACAAGAGCGGTGAACGACAGGAACGAACCGAATGGCATCGGATCGTCGTGTGGGGCCGACAGGCCGAGATGTGCAACCAGTACCTCTCCAAGGGCCGGACCGTCTACGTTGAGGGTCGAATCCAGACCCGCGAATGGGAAGACAAGGACGGCAACAAGCGATACACGACCGAGATCAACGCCAGCAACGTCAACTTCATCGGACCGCGCACCGACGGCGGTGGAGGGGGCGGCGGCTACTCGGGCGGCGGCGCTAATGGAGGCGGCGGCTTCTCGGACGGCGGCGGTGGCGGCGCTCGCAATGAGGCGCCGGTGGACGCTGGACCGCCGGTGGACGACGACATCCCCTTCTAGCGGCCCTTCTAACGGGGATTCGAGCCGTCTACCGGGTCGATGTCAGACTTCTCGTGAACCGACGCGACCGTCCGTGCGCCCGCTGGGCTGGGGATCGAGTCGGCGCTCGAACCGACGCGGTCGACGCTTCGCTCAGGCTTCGCAGCGGGTGCGGAGTTCGCGCACGATCTCATCGATCTTGCGACGATCGTCGGGCGTGAGTTCGTCGAACTCGATGCCCATCCCGCCCGGCTTGCCGTTCACCGACGGCGTGACACGAACGACACGCCCAGTGGTCTTCAAGGCGTCCGCGGTTCCGGGCAGGCTGAACTGCATCGTCACTTCGGTCCCCGGCTCTCGGGGCTTTTCGGTCTCGATGAAGAGGCCGCCCTCGTTGATGTCCCGCGTGAACTCCGAAAACATTTCGTCGACGGTCGCGTAGTCGATCCGCACGGTCATCGGCGCACGCGTGGAACGGCGGCGGTCCAGTTCGACCTCCCCGTCGATCACGCCGCCCCTCCGGACCTCGTCGGCCTGCATACTGACTCGGGCCATGCCCTCGCTTCTCCCGTCGATCGATCCGCCTGTCCACCCGGGCGCCGAGCGAAGTGGGCGGGCAAGTCCGACCTCGAGCGGACTCCCGACCTCCCTGCATCGACCGCTCCCGGCAGGCCTTTAGACCGCCCAGTCACATCCCCGTAGGGAGCATTCAGGAGGGGGCGCCCGGGTTCGCGAGCGGCAAATCTCCGGCGTCGCGGAAGCTGAAATGCCCTCCCAGGGCGACGACGAGATGGTCTACGACCTCGATGCCGAGCAGCCGTCCGGCTTCCGCGAGGCGGCGGGTCACGGCTCGATCCTCGTCACTGGGGCTCGGGTCGCCGCTCGGATGATTGTGTACGAGGACGATCGCTGCCGCGGCCGCGCGAATCGCCCCTCGAAAGACCTCGCGTGGGTGGACCAGGCTCGCCGTCAGCGTGCCCACGGAGACCTCCTCCTCGGCCAGGAGACGGTGGCGACCATTGAGCAACAGGACGTGGAACGATTCCCGATCACGCCGGCCGAGGCGGGGCAGGAAATGACGCGCGACGTCCTCCGGGCCTCCNAAGCGGNGCCCGCGGACGAGCGGCCNCTCCGCCAGACGCCGCGCAAGATCGAAGGCCGCGANCAGGCTCGCCGCTTTCGCCGGNCCGAGNCCCGGNCGGGCTGACANCTCGGCGAAGCTCGCCGCGGCGAGCGCTTCGAGCCCGCCGCCTGATTCCAGGAGATCACGCGCGACCGTCTCGGCAGCCGCCTCTCCACATCCCGTGCGAAGCGCGAGCGCAACCAGCTCGGCATCGGAGAGCGCCACGACACCGAGCGACGCCAACCGCTCACGCGGCCCGGCGAGTCGCACGGGATCGCGCGCCCTCCCTTGCTCGGTACGCGAGAGCGGGCCGGGCTCCGCTGTTCCGATCGTCCTCGCCCTGCCCATCGCTACCCTCCGTCGAAGAGACGCAAGCTAGGCGCGCCGCGGCCGCTCTGGCAGCGGGAGGAGGCCAGGACACGAAACGGGCGTGAACCGTGGTCCACGCCCGTTCGCATCGAAAGAAGCGTGTGCCTCGAGCGACTCGACTAACGTGCCGAGGCGCGAAGCTGATCCGCTTCCGCGAGGAAGTCCGCCGCGAGGGGGCCGGCCGCTTCGATGGGGGTCGCGTCGAGGGCCTGAACCAGTTCGTCGAGCAGTCCGCGGGACTCGGCTCGATCGGCGAGGCGTTCCACCCAGAGCTCCTGCTCGGCGAGGGTCTTGCCGGCCAGGAAACGGGCGAAGTCCGCCGGGCGATCGAGCCCGCGCGCGATCCAGGCATCCCGTGCGTCCTCGCCCCCTCCGTGCGAGGCGTCGAAGGCCCGATTCGGCCCACCCTCGCCCCGGAGCGAGAGCACGCCGGGCGGCATCGGCGCGGGCACCGGGATCGCCTGGTTCCGGACGTCGATCGCGCCACTCGCCGAGGCCTCGAGAAGGAAGGTCGGCGGTGCCGCGCCCGCAAAGAGTCGGGTCGGGCGGTCCGGGGAAGGGAGGGGCCGGAAGAACTGGACGCGATCTCGCGTCCGGGCTCGCGCTGCCACAGCACTCCCCTCGCTCGCGTCAGCCGGAACGGCTCTCGGCGTCATCGGGACCGGCGCACTCGCCACGACCGGTTCGCCCAGCAAGGCGGGAGCGGACATCGGGGCCTCCCCGAGTCCGAAACGCCCCGGGTCTTGGACGACGACCACGATCAGGGCCGCCGCCGCGACCGCCGAAGCGGGCAGCATGAAGCTCGGTTCGAGGATGCCGGTCAGGCCCCGTCGCAAGCGCTCGGTCCAGGTCGGCTCGGATTCACCCGCCCGGATCCGGCGCATCACGTTGGCCGCGATCATCGGCGGCGTCTCGGGCTCCGGCATCGATCGGAGAAGAAGGATCGTCTGTTCGAGCTCGGCGACTTCGACGATGCAGGCTTCGCAGTCGTCGAGGTGGGTGTCGACGAGGGCCCGCGCCTCCAGCGATAGATGCCCTTCGAGATAGTCGGGGAGGCTCTTCTTCACGTCCGTGCAGTTCACTTCTAGCGACCCTCGGCCTGCGGGTCGTTTCCGAGCAGGCCCTTCAGTTCTTCGCGCAGCGCCTGGCGCGCACGATGGATGCGTGACTTGACCGTGCCCTCGGCGATTCCGAGCACCTTGGCGATCTCACCGTACGCAAGACCCTCGATGTCATAGAGGATCACGGGCATACGGAGCGAAGGCGACAGATGCTCGAGCGCATCCCGCACGTGGCCGGAGAGCTCGGTTCCGAGCGTGGCGTCCTCGGGGTTGCGCGGCGCGCTCGGCAGATCGTCCCCGGCCTGCTGGCGCGTCTTCAACTTGTCGACGCGGGCTCGACCGCGGCCCAACGATCGACGTCGATTGAGCGCGGCGTTGGCCGCGACCCGATAGACGAAGGTCGAGAAGCGGGCCTCGGCCCGAAAGCGATGGCCGTGGCGGTGCAGGCTCAGGAAGGTCTCCTGCGTCAGATCCTCCGCGTCCTCCTTGTTCCCCATCATGCGATAGAGCAGGCGATAGACGCGCGATTCGTGGCGCCGGATCAACTCCTCGAACGCGGACTCGTCGCCCGCTTGCCATGCGACGATGAGCTCCCGGTCGGGATCTTCGACGACCACGCGAGGCGCGTTCTTCTCACGCGCCAGCGGGTTCGTACCACTCACCATCGGTCCTCTCTCGACGATTTCGTGTGTCATGGTCGGTGTCTGCCTCTGCGCGGACAGACCCCGGGCTTCGGACCCGGGTTCCTGCGAAATCGGCTCTTTTTCGGGGGAGGAGGCTTGGCTGGGGCGTTTCTCGACCATTTCGCGCTCCAATGCTCCGCCGGAAGAGCCCCTCGGGGCAATCTCAGCCTACTCCGACAGCTCGACCTCTTCGCCTGTACGAACGAAGACGCCGCTTTTACCGCCCTTCTTCGCGACCAGACGAACCCGATCCACCACCATCTCCCGGTCGACCGCCTTGCACATGTCGTAGACCGTGAGACCTGCGGCAGAGGCTGCGACCAGCGCCTCCATCTCTACACCGGTCTTCCAGTGGGCCTCGACCCGCGCCTCGATCTGGAGCGCATCGCCGGAAGCCGCCGGCTCCAGCAGCACCTCCACCGAATCGATCGGCATCGGGTGGGCCAGCGGAATCCACTCACCGGTCCGCTTCGCCGCCTGGATCCCCGCGATCCGCGCCGTCGCGAGCACGTCGCCCTTCGCGACGCGGCCTTCGACAATCCGCGCCAGGGTCTCCGGCTGCATGCGGACTTCGCCGCGCGCCACGCAGACGCGATGGGTCACCGCCTTCTCGCCGACGTTCACCATCCGCGCGCGGCCCTGCTCATCGAGATGGGTCAACTCTTCGCCCATGTCCGTGTCATTCCTCGTTTCGTGCCGTGTGTGGAAGAGGTCGGGCGCAGCCCGCCCCCGTTACCGATCTAGCCAGTCGAGCATGTCCTGCCAGACGGCTTCGCGCTCGGGCTCGTTGAAGATCTCGTGCCGGAGGTCGGGATAGACCTTGAGCTCGCTCTCGCCGGAGACCCCGGGCGCCAAAGCAGCGTGGAAGCTCCGACTCCCAGCGGGCGGCGCCATCGGGTCGAGTCCGCCGTGCAGGATCAGCATCGGACGTTCGACCCGCCCCGCACCGGCCCGCGTTCGCGCGACCGCGGCATTCATCCCCGCTGCGAAGCGGGCGGTCATCCGATCCTTCACGTAGGGATCCTCGACATAGCGCCGAACGACCTCCGGATCCCGCGAAAGCCCCTGCGGATCCAGGCCCGCGGCGAGGCCGATCTTCGGCGCGAGGACCGAGAGGATCTTCGCCGCAAAGAGACTGAGGGACTGGCGCAGCCCCCCGCCCGCGAGTTCGAGAAGCGCCCCAGAGAGCACGACCCGGTCGACGGGGGGATGGTGTTCGGCGCACGTCGCGGCGACGACGAGACCGCCCATGCTGTGCCCGACGAGCGTGATCGGCAGGCGCGGATGGTCGAGGCCCACGAGTTCGACGAAGCGCGCCACTTCCTCCGGGAGGCGATCGAAGCGATCGACGTGACCCCGGGGACCCGTAGTTCGCCCGTGCCCCGCCTGGTCGTAGGCGTGAACCGCGAAGCCGCGCTCGGCGAAGTACATCGCCATCTCGTCGTAGCGCCCGGCGTGCTCTGCATAGCCGTGCACGAGAATCATCACGCGGGTCGGCTCCGGCGGGAGCCAGCTACGGCGGTAGCGTTCTCCCTGGTCCGACAGGACGACCTGGGTTTCCTTGCGAAGGATCTTGTCGCGCATTCAGCCGGCTCTCGCAGCGCGCACGCGCTCGCGGGCACGCTGCACTTTCTGAAGGTAGGCGACGCCGCGGATCCGGCGTCCCCAGAAATAGCTGGAGATGCCGCGCGCTTCGCCGAGTCTGCGGATGTTGTCGGCGAGGATGAAGCAGCCCGCTTCGACGTTGCTCTCGATCGTCGCGAGATTACCCGAGATCGGGAGCTTCTCGGCCATGTGGGGCATCACCTGCATCAATCCAATCGCGCCCTTCCCGCTTTCGGCCCACGGACGTGCGTCGCTCTCGACGATCAGGACCGCGGTCACCAGGTAGGGGTCGAGCTCGTATCGGCGACTGCTTCGAAGCACGGCTTCGATCACGCGCTCCGTTTCCTCCTCGGAGAGCGCGGACCGGCGATCGCGGAGATGGGCCCTCAGCGCTGCGCCGACGGCGATGCGGGTCGCCGCGACTTCCTCGTCGGTGGTGACGACGCCCTGGCCCCGCTCGAAATGGACCGGAGGGGCATCGATGACGAGCAGGGCACCGAGCATCACCAGGGTCCAGGTCGCGACGCGCCGGCCCCGCGGCGACAGACGGCTGCCGAGGGCGTGCCAGCTGGATCCGGGCCCGGAGGCGCCCGGCGACGGCCCCGCCCCGCCCGCTGTCGGTTGCGACGAATCCACTCCGGCCCTCCCCGCCCGCAAGGCACCTCGCAGGCGGCCCCTCACCGGGCGTGCCCCGGCGGCTGAATGAGGCGGCAGAGTACCGGCGCCTCTCCTCCGCGGCCATGCGGCACCGAATGGCTTCAGACGGCCCCCGCGCCGCCTCGAAACGCTTCAATTCGGCGGCTCGATCGGGTACGTTGGTGCGATCCGATCCGGAAAGCGCGACGCGGCGCGGATCGATCAGTCGCCCCCGCTGCCCGCGTCCGTTCGGAACCCTCCCCCCATGTCCGCCGCTGCTTCTTTGCCGCTGCTCGACGCCGGCTCGCGCGCGCTCCTCCAGGGGCTCGGCGCACTGCATACCGTGGTCGTCGCCGCAGAACCCTCCGGACGAGTCGTGTTCGTGCACGACCCAGACGGCCTGCTCGGGTCCACCGACCTCGAGAACCCCGACGTCTCGACGAGAGGGACGCCGGCCGCGCGCGCGATCGTTTCCGCGCTCGCCGACGCGCGAACGCAAGACGAGCCCCTTCCGCTGCGTGTCTTCCCGACCGCGGACGAAGCCCATCAGCTCCGCGTCTTTCAGACCGCGGACGAGGCCCCGCAGCCGCTTCGCGTCGCGCTCCTCGACCGGAACGACGAGGTCGCGGCACCGAGCGACGAACTCCGCCGAAAGAACGAAGAGCTCGAGACCTGCGTCCGCAGCGTCTCTCACGACCTGCGCTCCCCCCTCGTCGCGGTACTCGGGTTCACACGACTCCTCCGCGACGAGTTCGGCGAACCGATCGGCCGGACGGGACAGCACTTTCTCGATCGCATCGAGCAGGCCGGCAAGAACATGGAGCGGCTGCTCCACGACCTGCTCGAGCTGACCCGAATGGAAGAGACGCCGAATACGCCAGTCCACGTGAACCCGGCTGCCGTGCTCCAGCAGCTCGCGGCCGAGAAGAAGCTCGCCCTCGATGAAGCGAGGATCACGCTCGCCTTCCAGAACGAGACCCCGGTGGTCGTCTGCGACCGGACCCGCCTCTACCAGCTCTTTTCGAATCTGATCGGGAACGCGATCCGGTTCGTTCCGAACGACGGGTCGGGACGGATCGACGTGCGGATCGAGGACGTCGAGGACGGCTGGCAGCTCGACGTCGACGACAACGGGCCCGGGGTGGCCGAACAAGACCGCGCCCGGATCTTCGACCCGTTCCGGACGGCGAAACACGCCCGGACGTCCACCGATGGAAAGAAGTCGAGCGGCCTCGGTCTCGCGATCGTGCACAAGATCGTGGAAGCCCACGACGGGCGCATCCACGTGGAAAACACCCCTTCCGGCGGCGCGCGCTTTCGGATCTGGCTCCCGCGCCCCTAGGGCGAGTAGGGACTCGCGCGGCGCCGAGGCGGACGAGATCGCGCTGGCGTAGTCCGAACGCCGTGTCCGTCCGTCTGGATTGCCCGCCCTGCGGCGGTCGCGTACCGTGCGCCCGCCAAGGGAGATTTCATGTATCCGGTGCTCTTCACGATCCCGGGCCTCGATTGGCCCATCTCGAGCTTCGGGGCCATGATGGCCCTCGGCTTCCTCGTCGGGTATTGGGTCTCGCTGCCTCGCATGAAGGAAGAGGGACTCGACCCGGAGGACGCGGCCAACCTGCTGATGGTGATCATGCTGGGCGGCGTCTTCGGCGCGAAGCTCTACTACGCCGTGAGCTTCAATCTCATATACGGCGATCCGTTCTGGGACTCGATGTTCAGCCGCGGCGGACTCGTGTTCTACGGCGGCTTCATCGGCGGCGGACTCGCGGGCTACGCAGGCTGCAGGTACTGGCAGATCCCGCCGATCCCCTTCGCCAACGCAGCGTGCATCTCCTTGGCCGTGGGCCAGGCGATCGGACGTGTCGGCTGTTTCCTGGTCGGCGACGACTACGGAAGCGCCTCGGACCTGCCGTGGGCAGTCGCTTTCCCGAACGGTCTCCCGCCGGTCCACTACCCGGTCCACCCGACGATGCTCTACGAGACCGTCTGGCTCCTGCTCGGCGCCGCCTTCCTCTGGAAGCGCCGTAAGACGAGCGTGTCCTTGATGGGGGAGTTCCTCATCATCAACGGCGTCGGGCGCTTCTGCATCGAGTTCTGGCGCTTGAACGCGCGCGTGGCCTTCGGCCTCTCGGAAGCCCAGTTCATCGGCATGGGCCTGATCCTCGGCGGCATCGTCCTGATCGTCCGGGCCCGGAATCAGGACGGAAGCGCGGTCGCGGAAGCCGCCTGACGGCAGGAAGTCGAAGCGGCCTGGCCGTCGGGAAGCGAACGGTGCTCAGACCGAGTTCGACTCGAGTCGCCCCTGCAGCTGCTTCGCCGCATCGACGATCGAAGCGCCCTCGGCGTCGTTGTCCACCAGTCGGCCCACGCGCGAGAGCGCGGAGGCAGCGCGCCGCGCGAAGCGACGACCGTCCTGCGGGCCGCCGAGGTCTGCCCACGCTTCCAGCGCAGCGATACTCGAGGCGTAGTTGCCGTCCAGGAACGCCTGCATGCCCTCGGCGTAGCGCTCGAGCTGATCGATCTCGGCACTCGAGGCCTTCGCCTCTCGGGCCGCCTCACGGAGGACTTTCGAGGCCTCGACGAAGTAGGCGCTGTGGAGCAGCGCGCGCGCCGCTTCGACGAGACCCGCGGAGACTTCGCCGTACATCGCCTCGAGAAGCGCGTTGAAGCCGCCGCGGAAGGTCTGCTCCACGAGCGTTCGCCGACGCAGCAGACAGCGGACGACGCCGCGCTCGTCGGCGCGTTCGATGAGCATGCGATGGAACTGTTCACGGGTCTGAACCGCCAGGATACGGACTTCGGAAACGCCCTCGTCCACTCGCCCGGCGGACCGCTCGAGCAATCCTTCGAACTCGCTGAAGAGCGCGTCCGGGTCTCCGTCCGTGGCCGCGCGGAGGGAGGCGAGCCGCGGCGCGTAGACTTCGCGCTGATAGAGGCTTTCGCGGAGCTTCATCGCCGCGTGGAAGAGCGCGCCCACCGTCAGGTCGAAGAGGACCTCGCGACGAACGGCTTCCGAGGACAGGCCGTCGCTCCGGAAGAGCGCATGGCTCCGCTCCTTCAGGCGAAAGAGAGAGGAAGCCGGATCGTCTCCGACGACGCGCGCGAGGGACTCGAAAGCGAGCCCCCCTTCGCCTTCGAAGACCTCCGAGAGATCCGATGACGCCGTAAGGAATTCGCGCAGGAGCTGCACGAACTCAGACGAATGCTGGGCTGCGTCGCGTTGGGACGACATCGGGAGGGGGGTCCTCGCTCCCCGAGCGGAGGAGCTGTTTCGAAGGCCGGTGGAGCACCGCGAGCCCGATCTGACGCACCGGCAGACGATCGGAGCCCGGTCCGGCGGAATCGGGAGCCCGGTCCCGGGACTTGGGCGCGCGCAGCATAGGAGAGCCCCGGTCAGCCGCCAATCCTGGCGGCGGGAGTCGAGTCGAGGAGACGATTCGCCCTCGCCGCCGGTGTGCAGCAAATCGGTGCAAGCGGCCGATCCACCGGCGGGGACCCTTGAAACGCGATTGAAGCGGGTTTCAGCCCCCGAACTGACCGCGATCCCGTTGTTTCGAAACGCCGCGTCTTTTATTGTCCGGCGCATCCAGACCGATCGATTCCGAAGCGCGCTCCTTAGCGCTCCGGCGGTCCCGGAAACCTCCGGGGCGTTCCCTCTTCAAATGGCTCCCACGAGTCCAGAAAGGAAGCAAGCGATGTCCGAACCCGAACGCGAAAGCATGGAGGTCGACGTCCTCTTCGTCGGCGCCGGTCCGGCCACCCTCTCGTCCGCGCTGCACCTGATGAACCAGGTCGAAGCCCACAACGAGAACTGCGAGAAGACGGGCGAGGACCCGATCGAGCCGCCGATGATCCTCGTCATCGAGAAGGCCGCGGGCATCGGCGACCACCAGCTCTCCGGTGGCGTGATGAACCCGAAGGCGATCGAAGAGCTCATGCCCGACTACAAGGAACAGGGCTTCCCGATCGAGCAGACCTGCGACAAGGCCTACTTCTGGCAGTTCTTCCGGAACTTCACGGTCAAGCTCCCCTCGCTCTTCACGCCGCCGTTCTTCCAGAAGAAGGGCTACCACGTCGTCTCCCTCTCTGACGTCGTGAAGTTCCTCGCGGAAAAGTGTGAAGAGAAGGGGATCGAGATCTACCCGGGCTTCGACGCCTCGGAGGTCCTCTTCGAAGGCGACCGCGTCGTCGGCGTCCGCACGGGCGACATGGGGATCGATCACGACGGCAAGCCGAAGGCCACCTACCAGCCTGGCATGGACATCATCGCCGGCGTCACGGTCTTCGGTGAAGGCGTCCGCGGCTCCTGCACGAAGACGGTCCTCGACCGCTTCGACATGCACGGAGAGTGCGAGCAGACCTACGAGACGGGCATCAAGGAGATCTGGCGCGTCAAGCCGGAGAAGCACAAGCCCGGCCGCGTCATTCACGGATCGATGTTCCCCGACTTCCTGGGCGAGATCCACGGCATGTGGCTCTACGACATGGGCGACAACCTCGTGTCCTACGGCTTCGTGACACCGCTCGCGAGCGAAGACCCGAACAATGATCCGCATCGCGCTGCGCAGGAGTTCAAGCGGGATTCCCCGTTCATGCGCGACCTGCTCGAAGGCGCCGAGCTGATCCGATACGGCGCCAAGTGCGTCCCGGCTGGCGGTCTCCGTGCGATTCCTAAGCTCTACTGCAACGGCGCCATGCTCGTGGGCGACTCGGCGGGCATGCTCAACATCATGAAGCTCGCGGGCATCCACACGGCGATGAAGTCGGGCATGATGGCAGCAGAGACGATCATCGACGGCATCAAAGCAGCCGACTTCTCGTCGAAGACGCTCGGAAACTACGCCGAGCGCTTCCGCAACTCCTGGGCCTACCAGGAGCATTACGAGGCGCGGAACTTCTCCGGCTCCAACGAGATCTCGCCGCTCTTCGGCATGTTGAACATCCCGCTGATGATCCCGACCAAGGGACGCGGGATGGTCGACGGCCTCGAGACCCACGCGCCGCACCGCGCGATGAAGAAGATCTGGGAGATGCCGAAGGAGCGTCGGGCGCGCGAGCCCTTCAAGCCGGACGGCGTGCTCACCTTCTCGAAGGAGAACTCGGTCGGCTACTCGGGCACCGCCCACGAGTCCGATCAGCAGCCCCACCTCAAGGTCGCCGACACGAACGTTTGCTCGACGGATTGCCGACGCGACTACGGCAACCCGTGTGAGAACTTCTGCCCGGCCGCGGTCTACGAGATGGTGGACTCCCAGGAGAACCCGGGAGAGAAGGAACTCTTCATCCACCACGAGAACTGCGTCCACTGCAAGACCTGCGACATCGCGGATCCGTACCAGATCATCACCTGGACGACGCCGCAGGGCGGTGAGGGCCCCGACTACACGAAGATGTAGTCCGGTTCCTCACGGACGAAAACGAGGGCCGGAGCCTCGCGCTCCGGCCCTTTTTCGTTCACCCTAGCGATCGCGCATGCCCACGAAGAACCTCGTCCTCCGCGCCGGCGCGCGGGCCGCCTCAAGGATCCGCGAAGGAGGTTTCCATCCGGACCTCTTTGGCACCCTGGTCGGGGCCTCCGGGGGGCCCAAGTGGCTCGTCCTCCGCCATCTCGACGCCGCCCTGATCGACCGGCTCGTCCTGCCTCGCCAGACGCCGCTGGAGGTCCTCGGTTCCTCGATCGGTAGTTTTCGCCACGCGTGCTATGCGCAGGCCGACCCACAGGTCGCCCTGACCTGCTTCGAGCCCGCCTACGTCGAGCAGAGCTACGCCGAGGACGAGCTCGACCGTAGAGGCATGCCGTCCAAGGAAGCGATCACCCGCGAGAGCATCCACGTGCTGGCACTCACGCTGGGCGAGACCGGCGCGAAGGAAGTCTGCACGCATCCCTTCATCCGGACCAACATCGTCGCCGCCCGCCTCCGCAACGATCGCGGGCGCGACCGCGGCCTCGGGTTCCAACTCCAGCTCGGAGCGGGCGTCGTCGCGAACACCTTCTCGCGACGCGCGCTCGGTCGCCACTTCGAGCGCGTCGTCTTTCAGTCGCCCGAGGCCGATCTCCGCTGGAACGATCTTCCCACGACCCGCGTCGAACTGACACCGGAGCGCGTCGAACGCGCGTTACTCTCGAGCGGCTCGATCCCTCTCTTGATGGAGGGCGTTCGCGACGTCCCGGGCATCCCTGGCACCTACTTCGACGGTGGGATCATCGACTACCACTTCGATTTCGAATTCGCTCGAGACGATCGCCTCGTCCTCTTTCCCCACTTCTTCGACAAGATCACGCCCGGCTGGTTCGACAAGCCGTGGAAGAAGCGATTCCCGACCGCGGAAGCACTCGACGACGTGCTGATGATCGCGCCGAGCGATGCGTTCGTCGCGACGCTCCCAGGCGGAAAGGTGCCCGACCGCGACGACTTCCTGGACTTTGGCCCCGATGAGAGGGTCGAGCGGTGGTATGGGGTGATCGAGCAGTCTCGGGTGCTCGCCGAAGAGCTGGCGGAACTGATCGACGGTGGACGCCTCGCGGAAAGGCTCGAGCCTTTTCAGCGCCCGTGACGCCTATCGAAGCTCGATGCGAACGGGCATGCGCTTCACGCCGCCGAGAAAGCTCGACCGCATCCGCTCCATCGGGCCCGCGAGTTCGACCGACACGAGCCGCGGAATGAGCTTCTCGAGCGCGATCCGGATCTCGAGGCGAGCCAGATTCGCGCCGAGGCAGAAGTGTTCGCCGATCCCGAACCCGATGTGCGGATTCGGCGAACGGTCGACCTTGAACGTGTCCGGATCTTCGAACACGTCTTCGTCCCGATTCGCCGACGGGTAGAGGAGGCAGAGGTTCTCACCCGCCGGGATCTTCTGACCGTGCAACTCGAGATCGTCGACCGGCGTCCGGCAGAACTGGATGACCGGCGAAGTCCAGCGCACGATCTCTTCCGTCGCCTTGTTCACCAGGGAGGGATCGGCTTTCAGCTTGGCGAGCTCCCCTGGATTCTCGATCAGCGCGAGCATCCCCCCACTCGCCGCATTGCGCGTCGTCTCGTTTCCGGCGACCAGCAGCAGCGCGAAGTACGAGAGAAGTTCGAGGGTCGGGATCGTCCCACCGCGAAAGTCGGCGTTCGCCAGGACACTCGTCATGTCATCCGGCGCATCGGCGCCCAGCGCGCGCCGCTCCTCCACTCGCTCGGCGAAGTACGCGTTCATCTCCTGCAGCGTGATTCGCATCTGCTCACCGGAGTCGCTGCCGTCGGCCTGGTATTCCGGGTCGCTGGCGCCGGCGATCTGGTTGGTCCATGCGAACATCTTCCGCCAATCGCTGCGCGGCACGCCGAGCATGTCGGCGAGGACCGAGAGCGTGAGAGGTACCGTGAAGTCTTCTACGAAGTCGATGATTTCTCTGTCGGCGATCTCGTCCACCAGGTCCTCGGCAATCCGCTCGATCTCGGCACGTCGCCGACCGATCGCGCGCGGCGTGAACCAGGCGCTCGCGAGGTTCCGGTAGTCGGCGTGGTCCGGCGGATCCATGTTGAGGAGATGGCACAGAACGGCGCGATTGGGCTTCGACGGGTCCGGCGGCGGGCTCTCGGCAAAGACCGCGACACGCGGCGCATTCAGGAACAGTTTCGGCTGCTTCGAGAGCCAGACGATGTCGGCGCGGCGCGTGACGGCCCAGAAGCCCGGGCGCGCGCCCATGTCGAAATACTTCACCTTGCCCTCACGGCGCAGCATCTTCCACGCGTCATGGGGGTAGCCGTGGGCAGCGAAGGAGTCCGGACCGAGGACCTCTTCGGCGGTGAGCGCATCCGCCGCAGACATCAGCTCGTCCCCAGCTCCTTCAGAACTTCGTCCGCCCAGCGGACGTGCGCCTCCGCCTCGAGCTCGCCATAGCGGAGCGTCAGCATCCAGTACTTCATGTCCGGGGGAGGACTGGCGGCGCTTTCGAGTTCATCGCGAGTCTCCGCATAGCGTTCGAGCTCCGCGAGCTTCTCCGCGCGGAACGCTTCGACCATGTTCGAAGGGTCCGTCCCTTCGGCGCGGGCAGCGAAGAAGAGCTTGAGAAGGAGCTCATTCCGACGCGCGGGCGGCGCGGGCTCGTCCGCGAGCCAGACCGCGAGTTCGCTTCGCCCCCGATCCGTGATCGAGTAGGTCTTGGTCGGTCGCCCCCCCGGCGTCTGGCGCTCGATCGAGGTCGCGAGCCCCTCCTCCTCGAGCTCCTTCAACATGGGATAGATCCGGCCATAGCTCTCGGTCCAGAAGTTGGAGACCGAGCCGTCGATCACCTTCCGCAGGCCATAGCCGGTCTGGGGCCCCCAGCTCAGGAAGCCGAGAAGGGCCTGTCGTGTTCGATTCGGGGTGCGCGCCACGCCGCGTTTCGCTCCTCCTGCTGCCGCTCCGGCCGGGAGCTGCACGACTCATCGCGCATGGCAGCCAGTACAAGCATAGTCTGAACCGAACATCATCGCGGGCTCCTCCCCAGGATCCGCAGCCGCGGCGAACGCGGCCACGCGTTCGTCCAGGTTCGCGAGACGCGCCTCGAGCACCGGCGCGAATCGCCAGCCGTCGTAGTCCGGACTGAGCATCGCGGCGCGATAGGCCCGCTCGGCGTTCGCGACGTCTCCGGCCTTCGTGAGCACGTCCCCCATCGCGAGGAAGAAGCCCTCGAAGTTGTGGGGCACGAGCTCGGTGTTCCAGCAGACCCGCAGACGGCCCGTCGTCGTGGCGCGGGAACTCACCCCCCGGTAGTCGAGGTCTTCCCGGATCCGGTCATCGCCCGCGCAGGCGGCGAGGTTCGTCCAGAAGAGCTCGACGGCCTCAGCGAAGCGATCGCTGTCTCGGTCCTGGCTCGAGAGCACGAAGCCCGCGCTGAAGCCATTGAACGCGGGATAGGCACGCACTGCCTCTCGGAGCTGAAAATAGCCGCGCCGCGTCGCCCTCTGGTCGTCATGGATGTCACCGATCGCGAGCCGCGCGCCGCCCTGCCAGCCCGGGATCCGATCGTCCTCGGGAGCGAGCGTCGAGGCCTCGCCGAAATAGTGCTCCGCGAGGAGCGCGTGGTCGGTGATCTCGGGCCCGACCTCGTCCCCGACCCGACTGCGCTCGCTCAGGGTCCAGAGGTGCGCGTGCCCCAGAAGGAGCGCGACCTCCGGGTCGGACGGGTTCTCCAGGTAGGCCGCCGTAAGAAGCTGGCGAACGTTCGGGAGCGACTCGTAGCGGGCCGCGTAGAGCGCTTCCCGAAACGACGTGCTCGCGTGCCTCGCGAGGTCCGTCTGCTCGGCGCTGGGCGTCTTCATTTCAGCGCTTCGAATCGCGAGGGGCGCGACGAGCACGTCGGCATGACAGGCGGCGAAGAACCAGAGCGAGGGGAAAAGAAGGGCGACCGAGACGCGAGGCTTCATGAGATCTCCTGGTGAGTTTTATATCTTAATAATATATCTAGCAGCGTTAAATGGCTGCGACCTCCCCCTCGCCCCCAGACGCGCTTCGAGCCAGCCAAAACCCCGAAAGTAAAAGGGTTTCGCTCCGGCGAACTGGCAGCCGCGCGAAACCGGTGGAAGACTCGGCCCATGCCGGATTCGCCCTTCTCGCCTCTCGCCGAGCGCAGCGCCAGGGTCGTCGACCCGGAGAAGCTCCAGGCCTTCCTCGACACGTTCCTTTACCGCGAGTCCGCGGTGCTCGTGGACGAGATCACCGGAATCGATGCCGCGGCGGGCCGGATCGAGGCCCGCCTCGATACGGCGGACCGCACTTTCCCCTTCGCCGAGGCCCAGCGGACGAGCGTCAACCACCCCGGTCACGTCTCCGGCGCGGAGTTCGTAATGGTCACCGGCGCTCTGGGCTGCCTCCACGCATGGCTCTTCCACGGAGTCCGCTGGGACGAGGGCTGGGCCGGTTACGGCAACCGGATCCACCGAGCGGACTTCAAGCGGCTCTCGCGACTCGGAGCGCCGATCGAGCTCTCCTCCACGGAGACGCGCACGCGCGTCGGCCCGTCCCGCGTGGTTCTCCGGTATCAGTTCGAATTCCGTCAGGAAGGCGAGCCCGTCTACGTCGGGGATCAGTCGGCCATGTTCATGAAGGACGTGGCTCTCGGCTGACGCGGCCTGCGCCGCCTAACGCAGGCCGCTCAAGCCCGGCCACCACAGATAGTGGAATCCGGGGCGACCGAGGAGCGGCGCCAGCGCCGGCCCCATCGATTCCGGATCGATCGACGGAGCCGCGACCGCAGGCGCCTGCATGTAGAAATTCGAACGCGGGGTGTTCGGCTTGTGATACGCGACGACGCGTACCTTCGGCGCGCCGATCCGGTCGGAGAGCAGGCCGACGGCGTCGCCCATCGCCCCGACGCGATCGACCAGACCGTTCTCGAGTGCCTGGCGTGCGGAATAGATCCGGCCGTTGGCGAGCGCGGCGACCTCGACCGTGTCCAGATTCGGGCGCCCCCGATCGACGACCTCGCGGAAGCGCGCGTGGAGATCGTCGACGATCGACTGGAGCTGTGCACGCTCCTCTTCAGTCAGGGGGCGGAAGGGCGAGCCGATGTCCTTGAACTCGCCCCCGGTGATCGTCTGGTCCTCGACCCCGAGCTTCTCCATAAGCCCGGCGAAGTTCAGGCTCGTGAAGATCACGCCGATCGAACCCACGACGGTCGTCGGATGGGCCTGAACCTCGTCGGCCGCCATCGCGATGTAGTAGCCGCCGGAAGCGGCGGTCGTGAGGAGCTGGGCCACGACCGGCACCGACTTCTCCTTCTTGAAGCGGAGGATCTCGGTGTAGACCTGTTCGCTCGCGGTCGCGGTGCCGCCAGGACTGTCGATCCGGAGGAGCACGCCCTTGATCTCGGGATCCCGGCGCGCGAGATCGAGCACGTTGCGGACCCGGGCGACGGTCCCCATCGAGGAGCCGCCGAAGAAGGACGGCGCATCGGCGTTGCTGATCACGCCGTCGATCTCGAGCAGCAGGATCTTCGGTCCGGCTTCGCCCTGAACCACCGATTGCTGCGGCGGGCCGTCCGGTCCCAGACTCAGGATGTCGAGGCTCACGCAGCCCGGAGTCGCGAGCGCCATGGCAAGCACGAGAGCCCCCAGGCCTCCGAACGAACGAAACCCCGGACGTTGTCGCCCGGGGTTCCACAATTCGCTCGAGTCGTTCGCGTGGACGGAAGTCGGAAGGCGGCGAGAGGTCCGGTTCGTCATGAACCGAACAGTATCTCGCGCTTCACCCGAGCGCCGTCGTATGCCCTAGGAACAGCCGCTCGTGCTGCCGCAGTTCGGGCACTTATAGCAAGCACCATTGCGGATCATGATCGTTCCGCAGTCCATGCAGCCGGGTGCATCCGCCTGGTTCACGAAGCTCGACTGCTGACCTCCGGCCGCCGCCGAAGTCGCTGCATCTCCTGATCCACCCGCGACCGCTCCGGCCGCAGCGACCGGCGCCGGCTGGATCTGGATCGGCACCGCCGTTCCTTCTTCCTCGGCATCCACGTCCGTCTCTTCCGCGACCGGCTCCGCCAGGAAGCGGTTGCCTAGATGACGGAAGACGTAATCCATGACGGACTTCGCGATCGGGATCTCCTTGTTGTTCGTGAAGCCCGAGGGCTCGAAGCGCGTGTGGCTGAACTTGTCGACCAGCGCCTTGAGCGGGACACCGTACTGGAGAGAGATCGACGTCATGGTCGCGATCGTATCCATCAGGCCGGAGACCGTGCTGCCCTCCTTCGCCATCTTCAGGAAGATCTCACCCGGCGTACCGTCCTCGTAGAGACCGGTCGTCAGGTAGCCCTCGTGGCCCGCGATGGAGAACTTGTGGGTCGAGGCCACGCGCTCGTCCGGGAGCTTCCGGCGGCGGGGGCGGAACGAATCGAGCTCCACGACCTCGCCGGCGTCCGTCTTCGCTTCCTCCACGTCCCGACCGGCGTTGAGCGGCTGCGTCCGCTTACTGCCGTCCCGGTAGACCGCCAGGGCCTTGAGACCGAGCTTCCACCCTTCGGTGTAGGCCTCCATGATGTCCTCGACGCTCGCGTCCTCCGGCATGTTTACCGTCTTGGAGATCGCGCCCGACAGGAAGGGCTGAACCGCGCCCATCATCCGGATGTGACCCATCCAGTGGATGGAGCGCACGCCGTTCTGGGCCCGGAAGGCACAGTCGAAGACCGGCAGGTGCTCGTCCTTGAGCCCCGGCGCCCCCTCGATCGTCTCCTTGTCGTCGATGTACGCGATGATTTCGTCGATCTCGGCCTTGGCGTAGCCGAGCTTCTCGAGGGCCATCGGGACCGTGTTGTTCACGATCTTGAGGAAGCCACCGCCGACGAGCTTCTTGTACTTGACCAGCGCGATGTCCGGCTCCACGCCGGTCGTGTCGCAGTCCATCATGAACGCGATCGTTCCGGTCGGCGCCAAGACGGTCACCTGACCGTTCTTGTACCCGTGCTCCGTTCCGAGCTCGAGCGCATCGTCCCAGGCCATCCGGGACGCCTTCATCAGGTCGGTCGGGACACCCGACGGCGGGACCGCGTAGGCCGCGTCACGGTGCATCTCGATCACCTCGAGGAAAGGCTTGCGGTTCGCCTTGTATCGCGGGAACGCGCCCATCGCCTCGGCGATCTCGGCGCTCATCCGGTACGCCTCACCACACATGAGCGAGGTGAGCGCCCCGGCCACGTTGCGACCCTGATCGCTGTCGTAGGCGAGACCGTTGGCCATCAGGAGCGCGCCCAGGTTGGCGTAGCCCAGTCCGAGCGGCCGATACAGATGACTGTTGCGCTCGATCTGCGGCGTCGGGTAGTCCGCGTAGTCGACGACGATCTCCTGACCGAGGATCGTGAGCCCCGCCGCGCGGCGGTAGTCCTCGACCTGGAAGTCGCCCGAGTCGGCTACGAACGTCATCAGGTTCAGGCTCGCCAGGTTGCAGGCCGTGTCGTCGAGGAACATGTACTCGGAGCACGGGTTGCTCGAGTGGATGCGCCCCGAGTTCTTGACCGGGTTCCAGCGATTGATCGTCGTGTCGTACTGGATGCCCGGATCACCGCAGACATGCGCTGCGTCGGCCATCTCGCGCAGCACGCTGTCCGCGCGCAGCGTCTCGACCGCCTCACCGTTCGTGACCGACTTCGTCTGCCACGCACCACCGATCTCGGCGGTCTGCATGAACTCCTCGGTCACGCGGACGGAGTGGTTGGCGTTCTGGAAGAAAACCGAATCGTAGGCACCGCCGGGAACGTTGAAGCCGCCGTCGTACCCCTCCTCGATCAGCGCCCACGCCTTCTTCTCTTCGTCCGCCTTGCAGTTGACGAACACCATAACGTCGGGGTGGTCGACGTTCAGGATCACCATCTTCGCAGCACGGCGGGTCTTGCCGCCGGACTTCACGACGCCCGCAAAGGAGTCGAAGCCGCGCATGAAGGAAACCGGACCCGAGGCGGTTCCACCGCCGGCGAGCTGCTCCTTCGAGGAGCGGATCGTCGAGAGGTTGGACCCGGTGCCCGAGCCTCCCTTGAAGAGCATGGCCTCGGTCTTCGCGAGGTCCATGATCGACTCCATCGTGTCCTCGACCGAGTTGATGAAGCACGCGCTCGCCTGCTGCGGCGTATTCTCCACGCCCAGGTTGAACCAGACGGGACTGTTGAACGCCATCTTCTGGTGGACGAGGAGGTAGGTCAGCTCGTCGGCATAGGCGCGGGCGTCCTCTTCGGTCGCGAAGTAGCCGCCCTGCTCGCCCCATTCCCGGATCTTCGCGACGACGCGGCCGATCAGCTGGCGAACGGAGGTTTCTCGCTCGGGGGTCCCGATGTGGCCGCGGAAATACTTGGAGACGACGACGTTGGTCGCGAGCTGGGACCAGTTGGCGGGGATCTCGACGTCGTTCTGCTCGAAAACGGTCTCGCCCTTCTCGTTCCCGATCGTGGCGGAGCGGAGCTCCCACTCGACGGTCTCGAAGGGATCGACGTCGGGCGAGGTGAAGTAGCGCTCGATCGTCAGGCCGGTGCCGGCCGCGGATCGCTTGGCCGACTTCTTTTGCTTGGACGAAGTCACCGGCGCTTCTGCTGCGTCGACGGCCGCGTCGGCCGTTCCGGTCTCGAGATCTTCGCTCATGGCTACCCCAAAGCTTTCGTGTCGCGCCGGTGCTTGACCTGGACCGACGCTTCTCTGATGGCTCCCGCGGCCCCACTCCCCTCCGGAGGTGGATCGCGGCGGGCGCTGCGGACATCCGACGCCGCCTCTGCCCAAAACCTATTTTTTTCGAGGGGTTAGACGAGCACCTGAGGCGCTCAGATGAGTGGGGCGCCGAGAAGAATCCCGGCGCCCCCCGAACCTTGCTTGGCGTTCCGCTCGTGACCGATCCTTCGCCGATCCCTTATTGGGAGGGGATCTGCGACCCCAGGTCGTCTCGAGCGCCCGATAACACGGAATCATCCGGCGCTCGTCGCTTCCTGGTCAGTTCCGGCTTGGCTTTCCCCCAGTCGAAGTTCGTGTTCCTCCCCGCAACCACCAAGTTGCGACCCCCCCAGGCTACAGGAGGAACCTCACATCCCCGTTGGCGTCGAATTTTGCCCGATCGCTGACGTACGTCAACCGACAGCACACAAAATATTGTGCTCATCCCAGGGACCGACCACAACCGCTAGTAGGTGACGCCGTATTGTGACTCGCGCTGCGCTTCAATGGAGGC
>PAQX01000050.1 GCA_002709835.1 Deltaproteobacteria bacterium
CAGGGACCGTCGGCGGGAACGGGGTCGGCGTTGTCGTCCTCAAGCGGCTCGAGGACTGCACCGCCGCCGACCGGATCGACGCGATCATTCGCGGCTCCGCGATCAACAACGATGGCGGCCTCAAGGTCAGCTACACTGCGCCGCAGGTCGACCAGCAGGCCGCCGTGATCCGAGAAGCCCTCGCGGTCGCCGACGTCGGCGCCGACACGATCTCGTGTCTCGAAGCGCACGGGACCGGCACCGTCATGGGCGACCCGATCGAAGTCGCCGCCCTCACCCGCGCGTTCCAGAGCGACACGGACCGCACGCAGTTCTGCGCGCTCGGCTCGCTCAAGACCAATATCGGCCACCTCGACGCGGCTGCGGGGATCGCCGGCTTCATCAAGACGGTCCTCGCCCTCAAGCACGAACGCATCCCGGCGAGCCTTCATTACGAGCGACCCAATCCCCAGATCGACTTCGACGCCACGCCCTTTTTTGTAAACGCGAAGACGCGCGACTGGCCCAGCGCCGACGCCCCGCGACGCGCCGGCGTCAGCTCCTTCGGAATCGGCGGGACGAACGTCCACGTCGTCCTCGAAGAAGCACCGCGGCAGGGAACGCCCGCGCCCGTCGACGGTCCGACCTCCCTGGTCTTGTCCGCACGATCCAGGACGGCCCTCGACGCGACCCGCGCCCGCCTTCTCGAACGACTCGACGAGGACGACGCGCCTGACCTTCAAGACGTCGCCTTCACGCTCCGGGAAGGGCGCGCGAAGATGCCCTGGCGGCTCGCGGTCACAGGCGTGGACGCCGAGACGACCCGCGCCCGACTCCGATCCGCCCGCCTCCCCGCCCGCGCGACGGCGCCCAATCCTTCGGTCGTCTTCCTCTTTCCCGGACAGGGCAGCCAACGCAAGGGCATGGCGCGCCCCCTCTACGACGCCTCACCGGACTTCGCGCGCGCCCTCGATGAGAGTCTCGCGGCGTTCGCGACCGAGACCGACACGGACCTGCGCGCGCTGCTCCTCGACGAGGACGCGCCGGGGGACATCGACGCGACCGCGAACGCCCAGCCTGCGCTCTTCGCGATCGAATACGCTCTCAGCCAGCTCCTGCTCGACCGAGGGCTCCGTCCGACCGCGCTCCTCGGCCACAGCCTCGGTGAACTGACCGCCGCGTGTGTCGCGGGCGTGATGGATCTCGCGACCGCGGCGCGGCTCGTCGTCCATCGCGGACGGAGCATGCAGGCCGCCGAGCCCGGATCGATGCTCGCCGTCCCGCTCTCGGCGGAAGCGCTCACCTCGCGGCTCGGGGGCGCCCTCGAACTCGCGGCGCACAACGCGCCGGAGCAGAGCGTCGTCTCCGGACCCGATACCGCGATTCGCGCCTTCGAAACGCAGCTTCGTTCCGAAGGACTCGCGACGTACGCGCTCCAGACGTCCCACGCATTCCATTCGGCTTCGATGGAACCGGCCGTCGACGCGTTCGTCCCGGCCGTCGCGGCGGAGACGCTCTCCGGCCCGACGCTTCCCTTCATCTCTTGCGTGAGCGGCGAGTGGATCGGGGAGAGCGAGGCCACCGATCCCGCCTACTGGGGCCGGCAGCTCCGCCAGCCCGTGCGGTTCGCGGACGGATTGCGCACGACCCTCGAGCTCCCGGACGTCGTCTATCTCGAGGTCGGTCCGGGCTCGACGCTCTCGAAGCTCCTGCAGGCCGCGGTTCCGACGGAGACACCGCCGCGACTCCCGGTCCTCGAAGGGCTCGCGAGCGAAGGGCCGGCGACGCACGCCCTGCGCACCCTCGGCGATCGCTTCTTCGAAGTCGGGCTGGAGATCGATCTCGGCTCCGGCGCCGAAGCGGAGGTCCGACGCGTCGCGCTCCCCGGGTATCCCTTCGAACGGACGACGTTCCGGGTCGAGCCCGGAGAAGCGCCGAACCTCGAGGGCGCCGCGACGGCGCCCTCGACGAACCCGGCTGACTGGCTCTTCGTCCCGGAGTGGCGGAGCGCACCCGCGATGCTCTCGCGACCGGTCCAGACCGATCGCGTGCGATGGCTGATCGTGTCGGACGACGACGCGCTCGCGCGCGGGCTCGTCCAGCGAATCGAGACCGTCGGGCAGGATGCGTGGATCGTCCGGCCCGCGGAAACCGTAACGACGGAGGGCTACCGGAGCTTCGGCGTGCCGCTCGCGGACGCGGACGGGCTCGCCACGCTCTTCGAGGAACTCGAGAACCGCGATGCCCTGCCCCAACAAGTCCTCTGGCTGCGCGGGCTCGAAGCGGCGTCCGCCGAAGCGCCCGAGACGGCCTTCTTCGAGCTGCTCGCCCTCATGCGCGCGCTCGGCGAGCGCGAGACGCGGACCCAGCTGACCGTCGCGACGGCCGACGCCCTCGACGTGAGCGGCCTCGAGGCCCTCGCCCCCGCACGCGCTGCCCTCGCCGGACTCGTCCAGGTCGCCGGCCAGGAGTGGCCCCGCCTCGGCGTGCGGCGGGTCGACGTATCCGGAGACGATCCGGCGTCCACCCCCCGCGCCCTCGTCCACGAGCTCCATCAGGCGAAGCCACCGGCGACGAGCGCCTGGCGCGGCCGCACGCGCTGGACCCTCGACTACGCGCCCTTCCCCCTCGCCAAGGTCGAGGCGCTCCCCGCCGGCCCGGAACGACCGCTTCGTCGCGGCGGATGTTATGCCGTGCTCGGCGACCTCGAAGCCGGGCTGGGTTGGATCTGGCTCCGGAATCTCGCCGCGCGATTCGACGCCCAGCTCGTCGTGATCGAGACGACCGAGCGTACGCTCGGCGCCGCGCAGACCGACGCGGCGGCGGAGATCGTCCGCTTGCGACCCGGCACGGTCGCCGAGATGACCGAAGCGCTCGGCGGCTTCCTGGCCGAGGCCCGCACCCGCTTCGGCGCGATCCGGGGCGTGTTCGTCAGCAGCCCGACCACGAGCGCCGATTCGACGGCGCCCCTCTCCCTCCTCTCCTCCGCGCACTGGTCGCACAACGAAGCGACCAAGATCGCGCCGGTCGAGGCGCTCGCGAACGCCCTCGCGGCGATCGAAGCCGAGGGCGGACGGACGTCGCGGCGCCGCAGCAGCGCGCCCGACTTCGTCTGCGTCCAGTCCTCGATGGCGTCCGTGATCGGCGGGCTCGGGCTCGGCGGCTACGCCGCAGCGAACCATCGGATCGATGCGCTCGTCGCCGCGCAGAATCGCTCGACGGAGACGCCCTGGATCGGGGTCCACTTCGACGCCTGCCGAGACACGCCCGAAGGCGACGCCCCGCAGGCTTCCGCCGCCGCAGGCCTCGGCGCGGCGCTCGCGGATCTCGCGCTCTCGAGCGACGAGGTCTGGGATCTGACCGAACGAATCGTCACCCAGGCCCCCGCCGGCGCGATCGCCGTTTCGCGCGCGCCCCTCGACGCGCGCGTCGCCGAGTGGATCCGCAGCGGACCGCGGGACGGCGAGGGCGAAGAGGTCGGGGCCGACGCCAAGGGGCGTTTCCACGAACGGCCCGACCTCGCGACCGCCTATCGCGAGCCGGAGGACGAGGTCGAGACGAAGCTCGTCGAGATCTTCCAGCAGTCCCTGGGAATCGATCGCGTCGGAGTCGACGACGACTTCTTCGAGCTCGGAGGCCATTCGCTCCTGGCGATCCAGATGATCGGCAAGCTGCGCGAGGCGTTCCCGGTCGAGATCGAGATCCAGCAGCTGATCGGAGACACCCCGACCGTCGCGAACGTCGCCGCGATCGTACGCAGTCGCCTGCCCTCGCAGGACGATCTCGACGAGATGGCCGCGCTCCTCGCGGAGATCCGCGCCGAGGACGGCGATGAGTGAATCGACGCCGGACAAGGGCTCGCTCTTCGACGAGCTGGCGAAGCTCTCGCCGGAGCAGCGCGCGCGCTTCGAGAAGCGCCTCGCCGAGAAGGGACTCGCGACCGGCGCGACCCGAACGGCCGTCGCGCGCCGCGATCCCGATGCGACGATTCCTCTCTCCTTCGCCCAGCAGCGCCTCTGGTTCGTCCAGCAATTCGATCCGGAGAACAGCGCCTACAACGCGGGCAGCGCGATGCGCCTCGGCGGGCCCCTCGACGTCGCCGCCCTCGAGCGCGCGCTCGGCACGATCGTCGCGCGGCACGAGTCCCTGCGAACCTGCTTCGTGCCCGGCGCGTCGGGCCAGCCGGAGCAACGCATCGAGCCGCCGAAGCCGCCGGATCTCCCGTGCATCGATCTGTCAGGCCGCCCGCTCGAGAGCGAGACCGTTCGCACCGCCGTCCGGGAGCGCCTGGCGGCGCCCTTCGATCTCGAGGCGCCGCCGCTCCGCTTCGCGCTCGTCCGAACCGGACCCGAAGAGCATCTGCTCGTCGTCGTGACCCACCACATCATCAGCGATCGCTGGTCGGTCTCGGTCTTCCTTCGCGAACTCGTGACGCTCTATCACGCCGACGTCCAGGGAAACGAAGCCGAGCTCGCCGAGCTTCCGGTCCAGTATGCCGACTGGGCGGCGTGGCAGCGGGAACAACTCGAGGGCGACCGGCTCGAGGGCCTGATCGACTACTGGACGACCCGGCTCGAAGGTCCGCTCCCCATGGTGGAGCTCCCGACCGACCGATCACTCCCGTCCGTCGCCACGAATGCCGGGGCGCAGCTTCCGCTCCTCTTCGACACGGAGCTCGTCGCCGGACTGAAGCAGCTCGCGGCAGCGCGACGCGTCTCGCTCTTCGTCCTCCTGCTCGCCGGCTTCAAGGCGCTCCTCCACCACTACTCCCAGGCTACCGACGTGATCGTCGGCAGCGAAGTCGCCAATCGCGATCGGCCGGAGACGGCGAACCTGATCGGCCTCCTGGTCAACACCCTCGTCCTCCGCACGGATCTCTCCGGCGACCCCGCCTTCAGCACGCTCCTCGATCGCGTGAAGGACACGGTGCTCGGCGGACTCCAGCACCAGGACCTTCCCTTCGAGAAGCTCGTCGAGGTCCTCAACCCGGATCGCCAGCTCGATCAGCTGACGCCTCTCTTCCAGGCGAAGTTCGACCTCCAGCAGATGCCGCTCCGCGACATCCAGTTCGAAGGACTCAGCCTCGAGCGGTACACGGTCGAGGAAACCCAGACGAAGTACCCCCTGCGCTTCAACCTGCAGGACGGGGGCGACGCGATCAACGGACAGATCGAGTACAGCACCGATCTCTTCGACGCCGAGACGATCGAGCGGATCGGCGGCCACTACCGCACGCTCCTGCGCGCGATCGTCGAAGATCCCGAGCGGCGGCTCAGCACGCTCCCGCTGATGGACCGCGTCGAGCTCGAAGCGACCCTGGGCCGGATCGAGGTCCTCGACGCGAACGAGCCGCCGGCGACGCTCCCCCAGCTCTTCCGGGCGCAGGCGAAGCGGACTCCCGACGCCCTAGCGGTCACCGACGGCGACCGACGCTTCACCTACCGCGCGCTCGACCAGGCCTCCGATCGCCTCGCCGGACAGCTGCGCGCCCGCGGCGTCGAAGCCGAAGCGCCGGTCGGCGTCTGCATGCGGCGCTCGAGCGACCTGATCTTGGCGCTGCTGGGCGTGCTCAAGGCAGGCGGCGCCTACGTACCCCTCGATCCGGAATATCCGGCGGGGCGCCTCGGCTATATCGTCGACGATGCGGGACTCGACCTGGTGCTGGGCGACGAAGCGACGCCGCCGATCGAAGCCGAACGCGCCTATGAGAAGCTCGACGTCCGCGCGCTCCAAGCCGCGACGAGCGAGGGCGTTCTCCCGGCGATAGACCCCGATCAGCTCGCGTACATCATCTATACGTCCGGATCGACGGGCAAACCCAAGGGCGTCGCGATCGAGCACCGGCAGACCGTCGCGATGGTCCGGTGGGCCCGCAGCGTCTTCGACAAGGACGCGCTCACCGGTGTTCTTGCGTCGACGTCGGTCTGCTTCGATCTCTCGGTCTTCGAGATCTTCGTGCCCCTCGCCTGGGGCGGGGCGATCGTCCTAGCCGATGGTCTGTCGGCCCTTGCGCGTCACCCCGAACGCGATCGCGTGACACTGGTGAACACCGTGCCGAGCCTCCTCAGGCAGTTCCTGGACGACCACGCTCTGCCTGCGCAGGTCTCCGTAGTGAACCTCGCGGGCGAAGCCCTCCCGGCCGCCCTAGTCGAAGCACTCCACGCGCACGAGACTGTGCGCCACGTCTTCAACCTCTACGGCCCGTCCGAAGACACGACCTACTCCACGATCGCCGACCTCTCGCCGGGCGTCTTCGACCCGACGCAGGAGACCGTCCACATCGGCCGACCGATCGCGGACACCTCCGCCCTGATCGTCGACGACCAAGATCGCCCTCTCCCGATCGGCGTCGCCGGCGAACTCCTGCTCGGGGGGCGCGGTCTCGCGCGCGGTTACTTCGAACGCGACGCGCTCACGAAGGAACGCTTCGTCGCGAACCCGATCGCGAACGACCCGCTCACCGAGGCGTTCGACCTTCCCGATCGTTACTACCGGACCGGGGACCGCGTCGTACGGCGGGCCGACGGCCGACTCGAATTCCAGGGCCGCTTCGACCACCAGATAAAGGTACGCGGATTCCGGGTCGAGGCCGGCGAGGTCGAAGCCGAACTTCGTCGCCATCCCGGCATCGCCGAAGTCCTCGTCGTGGCCCATCGAGACGCGTCGGAACAGATGGAGCTCCTGGCCTGGGTCGTGCCGCGGCCCGGGGAGGGCGGAGCCGTCGAGATCGCCCCGGCGTCACTCCGCGCCTGGCTGATCGACCGGCTGCCCTCGCCAATGGTGCCGACGAAGTGGCAGACGATCGAAGCGATTCCGCGCTTGCCGAACGGCAAGGTCGATCACCGCGACCTTCCGGACCCAGACCTCCAGGAAGAGACCCGCGCCTACGAAGCCCCCTCGACGGAGACCGAGCACACCCTCGCCGGAATCTGGCAGGCACTCGTCGGTCAGGACGCGGTCGGGATCCACGACGACTTCTTCGCGCTGGGCGGCCACTCGCTGATGGCGATCGAGATGATCGCGCTGATCGAAGACCGGCTCGGCCGGCGGATCGCGCTCCGGGCGCTCTTCGAGGCCCCGACGGTCGCGGCCCTCGCAGCGAGAATCGATGCGACGCCGCCTGCGACCACGGGCGACTCGGATCGCCTCGTCCTCGAAGCCGATCCCAGCGGAGCCCATGCGCCCTTCCCGCTCACGCCGATCCAGCAGGCATATTGGCTCGGTCGGAATGGCGTCTTTGAACTCGGCAACGTCGCGACCCACGGCTATCGCGAGATCGACGTCCGCGGTCTTTCCTTCGAGGCGATCGTCGACGCGCTCCAGTGTCTGGTCGCCCGCCACGGCATGCTCCGCGCGGTCATCTCGGACGACGGCCAGCAGCAGGTCCTCGCGGAAGTGCCGCGGCTCGAGGTACCCCGGGCGGATCTCCGCGGGCTCGACGAGGCCGTACGCGAAACGCGCCTCTCCGAGACGCGCGAGCGGCTCTCCCATGAGGTCTTCGCCCTCGATACGTGGCCGCTTTTCCGGGTCGAAGCCGCGCAGCTCGACGAAGACACGACGCGCTTCTTCGTGAGCTTCGACGTCGTGATCGGCGACGCGGCGAGTCTCCAGATTCTCGGCCGAGACATGGCTCGGGCGCTCGCCGGACAGACGCTCCCGCCGCTCTCTCTCGGGTTCCGGGACTACGTGCTCGCCGAGCGCGCCTTCCGGGAGACCGAAGCCTTCGCGCGCTCCGCGGTCTTCTGGGAAGAGAAGCTTCCGCTCCTCCCGCCGGCACCGGACCTCCCGCTCCAGAAAGCGCCCTCCGAGATCGACCAGCCCGTCTTCCGACGCCGAAGTGCGCAGCTGCCCGCGCCGCAGTGGCAGGCGCTCAAGCGTGCGAGCCGCGCCGCGGGCCTCTCGGTCTCGGCGATCGCGCTCGCTGCGTTCAGCGAAGTGCTCGCGCTCTTCAGCCGGCGCAACGATCTCACGCTCAACCTGACGCTCTTCAACCGGGCGGCCGGACACGCCGAGGTCAACGAGCTGATCGGCGACTTCACCTCGTCGCTTCTCCTGGGAATCGACGTCGGCGCGACGGAAGACTTCCTCGACCACGCGCGCGGGATCCAGCGGGATCTCTGGGAAGCCCTCGAACATCGTGCCGTCTCCGGCGTTGAGAATCTCCGCACCCTCGCGAGGCGCGAACACCGCGCCGACGGCGCGCTCATGCCGGTCGTCTTCACCAGCACGCTGGGCACCGAGATGAAGACCCTGCGTCCGGGGGACTGGACCGCGGACGTCCACTTCGGCGTGAGCCAGACCTCACAGGTCTATCTCGATCATCAGATCTCCGAGATCGACGATGCTCTCCACATCAACTGGGACACGATCGACGAGCTTTTTCCGCCCGGCGTCCTCGACGAGATGTTCGCCGCCTATCGATCGCGCCTCGAGACGCTTTCCGAAGGAGAGGGCGCGTGGCGCGAGAAGTTAGCGCGACCGGCCGGCACGGTCGCGGCCCATGCAGGCTACCTTGCCGAGCTGAACGAGCCGACCTGGCAGGACACGGGCGCCGAGTCGATTCTCCTCCACGAGCTCTTCTTCCGTCAGGCCGAACGCATGCCCGACGCGATCGCCATCGAGGACGGCGAGACCCGCCTCGACTACCGAGAGCTGGCTGCGCGTGCCCTCGCGCTCGCAGCCGAGCTCCGTCGCCACGATTGTCAGCCGAACGAGCTGATCGCGATCTCGCTCCGCAAGGGTTGGCGCCAGGTCGTGGCCGCCCTCGGCATCCAGGCCGCGGGCAGCGCCTACGTGCCGATCGACCCGGACCTTCCGGCGACGCGCCGCCGCGAGCTCGTGCGTGACACCCAGGCGCGCCTGGTCGTGAGCTTCCTCGAGGACTGGCCCGAAGACGTCGAGCGACTCGCACTTTCCGACGCACTCCCGGAAGGCGCGCTTTCGGCCCTCGCGACCCTGGACCCCGGCGCGCGGCGCATCGAGGCGACCGATCTCGCGTACGTCATATACACCTCGGGTTCGACCGGCATGCCGAAGGGCGTAATGATCGACCACCGCGGCGCGGTCAACACCATCGTTGACATCAACCGTCGGCTCGACCTCGGTCCAAAGGACCGCGTCTTCGCGCTCTCTTCCTTGAGCTTCGACCTCTCGGTGTACGACCTCTTCGGCCCCCTCGCCGTAGGGGCGGCGATCGTCTTCCCTGACTACGCCCATGCGATGGAGCCGGACCACTGGATCGAAAGACTCGCCGCCGGGGGCGTCACGGTCTGGAATTCCGTGCCGGCGCTCATGCAGATCCTCGTGACCGAACTCGAGTGCCGAAGCGACGCGCCCGCGCTTTCGCTGCGCGCGGCGATGCTCTCGGGCGATTGGATTCCCCTGGCGCTCCCGGAGCGGATCGCGACCCAACTCCCCTCCGTCCGGACCTGGAGTCTGGGCGGCGCGACCGAGGCGTCGATCTGGTCGATCTTCCATCCGATCGAACGGCTGGATCCCAACTGGCCGAGCATCCCCTACGGCCGACCGCTCACGAACCAGAGCTTCTACGTCCTCGACGAATCGATGAACCCGTGTCCGCCCTGGGTGACCGGCGAGCTCTACATCGGCGGCGTCGGCGTGGCGCGAGGCTACTGGCGCCGCCCGGGGCTCTCCGCCGAACGCTTCGTCCCCAATCCGTTCTCTGCGAAGGAGGGCGATTGGGATGCCGTCCTCTACCGCACGGGCGACCTCGGCCGCTTCCGACCGGACGGGAACATCGAGTTCCTCGGGCGCGAAGACCAGCAGGTGAAGGTGAACGGTCACAGGATCGAGCTTGGCGAGATCGAAACCGTGCTCGCCGAACACGCCGCTCTGCGCGATGCCGTCGTAACGACCTGGGGCACGCCGCCGCAGCTCGTCGCCTACGTCGTTCCGGCCCTCGACGCCGATGACGAAAGCCCTCTCCAGAAGCTGGGTCGCAAGGAAGCAGCGCGGAGCCAGCGCCACGCCCACGACGACGCGCGCGCGATCTCCCTCCCGCTCCCGAAGAACCTCGCGAGTTTCCGCCGCCAGAGTCACCGCGTCTTCGAAGACGGCCCCGTCGCCCTCGAAGCCTTCGCCGAGTGGCTCTCCGTCCTGCGCGCGACCGAGGTCCCGGGCGCCCCCACCGACAAATACCGCTACCCCTCCGCTGGCAGCCTATACCCGGTCCACGTCCTCGCACACGTCCCGGAAGGCGGCGTGACGGGCCTCGCGGCCGGTTGGTACCGATACGAAGCGCAGGGTCACCGCCTGCTCCCGGTCGACGGCCCGCCGGCGCTCGACCCGGCGAGCCTCGAAACGGTCTTTTCGGCCAATGCGGAGGTCGCGCGAGGTAGTGCGTTCCAGCTCTTCCTGATCGGCGACCTCTCCCTGATCGAACCGGTCTACGGCGAGAGGGCGCGAGACTTCTGTCTGCTCGAAGCGGGCTACCAGAGCCAGCTCCTAATGGAGGAAGCGCCCGGTCAGGACCTCGGGCTCTGCCCCTTGAACGATCCGGGCTTCGCCACTCTCCCCGACCTAGCCCGACTCGACGAGGATCACGTCGTGCTCCACGCGCTCGTCGGGGGCCGGATCCGGCCGGAGTGGTCAGATCGATGGCGACTCCTCGAGGATCTCGACGAGCGTTCGTTCATGGATCGATTGAAGGATGCGCTCCGGGAACGCCTGCCGGCCTACATGGTGCCGACGCGCTTACTGCTTCTGCCCGAGCTCCCCCTGAACGCGAACGGTAAAGTCGACCGTAAGCGACTGCCCGCCCCCGAGTCGGAGGGCGCCGCGGCGGTCTATCGCGCGCCGACGACCGATCTTGAACGGAAAGTCGTCGACTTCTGGGCGTCGCTCCTCGAAACCCCGCACGTCGGTCTCGACGACAACTACTTCGAGCTCGGCGGCAACTCCGTCCTCGCGATCCAGCTCCTCTCGAGCCTCCGGGAGCTCGGCGCCGAGTCCCTCGCGATCGCGGATCTCTTCGGGGCGCACACACCCGGCGAACAGGCGGCGCTGATCGAAGAGCGACTCGCGCCCGGCGAAACGCCGTCCGCCGAGCCCGAGGCGATCCAGCGCGTGGCCCGCGAAGCGGAAGACAGCATCGAAGATCTCTCGAACGACGACGTCGACGCCATGCTGAAGTCGCTCCTCGCCGAAGGCACGACTCTGGACGACGATGGGACCGGATCCTCGTGAGCGGCGGCGACGGCAAGACCGACGACACCACGCGGGAATCGGAGGTTGCCGCGAATCTGGAAGACCTCTCTCCGGAAGAGAAGCGGGCGCTCCTCGGCCGGCTCCTCGAACGGAAGAAAGCCGGGGCGAAGGAAGCGCCCTCGCGGACCTTCCCGCTCTCCTCGGCCCAACAACGGCTCTGGTTCATCGAGCGACTCGCCCCCGGCCAGCTCGCCTACGTGATCCCGACCGCCCTCGACCTCGAAGGTCCCCTCGACCCCGAAGCCCTCGGCCGGGCGCTCTCCCGAACGGTGGCGCGTCATGAGATCCTGCGGACCCGCTTCGTCCATCCGGGCGACGGCACGCCCGCGCAACGGGTCGATGCGGCTGCGCCCGTCGCGCTCGAACGCGTCGCCCTCCCGCGCGGCGACGTCGACGAGCAGGTGCGCGCCCACCTCGGTGATCTCGTCTCCGAACCCTTCGATCTCGAGAACGGTCCGCTCTTCCGAGCGCGGCTGCTCGCGGTTCCCGCCGCGGGCGAAGCCGATTCGCCGGCCCACGTCCTCCTCTTCGCGATCCATCACATCGTCGCGGACTACGCCTCCCTGCGGATCCTGATCGGCGAGATCGCCGCCCACTACGAAATCGAGCGCGAAGGACGCGACCTCGCCCTGCCGGAGCTGGGCATACAGTACGCGGACTACTCGGTCTGGCAGCAGGATCAGGATTTCGAGACCGGCCTCGATTGGTGGGTCCGGACGCTCGACGGTATGCCGTCGCTCCTCGACCTGCCGACGGATTTCCCGCGGCCGCCGCGCCGCCGCTATACCGGGGCGCGCCACACGTTCCGCTTCTCCGCCGAGCTCTCCGAAAAGCTCCGGACCCGCGCGAAGAACGAGCACGTCTCCCTCTATGCGCTCCTCCTCGCCGGCTTCCAGGCGCTCCTCTTCCGCTACAGCGGGCAGAGCGATTTCGCGATCGGCACGACCGCCAGTAACCGCGATCGGGCCGAGCTCGGCAACCTGATCGGCCTCTTCGTGAACAACCTCGTCCTGCGCGCCCGGGTCGCGTCGGCGGATTCGTTCTCGGCGCTCCTCAAGCGCGCCCAGAAAACGACCCAGGACGCCCTCGCCCATCAGGACGTGCCCTTCGAGCAGATCGTCGAGCGCCTCGACCCCGATCGACAGCTGAGCCACAACGCGCTCTTCCAGACGATGTTCGTGCTGCACAACACGTCTCACGAGCGGGTTGACCTGCCGGAGCTCTCCCTCGCCGCCCGCGAGATCGAAGCCGGAAGCGCGCGATTCGACCTCGGTCTCGACATGGCCGAGTTCCAGGGCGCCCTCGAAGGCTTCTTCGAGTACAGCACCGAGATCTTCACCGAAGCCACCGTCGCGCGCTTCGCCGCGCACTTCGAGACCCTGCTCTCGGCCGTCGTNCTGGACCCGANGCAATCGATCGCCGAGGTCGCGCTCTTCGATGCGANCGACCNNGCCCTNGTCGAGACCNCCAACGCGACCNCGACGNNGATCGCGGACGAGGNGGCCCACCGGGCCTTCGAGCGCCAGGTGGACGCCGCCCCCGATCGAATCGCGCTCCGCTTCGCAGGCCGGACGCTCACCTACGGCGAGCTCGAGGCGCGCGCCAACCAGACGGCCCATTGGTTGCGGGACCGGGGCGTACGACCTGGACAAAGCGTCGGTGTTTGTCTGCCGCGGGGTTCCGACCTCGTCATCGCGCTGCTCGCGGTCCTCAAGTCCGGCGCCCACTACGTCCCGCTCGATCCGACCCATCCGACCGCCCGACTCGAGCGGATCGTGCGCCACTCGGGGATCCCCCACGTCTTCTGCGCGCCGGACGCGCCTTCGTGGCTGCCCGAATCCTGCGTGCGGCTCGAGGTCCACGCCGAGCGAGCGGCGATCGAGGCCCGTACGACGCGACGCCCGGACGCCGCAACGACGGGCGAGGACCTCGCTTACCTCATCTACACGAGCGGCAGCACCGGCGAGCCGAAGGGCGTCCCGATCCGCCACCTCAGCTTCGTGAACCTCCTCGCGAGCATGGCGCGCGAGCCCGGACTCGGCGCCGAGGACGCACTGCTCGCCGTCACCACCGTCGCCTTCGATATCGCGAGTCTCGAACTCTTCCTGCCGCTCAGCGTCGGCGCGCGGCTCGTCCTCGCAGACGAATCGACGACGATGGACGGCGCGGCCCTCGGTTCGACGCTCGACCGAGAGGAGGCGACGGTCATGCAGGCGACGCCGGCCACCTGGCGTCTGCTTCTCGAGAGCGGGTGGACCCCGCAAGCGGGCTTCAAGATGTTATGCGGCGGCGAAGCGCTCGAATCCGCCCTGGCGCGCCGTCTGCTCGCGACGGGCGGAGCGCTCTGGAATCTCTACGGCCCGACGGAGACCACGATCTGGTCCGGGGCGCTCCGTCTCGACGACGCGCTCGTCGCGGACGGTCTAGTCCCGATCGGACGACCGATCGCGAATACCGGCTTCCATGTCGTCGAGCCGGCCGGCAGCGCAGCCCCCCTCGGCGTAACGGGCGAGCTCTGGATCAGCGGCGATGGACTGAGCCCCGGCTATCACGAAGCGCCGGTCTTGAGCGGAGAATGCTTCGTCGAGCGCCGCGATGAATCCGGTCACTCGATTCGCATGTACCGCACGGGCGACCTAGTGAGCCGGCGACCGGACGGGCTCCTCCAGTTCCGCGGGCGCGTCGACCACCAGGTCAAGCTCCGGGGCTTCCGTATAGAAATCGGCGAGATCGAGGCCGCCCTGGTCGAACATCCCGGAATCAGCGCCGCCGTCGTCCTGCTCGAGGGCGAAACCCCGGCCCAGGAACGGCTCACGGCCTGGTGCGAAGCGGTCGGCGGCGGCGAAGCGATCGACGGCGCTCTGCTCCGCGCCCACCTCGACGCGCGGCTTCCCCGCTACATGGTACCGAGCCGCTTCGTCCTGATGGCCGCGCTGCCGCTCACCCCGAACGGCAAGGTCGACCGCAAGGCCCTGCCCCAGAGCAGCGACGGCGACGACGGCCAGGGGCGCGCCGCGTCCTCGGAAGCCGAATCGATGCTGCTTGGTCTATGGTCCGAGTTACTGGGGCGACCGATCGAGGACGTCGACGCGGACTTCTTCGCGGTCGGGGGACACTCCCTCCTCGCCGCGCGGCTCGCGGCTCGGATCGAGCGGACCTTCGGGGTCGAGGTCCCGGTCGGCGATCTCTTCGAAGCGCCGACGGTCGCGACCTTCGCGGCGACGCTCGAGGAGCAGTTGGGCGGCGCCGCGCCGCGCACGGCGCGGATCGAACGCCGCGCCCCCGATGCCGCGCCGGTGCTGTCCTACGCGCAGTACCGGCAATGGGCGCTCGCGCGCCTCGACCCAGAGAACGCCGCCTATCATATTCCCGCGGCGATCCGGCTCACGCGACCGATCGCGCCGGAGATCCTCGAGCAAGCCCTCTCCCTCGTGATCGCGCGCCACGAAGTGCTCCGCGCGGCTTTCGTCGACGACGAAGGCACCCCGCGCGTGCGCCTCGAGACCCCGGCCACGGCCCACGTGCGACACGTCCCGCTCGCGGGCGGACAGGTCGCGCGCGACAAGGCGGAGATCGTCGCGCTCCTCCGAAACGACGTGAAGCGACCCTTCGATCTCGCGACCCCGCCGCTCTTGCGCGCGACAATCGTCGACGTCAGGCCCGAGGAGCAGGTCGTGCTCCTCGTTCTCCATCACATCGTAGGCGACGCCTGGTCCCTGCGGATCCTCTTCTCCGAGCTCATGCAGATTTGTCGGCGCGCGAGGCTCGGACTCGCCCCGAAGCTCCGGGCCCCGGAGATCGGCTATTTCGACTTCGCTGCCTGGGAGCGCACGCGCGACAACCGAGCGAGCCTCGACTACTGGCGCGCGCAGCTCCGCGATCTCCCGCCGGTGATCGACCTGCCCCTCGACCGTCCGCGTCCGACGATTCAGGACACCGCCGCCGACGAGGTCCGCTTCGCCGTACCCGCGGCCGCGCGGGAGCGACTCGAATCCGCCTGCCGTGCCCAGGGCGCGACGCTCTTCATGGGCCTGCTGGCGGGATGGAACGCGCTCCTCCACCGATGGAGCGGGGTCGACGACGTCACGATCGGCTGTCCGATCGGCCACCGACCCCACGCGGATCTCGACGACGTGATCGGCCTCTTCGTGAACACGCTGGCGATCCGAAGTCGACTTCGTCCCGAGGCGCCCTTCGCGAGCCTCCTCGGCGACGTCCGTGAAACCGTGCTCGACGGCATGGCCCACCAGGACGCGCCCTTCGACCAGGTGATCGGCGAACTCGATCTCCAGCGCAGCTTCGCCCACTCGCCGGTGTTCCAGGTGCTCTTCGTCTGGCAGGAGACGGAAGCCGACGAGAACGCGACGACGCGAGGCGCATGGCAGCCGATGCCCCTGCCGGCCTCGGCGACCAAGGTCGATCTGACGCTCGCGATGAGCCCTGAACCCGACGGAAGCCTGCGCGGACGTATCGAGTTCCGACGCGACCTCTTTCATGCGGCAACCCTAGCTCGTTTGTCTTTGGCCTTCGTCGCGCTGCTCGAAGCGGCAGGGGCGGCGCCCGCGACCCCGGTCGGCGAGCTGCCGACGCTCTCGCATACGGGGCGCGACGAGCTCGCGCGCTGGAATCCGCGTTATGCGCCAGTCGCCCGCCAGGGCGGGATGCATGGCCCCTTTGAAGCGCAGGCCGCGCGGACCCCCGATGCTCCGGCGCTGATCGCTCCGAACGCGACGCTCTCATACGCGGCTCTCGACGGCCGTGCGAACGACCTCGCCCATCGCCTCGCCCACGCCGGCGTCGGACCAGGCCAGCGCGTCGGCGTCTGCATGGCGCGCAATTCGCACCTGATCGTGGCGATCCTCGGGGTGCTGAAGTCGGGGGCGACCTACGTGCCCCTCGATCCGGACTATCCGCGCGAGCGGATGGAGTACGTGATTCGCGATGCCCAGCTCGCGGCCTACGTGGGCGAACCCGCGCTCTTACCGGAAGACCTTGCTCGGGCGGACGACGGCCCCATCCTGATCGACGGCGCCTCGCTCACCATGGCCCGGACGACGCGCCCCGAGACGAAGATCGACGCCCACGATCTCGCCTACATCATCTACACGTCGGGCTCGACGGGTCGGCCCAAGGGAGTGGCGATCGAGCACGCCAACGCGCTCGCACTCGTGGATTGGGCGGAGACCGAGTACCCGGCCGAACGGCTCGCGGGCGTCCTCGCAGGCACCTCCGTCTGCTTCGACCTCTCGATCTTCGAGATCTTCGTGCCTCTCTCGCTCGGCGGCGCGGTCGTCCTCGCCGAGAACGCCCTCGCCCTGCCCGACCTAGCGGCGAAGGACCGGGTCACCCTCGTGAACACCGTCCCCACGGCCGCCGCGGCGCTCGTCCGGAGCAAGGCCGTGCCGCCGGGCGTCACGACGATCAACGTCGCCGGGGAGCCTCTCCGTAGCGAGCTGGTTCGCTCGCTCTACGACTGCGTGGGCGTCGATCGCGTCTACAACCTCTACGGCCCCTCCGAAGACACGACCTATTCGACTGGCGCCCTCCTCGACTACGACGAGGAAGCGGCATTCGCGATCATAGGCCGGCCGCTCCCGAATACCCACGCGTACGTGCTCGACGAACGTCTGGAGCCCGTGGCACCGGGCTTCGTCGGTGATCTCTATCTCGCCGGCGACGGCGTCGCGCGGGGATACTGGAACCGACCGGCCCAGACCGCGGAGCGCTTCCTGCCCGCGCCGCCCGCCGCAGCGGAATCCGGAGAACCCCTGCCTTCCCGCATGTACGCAACCGGCGATCGCGTACGCCTGCGGCATGACGGCGAGCTGATCTTCCTCGGGCGTAACGACAATCAGGTCAAGCTGCGCGGCTTCCGGATCGAGCTCGGCGAGATCGAGGCGACCCTCGCGCGCCATCCGCAGGTGAAGACCGCCGCCCTACGCATCCACGAATACGCCGAGGAAGGAGACGGCGACGCACGCAAGCGGCTCGTCGCCTACGTGACCGTCGAAGACGGAACGGACGTGACCGAGACGGAAGCGGCCCTTCCGGCCTCCGATCGATTCGCGGAGACGCTCCGGGGTCACGTCGCGAAGTCTCTCCCTCACTACATGAATCCGTCGACGATCGTCGTCCTCGACGCCCTCCCCGAGCTCCCGAACGGCAAAGTCGATTACCGGGCGCTCGAGCGGCCCGCGCTCCCCCTCGAAGAGGGTTCGGGCGCGAGCGAAGACCTCTCGGAAACCGAGCGGACTCTCGCCGAGCTCTGGCAACTCGTCCTCGGCGCGGAGACCGTCGGCCGACACGACAACTTTTTCATGCTCGGCGGGGACTCGATCGTCGCCCTCCTGCTCGTCGCGAAGGTTCGCCAGCGCGGTTTCGCGATGATGCCCCGGGACCTCTTCACTTCTCCGACCGTCGCGGAGCTGGCTGCGACCCTCGAAGCGAACTCAACCGACGCCGGCGCAGGCTTCGCCGCTGCGCAGATCCGTGAAGGCGACGTCCCCCTCACACCGATCCAGCACTGGTTCTTCTCGCTCCCCCTCGCGCAAGCGGCCCATTGGAACCAGGGCGTGCTCCTCGAAGTCGATCGCGCGCTTCCTGAGTCGGACCTGCGCGCGGCGCTCACAGCGCTCGCGGAGAGCCACGACGCGCTTCGGTCGACGTTCCAACAGGGCGAAGCCGGCTGGACCCGTCACGTGTCCGCACCCGGCGCACCGATTCGGCTGTCCTGCACGTCGACGCACAGCAACGATCCGCAGGTCGTGATCCAGGCGAAGGCGGCGGAGATACAGGCGGCGTTTGATCTTGAGGACGGCCCGCTCTGGGAGGTCGCGTACTTCGAGTTCTCGCTCGTTGGAAAGGACGACGGCACGGATGCCCCCGTGGCCGTCGAGCGACGCCTGCTCGTGATCTGTCATCACCTCCTCGTCGACGGCGTGTCCTGGCGAATCCTCCTGGGTGACCTCCAGCTCGCGCTCGGACAGCTCGCCGGCGGACAGACGATCGCCCTCCCGCCCCCGTCGACGCCAGCCTCGACCTGGGCGGAGGTGCTTCTCGGGTGGGACGCCGGCGACGAGGACGCCGAACACTGGCAGGCCCTCGCGTCCAGCGACACCGCGAGGCTACCACGCGACGCACGCGCAGAAGAGGAAGACACGGCCCCGAACGCGATGGTCGACGGCGCGACGCATTCCCTGTCCTTCAACGCAGAGACGACGAAGCGCTTGTTGCGCGCCTTGCCCGAGGCCTACGCAGCCGACCTCGAGACCCTCGTGCTCACGGCGTTAACACGCGCGCTTCACGGGTGGACCGGCGAGGCGCGTGTCCTCGTCCTGATGGAAGGCCACGGACGCGTCGACCTCGACCCGGCGATCGATCTCTCGCGAACCGTCGGATGGCTGACTTCGCTCTACCCCGTGGAGATCGAGGTCGACCCCAAGAACGCGGGACGTGCTCTCAAGCGCGTGAAGATGGCCACGAAGTCGATCCCGCATCAGGGGCTGGGCTATGGCCGTCGGCAGTTCCTAGGCGACGCCCTCGCGCCCGCGCCCCACGAACGCGCCGAGGTCCGCTTCAACTACCTAGGTCAGACCGATCCGGTCTTCATCCCTGGAACGTGGTTCGCGCCCGCGCCCGAGGCGATCGGCGCGCTCCGACACCCGCAGGACCCCAGAGACTCGGTCATCGACGTGAACGCGATCGTGAATCGCGGCGCTCTCACGATCCACGTCGGCTATGGCACCCGTCTGCATCGTCCGGAGACGATCGAAGCGCTGGGCGATCGGCTCCGCCAAGAGATCGACACGCTGCTCGCCTACTGCCTGGGCGACGAACACGACGGCGGCTACGTCGAAGCAGACTTCCCTCAAATGGACTTTGCCCCGGGCGAGCTCGACGACCTTCTCGACGAGCTGAGCTGAGCTGAACCAAACGGACAAACCAGGCCCCGCGGACACCCGATGAACCGAGATTCAAACGAACGACGCAATCGCATCGCCGACATGTATCCGCTCTCACCGATGCAGCGTGGATTGCTGTTCCACAGCCTGCTCGAGCCGGACAGTGGGCTCTACATGCCCCACGTCGTCCTACGTCTTCGCGGCAACCTCGACGTCGCGGCACTCCGTGCCGCCTTCGAAGACGCGGTCGCCGAACATCCGGTCCTCCGAACGGGCGTCTTCTGGGAAGAGCGAGACGAACCCTTCCAGATCGTCTTCCAGGACACGATTCTTCTCTTCACAGAGCTCGACTGGCGGGAAGAACGCGAAACGGAAACCGACGGCCGTCTCGAAGCCTTTCTGGCCGTCAGTCACGCTACGCCCTTCGAGCTGAAGCGCGCGCCGCTCCACCGGGCCACCCTCATCCGGGAGCGGGGCGATCGCTGGACTCTCGTCTGGGCCTACCATCACATCATCCTTGACGGCTGGTCCGCCGCGCGCGTTCTCGAGCAGGTCTTCGCGAAGGCGCTGCTCGGCGCCGAAGCCCTCCGAACCCTCCCGCCATCGGGCCGCTTCGGCGATTATGTGGCGTGGATCGAAAAGCGACCCGTCGCCGACTCCGAGCCGTTCTGGCGGGACTACCTGGGTCCGGAAGACGCGGTCTCGACGCTCCCCTTCTCCGCCCCGGCACTCGCTCCGACCGACTCCGACGGTTCGAGTCGCCCACGTCAGACCGAGGTCGCCCTCGACGAGCTGTCGACGCGACGCCTGCGAGCGTTCGCCGAGTCGGTTGGGGTCACGGTCAATACGCTTGTCATGAGCACCTTCGCCCTCTTGATGGGACGCTACGGCCACACCCGGGACGTGCGCTTCGGCAAGACCGTGACGGGGCGACCGCCCGAGCTCGCAGGCGCGAGCAGCATGGTCGGGCTTTTCATCAACACCGTCCCGGTTGCCCTCCACCTGATGCCGGAACGTCCCGTCGGCGAGTTCCTCGCGGCGGTCCAGCGGCGCGAAGCGGCATCCCTCGCCCACGAGCACGTCCCCCTCCGACAGATCCAGGCCTGGACGAACCATGGTCGCTCACTCTTCGAATGCCTCTTCGTCTTCGAGAGCTACCCCGCCCCACGCGCCCTCGATGGAGCAGACGCCGCTCTCTGCCTCGAAGGCGTCGAATTCGACGAGCGGACCCACTTCCCGCTCCTCCTCCAGGTTGCCGAGGGCAATGAGCTTCGCCTTAGCGCCCGATACGACGGGCGCCGCTTCGAGACCGCCGACCTAGAAAGAATGCTCGGCGATTTCCAGCGACTTCTCCTCTCAGTCATCCAGTCGCCTAACACAGCGGTCGGTGCGCTCACGCCGGCCGGCGGTCTCGAGATGAACCCCGCCCTGATCGGCCGGAACGCGAGCACGCCTAGGAGCGAAGCACCTTCCCTACTCGAGGCATTCGAGTCGGCAGGCGAGCGCTGGCGCGACCGGCCCGCCGTCTGGACAGAAGCCGGCGTGCTCACCTACGCCGAGCTGCACGCGCGCGCGAACGGACTCGCCGCCACGCTCGCAGAAGCAGGAATCGGATGCGAAGATCGAGTCGCGGTCCATCTCGAGCGCTCCGCGGAACTGCTCGTGGGCGTACTCGGCATCCTGAAGGCCGGCGCCGTCTACCTTCCTCTTGACCCGGCCCAACCGACCTCGCGCCTCGAGAGGATCTTCACGAACGCCACTCCCCGAGTGCTCCTTCACGACGCTGAAGCGGAGACGCCCCTTCCCCTAGACGCATTCCCCGGGCTCGTCGTCGACCTGCCCCGCTTCGACCTTCATGCGGCGTCGCCACCGAAGGAAGCGCCCATGTTCGACGCCTCGAACGCGGCCTATGCGATCTATACGTCGGGGTCGACCGGACAGCCTAAGGGCGTCGTCAATACGGAAGGCGCGCTCCGCAACCGCTTGGCGTGGATGCAAGATCGATTCGCGCTGACAGAAGAGGACGTCGTCCTCCACAAGA
>PAQX01000051.1 GCA_002709835.1 Deltaproteobacteria bacterium
TTTTCCGACGTTCGGGAGGCCAACGATGCCGCAGGTGAGTCCCATAGGCGGCGCATGTTCCCGAATCCACTCGGTTCTGTCATGGGCTGGGCGAAGTCCGCGGAGAGACGCGCGGCACAATTTGATTTTACAGATCGGTCGCGAGCGTATTTTCAAGGTGACGATCTAGCGAATCCGTCGCCCGACTGCGGAAAAAACCCTTGTCTAACGGGGCGTTAGTTTGATCATCAGCGCATTTTAGGGTGGATCTCCATCCCCCAATCGTGAGAGAGTCACCTTTGTAGACAGGAGGGGAGATAGGCGGTCGTATACACCGTCGGCTTGTTCGGCCGGGGAACGCACCGTGAGCGGAAAAACGTAAGACGAACATGAGGCCCGGCAGGGACCGGCTCTACTCAGGGTCGCGCGGGTCTCGTCAGTTGTCAGGCGTTCTACGACTTCGCCCTCGAGCGCATCGATCGACCTTGCGGCCCGGTCGGTCGGAGCGCGAGCAGAGGCGAAGGCGCTCACGGAGCGATCCCCGGTAAGCGCGCTCACCCCCTTCGGCGGGGTTCACGCAGAGGCGAAAGCCTCGGCGGGGGCCCCGCCAACTTGCTTCTGGCCTCCGGTTCCGACGACCGGGCCTCGGGATCCGCGCGAGTTCTGCCCCGACGACCGGGCTACGGGATCCGCGCGAGTTCTGCCTCGACGACTCGGCTGATCTCGTCCGCGTCGCGGGCGCCGCGCAGGGCGATGCCGTTCACGAAGAACGCGGGCGTTCCGGTCACGCCCGCCGCTTGGCCGGCCTCGAAGTCGGCCTGCACGAAGGCCTGATAGCGGCGTTCTCCCATGCATTGCCCCAGCGCTTCGAGGTCGAGTTCGAGCTCGCGCCCGATCTCGGTGTATGAGCCGGCCTCGAGTCGTCCGCCGCGCGCGAAGATCGCATCGTGGAAGTCCCAGAAGCGTCCCTGCTCGTCGGCACACATCGCCGCCTCCGAGGCCGGTCGCGCCTGGGGATGGATGCTGTCGAGCGGGAAATGGCGATGGACCACGCGAACCTCTTCGGGGTAGCGCGCCAGGACCTCGGCGAGCACCGGTTCGGAGCGGATGCAGTACGGGCACTGATAGTCGCTGAAGGTCATGATCGTGACCGGTGCTTCCGCGTTTCCGCGAACGAGCCGCGTCGCTTCGAGCACGACCCGCGGCGGCGACAGCGTGAAGTCCCATTCGAGGGCTTCCATGCGCGGTCCGAGATAATCGGCCCAGGCACGGGCCTTGGCCTCGTTGTCGAGCATCTCCTTGATCTGGGGCGCGACGTCTTCGAGCTTCGCACCGCGCAGGCGGGATTCGTTGGCGCTGAACCAGGCAGCGACCTCCTCGATCGAGGTCTCGGGGGCCTCGTTTGCGACCTTCTCGAGCAGCGCCTCGGGCGTGAGCCCTTCCTCTTCGGCGGCGCTCTCCACGGCATAACGCTGGACGAGGTCCCGAGCGGCCCTTTCGCGCATGTCGAAGACCTCCGCCTCCGGCTGCCGCAGGACTTCTTCGAGGAACTGCTCCTGCATGTGGGCGTGGAGCTCGTCGACGGTGACGTTGCGACCGTTGAGGACGAGCGCGACCTGACCGCCGCCTTCCGTCGTCGGCACGTCGGAAGTCGTGGCCGTAGCCTTGCCCTTGGAGTCCAGGCCGAGCGCGCCGCAGCCCGTCGTGAGACAGACGGCCAGCGCCGCGATCAAGGCCCAGACGGCGGGCGCGAGGTAGGCAGAACGAGACGAGATCGGTCGAGACGAGTCGGTGTCCATACGACGGAGGGTACGCGAACCCCGTCAGGCTGGCTCGTTGCGATACCGGCCCATGAAGTCTTCGGCGAACGCTGCGTAGTCGCCTGCGAGAATCGCCTGGCGTGCGTCGGCGACCAGCCGCTGGTAGAAGCGGACGTTGTGGATCGAGCAGAGCACGGCGGAGAGGACCTCGTTCGCGGCGAAGAGGTGGTGGATATAGGCGCGGGTGAAGCCGCCGGTGCAGGTATAACAGTCGCAGGCCGCGTCGACGGGGAAGGCGTCTCGTCGGAATTTCCGATTGGTCAGGCGGATCCGACCACGCGACGTGAAGACGGTCGCCGACCGCGCGTACCGGGTCGGGATCACGCAGTCGAACATGTCGATGCCGTAGCCGATGCAGGCGATCAGGTCTTCCGGGAGGCCCACGCCCATCAGGTAGCGGGGCTTGTTCTCGGGGAGCAGCGGCGCCGCGTGGTCCGTCACCTGGCAGAGCAGCTCGTGCCCTTCTCCCACGGATACGCCCCCGATCGCGTAGCCCGGGCAGTCCATCGCCACGAGAGAAGCGGCACAGGCTTCGCGGAGCTCCGGAAACGTCGAACCCTGGACGATGCCGAAGAGCGACTGCTCGTCGGCGTGGGCATGGGCACGCAGGCAGCGCTCCATCCATTGCAGGGTGCGGCGTACGCCTTGGCCGGCGAACTCACGTGTCGCGGGGTAGGGCGTGCACTCGTCGAAGGCCATGATGATGTCGGCGCCGAGGGCGTTCTGGATCTCGATGGATCGCTCCGGCGTGAGGTCCATCTCCTTCCCAGTGACTTCGTTCTTGAAGCGAGCGCACTTGTCCGTGATCTCGACACCGGGCAGCGAGAAGACCTGGAAGCCCCCGGAGTCGGTCAGGATCGGCCCGGGCCACTGCATGAAGCGATGCAGGCCGCCGAGCTTCTCGACGAGGGCTTCCCCCGGACGCAGCGCCAGGTGATAGGTGTTCGCGAGAACGATCTGCGCGCCGGTCTCCGCGACCTGGGCCGGGGTCATCGCCTTGAGCGCGCCATGGGTTCCGACCGGCATGAACGTCGGCGTCTCGATCACGCCATGCTTCGTCTCGACGCGACCCGCTCGTGCGCGGTCGCTCGTCCGCTCGAGGGTGAAGCGCAGAGCAGGGGTGTCGTTCCGGGAGACGGAGGCGTCCATACGCCGCAACGTAGCCTCGATTGGGTTAGGATCCGCGCCGACTTCGACCCGACAGGAGCAGGAGCCCCCCTTTGGCCCACGATCGCGTCTCGCCGTCCTCGTTCTCGGATCGTCTGATCACCCGGGTTCGCGACCTCGGTCATCCGCTCTGCGTGGGTCTCGATCCTCACCTGGCACCGATCCCGCCGCTCTTCCAGCAGGGCACGATGGCGACGGACGACGAGCGGACCGCGGTGGCGGTCGAGTCGTTTCTGACGGCCGTGCTCGATCGACTGGCAGGACGCGTGGCGGTGATCAAGCCGCAGATCGCCTTCTTCGAGCAGCTGGGATGGCGTGGCCTGCGGGTGCTCGACGGGCTCTGTCGCCGCGCGACGGAGGCGGAGATCCTCGTCCTGCTCGACGCGAAGCGCGGGGATATCGGCTCGACGGCCGAGGGTTACGCTGCGGCCTATCTCGCGTCGGAGGCGGCGATGCCGGTCGACGCGATCACGCTCAACCCCTACCTCGGCTTCGACACGATCGAGCCTTTCGCGCGGGTCGCTTCAGAGGCGGGGCGTGGCCTCTTCGTTCTGGTTCGGACGAGCAACCCGGGCAGCGGGGACCTTCAAGACCGCGACGTGAATGGCGACCCGCTCTTCGGGGTCGTCGCGGACGGACTTTCTCGATTCGAGACCCAATTGGCCGGTGAGGCGACGGGCTGGTCCTCACTCGGAGCCGTGGTCGGGGCGACCTGGCCGGATCAGGCGCGGCGTGTCCGCGAGGCGCTGCCGAAGTCGCTCTTCCTCGTGCCGGGGTACGGCGCTCAGGGCGGGTCGGCGGCGGCCGCCGTCCAGGGTTTCGTGCCCGGGCCGAAGGGCCTGGAGGGCGGGGTGGTCAACTCGTCCCGGGGCATCCTCTTCCCGGGCGACGCGACGGGAACCGCCGATGCGACGACCTGGGAGCGGGCCCTCGACGCTGCCCTCGACCAGGCGATCGACGAACTCGGAAACGCGGTCCAGCGTTAGCGTGGATCGCTGAGTTCGCGCGCGCCGTCGCTCGATCGCGCAAGGCGCGACGGGTCGCTCGTGCTCCGATCGACTTACGATCGGCCCGCGCTGGGTCCCTAGCGGTAGTACTTCCGCTCGCCGCCGGTCTGTCGCTTGCGCGCGCGGCGGTGCTTGGCCTTCAGCTTGGCGCGGTAGCGCGCGCTCTTGTTTCGCTTGATGTGGCCGCGGGACTTCTTGCTTGCGCTCATCGGGGATCGTCTTTCTCCGCAGACCGAGGCGCGTCGCCAGCCGAAGGGCCGGTCGAGGGTCGGGCGTGCGGGGTGGATGCGGGCCTCGGTCGCGGGGGGTGGCGACGAAGGGCCGCGAACTTAGGCGACGCCGGGCCCGATTTCCATGAAAATTCCTATGCCCCGAGGGGCATCCGGCGCCAATGGCCCGGAAACCGGACGTTTTCAGGCACGAGGCAAGGGAGCGGCTAGTATCGCCGCGGCGCAAGCGCCCCCGCCGCGCCACCCGGCGCCGATTCGGCGCGTCCCCCGTCTCCCGCCCCGTCGCATGAGGCTCATTGCGGCGGAAGGCACGAGCGGCAGGCGCGCCCGCGTCGGGGCCGACTTCCGTCCAGCGCGCCCGACGACCAAGGAACCCGATCACGATGAACGCTGCCCTCGAGCGGATGATGGATTTCGACCTGACGGAGGAGCAGCGCCTCGTCCGCAAGACCGTGCGGGAGTTCGCCGAGACCGAAATCCTGCCCTACGTCGAGCAGTACGAGAACGAGGAGCGGTATCCGACCGAGCTCGTCGAGAAGCTGAAGCCGCTCGGGCTGATGGGACCGATGATCCCCGAAGAGTTCGGCGGCTCCTACTCCGACGTGATGACCTACGGCGTGATCATGGAGGAGCTGGCCCGGGTCGACTGGGTGATCGCCAGCGTCGTCTCCGTCGCGAACTCGCTCTGCGCGGGCTCGATCCTCCACCACGGAAGCGACGAGCAGAAGCAGAAGTACCTGCCCGGCATCGCGAGCGGCAAGATCATCTGCTCCGCCTGTCTGACCGAGCCCCGCGGCGGGACCGATCTCGCCAACATGGAGACGACGGCAAAGCCCGTCGACGGCGGGTTCTTGCTGAACGGCACGAAGGTCTTCATCTCCCACGCCGCGCATGCCAGCCTCTTCTTCATCGTCGCGAGCATCGACCGCAGCAAGAAGCACAAGGGCGTGACCGCCTTCATCGCCGATCCGCGTGAGATGAAGGGCCTGAACATCGGCGCCTTCCCGATGCGCACGCTCAAGCGGGACAACCTGGCGGAGGTCCACTTCGAGGACGTCTTCGTGCCGGACGAGGCGGTGCTGGGCACGCCCGGGGGTGGCTTCCCGATCCTGGGCTCCGCCCTCGACATGGGTCGCTTCTCGGTCGCGGCGCGCTGCGTCGGTCAGGCCCAGCGCGCGATCGATCTCACGGCGCCCTACGCCATGGACCGCGAGGCCTTCGGACAGCCGATCGGAGAATTCCAGCTCGTCCAGCAGAAGCTCGCCGAGATGGTTGCCCGGACCGAGCAGGCCCGACAGCTCGTCTACCGCCTCGGTCGGATGAAGGACGCGGGCGTCGAGCGCTGCTCCCTCGAGTCCTCACTCGCGAAGTGGAAGGCGAGCGTCGCCGCGACTCAGAACGCCCTCGACGGCATGGCCGTCTTCGGCGGCTACTCCGTGACCGCCGAATACGAGATCGGCCGGCTCCTCATGGAAGCGAAGGCCCTCGAGTTCGGCGAAGGTACGTCGGACCTGCACACGAAGATGGTGGCCGAGTACGCTCTCGGAATACGCAAGCTCTAGCGCGAGCGGTTCAAGTCTCGCCCTACTGACAGGACGCCCCCGGAACATGCCCCAAGTCACGCCCGCCGATCGCCAGGCTCTGCTCAACCTGATCCTCGACGTCTCCTTCGAGCGGAAGGAGGTCACCCTCGCGAGCGGGAAGAAGAGCAACTTCTACCTCGATCTGCGTCAAACGCTGATGCGCCCGAAGGGGGTAGGACTCGCGGGCAAGCTGGTCCTCGACATGCTGCAGACGGGGCCGCCGGTGGAAGCGGTCGGTGGCATGGCGGTCGGCGCCGTTCCCTTCGTTTCGGCCGTGCTCGCGGCGGCCGCGAACGATCCGGCGACGGACGGTCTGCTCGGCTTCTTCGTCCGCAAGGAAGCGAAGAAGCACGGCATGGGGAAGCAGATCGAAGGTGGCTTCGCGCCGGGCCGGAACGTCGCCCTCCTCGAGGATACGACGACCACCGGAGGCTCGACCCTCGACGCACTCGACATCGTCGAGGAAGCGGGCGGCAAGGTCGCCCGGGTGATCTGCATCGTCGACCGCGGCGAGGGCGCCGCCGAGGCCTTCGCCGAGCGAGGCGTGACCCTCGAAGCGCTCTTCACGCGGGACGACCTCCCGATCTGATCCTTCGCCTGCGGGCGCTCGGCGAAGGAGCGTTCGCGCGAGGGTGTTCCATTCGCGGAGCTTGACCTCGATGGACGTCTATCACATCTGGTGCGACCTCCAGCTCGGCAGCTCGGATGTCGAGTTCGCCGACGCCGTCCGGGCCTACCTCGGTCGTCTGGCCGAAGACGGGCGGATCGCCGGTCACCGTCTTACGCGTCGCAAGCTCGGTCTTGGTCCGCGGACCCTCGGCGAGTTCCAGATCGAGATTGACGTCGAAGAACTCGCGCAGCTCGACCGCGCCTTCGGTGAGGTCTCGCGCCGTGAAGCCCCGATCGAATCGCTCCACCACGCCGTGAACCGCCATGCCGCTCGGGTCGAGTTCGCGCTCTATCGCGACTTCCCCGATCCGGGGAGGGTACGCGGGAGCGAGCGTTTCTGATGAAGATCCGTTCCGCCGAAGCCGGCGACGTGCCGCGTCTGCTCGAGATCTACAACCACTACGTCGAGCACACCCACGTGACGTTCGATCTCGAGCCGGTCTCGCTCGAAAGCCGGATGAAGTGGTTCGCAGGTTTCTCTGACCAGGGTCCGCACCGACTCTTCGTGGCGAGCGACGGTGCAGATCTCATCGGCTACGCCTCGAGCGGTGTCTTCCGGTCGAAGCCGGCCTACGCTCGAAGCGTCGAGACCTCGATCTACCTCGCGCATGATCGCGTCGGGACGGGTGCAGGCACGGCGCTCTATACCCACTTGCTCGATGGGCTGGCGGCCGAGTCGGAGGCTCATCGCGCCTACGGGGGCGTCGCGATTCCGAACGAGGCGTCCCTCGCACTCCATCAACGATGCGGTTTCAAGCGGGTCGCGACCTTCTCGGAGGCCGGATTCAAGTTCGGGCGATACTGGGACGTGACATGGTTCGAACGAGCAGTGTGAATAATTCGATGCCCGGGCGTCTCCTCGGCGCTCTGCTCGGCGCGATCTTCAGCGCCGGCTGCGGCGGCGGCGAGGTCGCGCCCGACGCGATCACGGCTTCCGTCGTCGGTGCCGGTCACTTCGCTCTCGAGGGTGGGCGGCCCGCGCGGGTCGATTCGGAGACTCGGATCGCCTGCGCCCCCGGTGTGCTCTTCGGCGTCGACTATCGCGTCGAAGCGGAAGGGGTCCGCTTCGGGGGAATCCTTCCGCTCGAGTTCCGCTGGCGCCACCCCGAAATGGCCGTGCCCTCCGCGAAGCTCTGGGGTTCGGAGACCCAAGCGCGGCTCCCGAATCCGAAGCTCGCCTGGGGCGAGACCGCCGTCGAAGGTCGTGCTCTCTGGCAGCTCGAGCATCCCGAGGAGCTCCAGAGCGGTCGCTACGAGTTCGTGATCCGTGTCATCGGAACGCCGCAGGTTCTGCTCTCGCAGGCCTTCGAAGTGGAGGGCTGTTAGGTGGTGAAACGACTCGCGACGGCTCTTCTCTTCGCCCTCGTTGCGGCGTTCCTGGTCTTCTGGGTCGGAGCCCGTCTGGCGAATCTCGTATCCGGACCCCATACCGAGCTCAACGAGTTCACGCGCGGCCGAAAGATGATGCTGTGCGATCGCGTGGTCGACGCGCGTCACGAGATCTCCGACTACGATTTCGATGCATGGCAGGGCCGTCGGTGTGAAAACTTGAGTGAGCTCGACGAGTGTCTGCTCGACTGCCTCTCCCGAGCAGGGACGGTCTCGATGGGCGAAGCCTGCTACGAGGACTGCGTCCTCAACTAGCCGTCGAGGGGGGCGGGGCCACCAGAGCGCTGTGATAGGATCGGATCGAGCCGCCGGGCGTCCCGGCCGGCCCGAACGAGCGGAAGCGAGAAGGGACGAGCAATGGCAGCGATCGGACGCGTACGTGCCTCTCTGCGGGTCTTCGGTGAAGCCCTCGATCCGGACGAGGTGTCGGCGCTGCTTGGGCGGCCGCCCTCGCGTCAGCATCGCAAGGGAGACAAGGTCGAGGGCAAGGGCGGCGATGTGGTCGAGCCGACCGGTGCCTGGATCCTCGACAGCCCGCTGTCCGAAAAGGTCGAACTCGAGGAGCACATCGAGGTCATGTTCGGCTCCCTGTCCAACGACATGGACGAGTGGTCGAGCTTGACGGACCGATTCTCCGCTTCGATCCAGTGCAGCCTCTTTCTCGATCAGTACAACGAGGGATTCGAGCTCTCGCCCCGGATTACTCAGGCCCTCGCGGAGCGAGGTCTCGTCGCCGCGTTCGACATCTACTCGGGGGACGTCGACGCTTAGTCGACGACTCGGGGGAGGTCCACCGCTCGTCGACTCCCTGGTAAAGGCCCGCGCGCTACTCGACCCGCCGGACGCGAAGCGCGTCCGGGCTTCGGAGAACGGTGCGTCGCGGAATGGCGGCGTCCTCGTCTTCGACGACGAGCCGCGGGAAGCGCTCGGTCAGCACGCCGAGAGCGACCTCCATGTTGCGACGGGCGAGGTGGAGGCCCGGGCAGCTCTTCGGGCCGCGACCGAAGACGAGGTTTGCGGGCTGATCGCGGTCGGGGTCGAAGCGGTCCGGATCGGGGATGAGCTCGGGATCGCGGTTGGCCCCGGCGATCGCGAAGAGCACCCAGGTGTCGGGCGGGATCTCCTCGCCCTGGAACTTCGTCGGTGTGCTCGCCGAGAGCCGCGGCAGCACGGCGATCGGCGTCTCGTAGCGGAGACCTTCTGCGACGGTGCGTTCGATCCGGGCCGGATCCTCGACGACCCGTGCCCATTCTCCGTCGCGGGTCAGGAGCGTGGAGAGCAGATTGCCGAGGGAGCCGTGGGTGGTCTCGCCGCCCGTAGGAAAGAGCAGGCGGACGTGGGAGAACACTTCTTCGTCAGTCAGGCGCCGGCCTTCGACTTCGCTCGCGACGAGCTCGCTGATCACGTCGTCTCGAGGATGGGCGCGCCTTGCCTCGACGACCGGCGCGAGGAACTCCGAGAGCGCGGCCTTCGCTTCGAAGGCCCGGTCCGGATCATCGCGGAAGGTGAGCAGCGCGAGCGCCCACGCATGGAACTCGTCTTCCCGGTCACGAGGGAGACCGAGCAGGCGGGTGATGACGAGATAGGGCAGGCGCGCGGTGAAGTTGGCGACGAGATCGAAACGCTCGCGGTCGGCGAGCGCGTCGAGGAGCTCGTGGGCGAGAGGGGCGATGCCTTCTTCGGCGAAGCGGGAGACGGCGCGAGAGCGGAAGGCCGGTGTGGCGAGCTTGCGCGTGCGGAGATGACTCGTCGGGTCGGGATCCGAGATGAAGCTCACGCCGATCGCGGGCTCGAAGGAAGCCTGGTACATCCGGTGGCCGGGAAACGTGGCTTCGTCCCGAAAGGCCATGTCGAGCGCCGCATGCCCGGCGATGACCCGGGCGTCGAGGCCCATGAACCGGGTCGGGACGATGGGGCCCGCCGCGCGGTAGGCGCGCAGCAGGCCATGCAGCTGGTCTCCGGGCATTTCGTCGAGGACGAAATCGGCGCTCGCGGGGTCGGGTTGGGTCATTGCTTCCTCCCGGCACGCGAATGCGCGCGGTGGTCTGTTCTTCTAGCGTAACGCCGCAAGGAATGGAGGGCTGCGAGCACCCCCCTGCCCGAAGCGGGTCCGCGAGCGACGCCGGGAAGACCACCCTCGAGATCGTGGAGGCGAAGGAGGGCGTCCAGCGTCGCCGCGAAAGGGACGGGGCACCTCCCAGGGCCCGCTGACCGGTTTCATGACCAGGTGACGACGATGACCCACCGCGAACTGCCCTTCCACGGGTGAAGAAGAGAAGACGAGAGGAGACGAGATGCCGAAGCCGACCTTCGACCAGCTGAAGACCTGGGCCGAGAACTACCCGAAGCTCTGGAACGCCGGGGACAAAGAAGCATGGATCGAGAACTACAAGAAGGTCGCGCCCGGCACGGTCCGGATGCTCGATCCCGTCGGTACCCCCGAGAAGATCGGGTTCGAGCACGCGTGCCTCGACTCCTGGGACCTCTTCCAGCCGAACGTTCGATTCCGGATCGTCCCGGGCTCGCTCTTCATCTGCGACAACGAGGTCGCGTGGCTGCTCGAGAACCACTTCCACTCCAACGGCCGCGATCAGATCGGCCTCTCGATCGAGACGTATCGTTTCGAGGAGAACGGGGATCTGACGATTCGGACCTACTACAAGGTCCCGCATCACGACGAGCAGGAGATCGGGAAGATGTTCCAGACCTATCTGCCGGAGAATGGCTGATCGAGGCGTTTCAACCGGAGGAAGGGGAGACGCGTTCGCCTCGATCCTCATCCGCGCTGGATCCATTACGGGCCCGCCTCTCCGGCGGGCCCTTTTTCGTTTTCGAGCGCTCGTTGGCTTTCTCTGTGCAGGAATTTCCCCCAGCGTTCGAGAGGCGAGCAAGGGTTCGCAGCAGGGACTGCGAACAGACGCCTTCTGACGGAGTGTCAGGCAATCGAACGTGACTGATGGGGCCGTGAGATCAGCGCATCCTCCGGTGACGGCCGTCACCTTCGAAGCGCTCTGCCGCGCATCCATTCATTGCATGAAACCTGGACGCTAGGCGAAACGTAAACAGCGATTAAAGTCTGAAAGGGGCTACCGAAAGCCCGGCACGAGCTATCGTGCTTTCTCCTTCTGCAATCCGCGAAAAGAGTCAGGTTTCATCATGAGGAAAGTCCGAGATTGGTCCGCGGTCATCGACCGCCTTAACAGCAGCCCGAAAGGCGAGCTGAAGATCAAGATGGGTTCACCGGGCAGCGCGCAGGTCACGCGCTGTCGCCTGCTCGCCGAGTGGTCGAACCTCGAGGCCACGACGAAGGGCGCGACCCTTCATCTTCGCCTCCCGGGCGGGCATTAGGCCACGAGAGGCGTCTGAGGCTTTCGTTCATAAGGGCGAGCCCTCGGAGATCGTGCGCCTCCATCGCGCGCTGCCATCCGTGAAGATCAGGCTCCTGGAAAGAGCGCGTCGCGGGAAAAGGCGACCTCACGACGCCCATCCGCGTCCGGTCCCTCATCACATAGCGACGCCGCCTCACCGGATGCGCCGCGTCAGGCAGTCACCATGCCCATGCTCTACCGGTTTGTGATCCGTGATCTTATCCTCGTCGCCCTCGCAGGTGCCGCCTGGGTCCTCCTGGCGGCCCGCTCCGCGGGAGACGGATTCGTCGCGGACCTGTCAGGATGGGTCGTGGGCGTCCTGCTCTTCGTGAGCGCCTACCTCGCCCATGAATGGAGTCACTACCTCGGCGCGATCCTGTCGGGCGGCAAGGCAGACATCGGGGACAATCTCGCCTCGGGCTTTCTGTTCAGCTTTGCGCCGGAGGGCAACACGCTCGGAACCTTCGTAGCGATGTCCCTGGCTGGCTTCGCGGCCACGGGGGCGGCCGTCGCGTTCTTCTACCTGGGACTGCCGGACGAGTACCTGGCAACGCGGGTCGCACGAGGGGGCGTCCTCTTCCTGACGATGCTGGGCGTGATGCTTGAGCTTCCTCTGCTGCTGTATGGGCTGGCGACGCGATCCGTGCCGAAGCAGGCCGCCGTCCAACCCCCGGAACCCGCGCCGCTCTAGTCGGCCGAGCCGGTGCGCCTAACGCTCGATCGTCTCGAGCTCGTCCCAGGTCGGCCCGATCATCCGACGGAGGAAGGTGTCGGATCCCCAGATCCGCTCGCCCTCCATGAGACCGGAGCCGTCCTGCGCGGCGACGAGTACGCCGAGGACCCGGTGGGTCTCCGGCTCTCCGTGCTCCCCTCGGATCTCGATCGTGTACTCCTGAGAGAGCGCCTCGGGGCTGACGGTCTCGGCGATCATCTCGTAGCCTATCTGGGCTGGCATGAAGTCGCTCACGAGGTGTTCGTAATAGCGGAGTACGGCATCGGCTCCGACCATCCGCTTTCCCATCGGCCAGAACTCGTACACCGGCTCATCGACGAGGGTCGCCATCGTTTCCTCTAGGTTCCCCAGCGCTTCCGCCGTCGCGTGTCGCATTCCGAGCGCGTACATCGACTCCGCCGTCCACTCCGCGTCTTTTGTTCCCGCCACGAATCGTCTCCTTCTCGTCCTGTTCGGACTTTTCGTGATCGCATCGGGAAGGCTACCCTCGCCCATCGCCACGCGCCGGGGTCTCTCGGGTCTCGCCGCCGCCCGGAGTAGTCGGATGCAGAACGGTCCCGGGTCGATCGGATCCAGATGGAGCGCCGCCCTCGTCGTGGCCCTGGTGATGGGGGCCGGCGGTTCGGTCGGGGCTTCCGATGAAGCGAAGGAAGAGCCTTTCGCGGGCTGGGAGCGGACGGCGACCCGGGACGACGATCTCGCCTGGGCGGTGTACGTCGAGACGGAACCGGCACCCGGGATGCCTGCGTTCCGGATCGAGACGAGCTTCGAGGTTCCGCCCGGCGTCGCCTCGCGCACGTTGATGGCGGCCATGTCGGACAATGAGCCGACGACGTCGGGCGAGCGCCGGGTGTTGATGGAGCGTTCCGCGAACAGTGCCCTCGTTCATTCCTTCGTCGATCTGCCTTTCATGTTTTCCGACCGGGAGCTCGCGGTTCGGATCGTCGCGTCCCAGGATGCGGCGACCGGCATCCACCGGATCGACTGGGTCGAAGAGAACGACCAGTTGCCGCCGCCGCAGGATGGAGTGCTGCGCCTGCGAACCTCCGGGTACTGGGAGTTCAGGCCGCGCGCGCCTTTCGGCACGTTCGCGACCTACGTGAGTCGGGCGGAAGTCGGCGGTTCGCTGCCGGCGGGGATCCGGGATCGCCTCATGCGTGGCCAGGCGGAGGACGCCGTCGAGCGTCTCGCCCGGCTGATCGGGGAGCGGGAGGCCGCGGCCGTCGTCGCGCCCCCGCCGAAAGATCTCGAATCCGATCTCGGTGTCGAGTAGCCCCGTCCGCCCGCAGCCTTCCGAGGCGCCCCATCGGCGCCCGGCGATCGCGTGATACCCTTCGTGCGCGCAAGCCTGCGCTGGAGACGTCCCTTGATCTACGCGATCGCCGCCTACTCGATCACCCTCGGTGTGCTCGGTCTCTATTGGGCCGTCCTCGCCCATCGACGGGTCGAGATCGAAGCGGCTCACGCCCGCGCCGCGGGTGAGGCCCTCGCGGATCCGCGGAAGGGCTTCAACGCCGGCGCACTTCTGCTTGCGCCGTTCTGGATGCTGAAGCACGGGATGACGATTCCCGGCGCGCTCCTGCTCGTCCCGACGATCGCGATCGTCCCCCTCGCCCAGCGCGAGATGTGGATCCCGCTTCTCTTCGTGGGCACGGTCCCCTTCGCGGCCGGAGCGGCCCTCTCTTTCGTCGGCAACCGGATCGCGGTCGCGCACACGGGCCTCGAGGCGCCAGACGCCTATTCGGCGAGCCAGCTCCCCTGGACGCTCGCGGGGATCGCGCTCTACACGATCGTCCTGCCCTGGGCGTGGTACTTCACGCAGGCCTGATCCGCGTCACGATTACGCGCCGCAGTGCTGCGGGCGAAGGTCAGACCTTCACGAACTGTTGCACGACCTCGATCACGCGGTCGTGTATCGCGCCGTTGGTGGCGATGACGCCGGCGTTGTTCTCGAGCTTGCGGCCGTGGGCGAAGTCGAGGTCGTTGCCGCGGACGTCGGTGACGCGTCCGCCGGCTTCTTCGACGACGATGAGTCCGGCAGCGTGGTCCCAGATCTTCTCGCGGTAGTCGGCTCGGGTCGGCAGGCGCAGATAGATCTGGGCCTCGCCCTGGGCGACGATCGCGTACTTGCACTGACTGTCGACGCGGACCGGCTCTTCGGTGATCTCGAGGGCCTTCGCGATCTGCGCGCTCTGGTCCTGGTCACTGTGGCCGGACTCGACGGACTCGCAAAAGCGCGCCGCCGCAGTCGACGTGACGTCGCTGACCCGGATGTCCTTCGCGCCCTCGTGCCCGTTGCCGTTGAGCGGGAGAATCTGGGCGCCGCCGCCGCGGGACGCGGTCAGCAGGCAGCCGGGATTGCCGTCGGGGCCGGGCAGGTTCGGGCAGCCAAGGACGCCGAGCACGACGCGGCCGTGGTCCAGGAGGCCGAGGGCAATCGCGTACTGCTCGCCGCGGAGGAAGCCCTTGGTTCCGTCGATCGGGTCGAGGGTCCAGTAGGGGGTGTCGATTCCGGAAGGCGTGACGCCGCCGAGGTCGATCCAGTCGAGCGCCTGTTCCGTCGAGACGTCGGCGCCGCGCACGCCGCGCACGTGCTCCACGACCTTGGCGCAGGTCTCTTCGGCGCCGGCCTCGCGGAGGTCCTTGGCGTCTTCCTCGCCGACGACGTCGGCGATCTTCGACGTGCCCGAGAGCGCGGAACAGACGAGGGCCTGAGACGCGAAGTCGGCCACGGTCACCGGGCTCTTGTCCTTCTTTTCGAGAGTGGCGGCGGTGACGAGGTTCTTCTGGACGCTCTGACAGACGGTGGCGGCGTCGCGGACGGCGACGATCGCCGCGTCGAGTTCGCTTTGGAGATCGATGGTGGACACGGCTTCCTCGAATTCGGCGCGCCCGGACGCGGGCGCGAGAGGCGCGACGATAGCGGAATGACCGTTCCGTCGAGGGCCACGCCTGACGCAGGGTAACTTCCCTCCACCGGGGAACGGGACGAGTGAGAACCGGAGATCGCGGCCCCTTTCCTGTCGATTCCACCGGGGGAGAACGCACTCCCGCGCGATGCGGAAGGCCGGCAGGCGAATCTGCCTCGTCGCACGGTGCCCGCTCGTGCACCCCCCGGATCCGAACCGAGACGGTCTCGTGCGCGCCCTCACTCGGCGCTCGATCCTGCAGCCGGGTGGATCCGGTACGTTTGGCGGCGCATGGTGGACGAAGAGCCCAACGGAGAGCGAGCGACGGTCTGGCTCGTGGTCGGCGAGAAGCGTGGGGACAATGCGCAGGTCCGCAACCTCGCGCGCCGCGCGGGACTCGCTGCCTTCGCGATCGAGAAGTCCGTCGTGATGAAACGGGAGTGGGTCGACGGCAAGCCGCCCGTCGCGGCATCCCTCGATCATGTCGACCTCGCGAAGTCGGACGCGCTCGAAGGGCCTTGGCCCGATCTCGTGATCTGCGCGGGGCGTCGCCTCGCGAGCGTCGCGCTCTGGATCAAAGAGGCGTCGGGTGGATCGACGCGCCTGGTCGTCGTGGGGAAGCCGCGCGGCCGCGCAGCGGATTTCGACCTGATTGTGGTGGCGGGTCATTACGTCCTGGCCGACGCGCCCAATCTCGCACGTCACGCCTATCCGCTGATGGAGGTGGATCGCGAGGCTCTCGCGGAGACCAAGAAGGCCTGGGTCGGACGCCTGACCCTGGCACCGCGTCCCTTGACCGCGCTCTTTGTCGGGGGACCGACCGGTGGGCTTCGCTTTGGCGTCGAGGAAGCACGCGCGCTCCACGAAGACGCCCGCCGCCTGGTCGCGGAGCATCGCGGCTCCCTCTATATCGTGACGAGCCGAAGGACCCCGGCCACCGTCGTCGACTATTTCCGGGAAGCGAAGCACCCCGATCCGAATGAACAGCTCGCTGTCTACGACCCGACCCTCGCTCCGATCGACAGCCCCTACCAGGGTCTGCTCGCTCTCGCGGACCACTTCGTGGTGACGACCGACAGCCTGTCGATGATGTTGGAGGTCGCGCAGCTCGGTCGGCCGCTCTCGCTCTTCGCCCTCGGCCGCGCGCCTTCGGGTCTCGAGCGGGTCCTCGAAACGGTGGGGCTCCTGCGCGAGATCGACCCGACCCGGGCTCCGATTCCGGCCGGGGGCGTCCTCCCTCGTGCGCTGGCGGCGCTCGGTCGGCCGATCCATTCCCGGGACCTGACCGCCACGGCCCGGCGGCTCGTGGCCGAAGGGCTCGCCGCCTGGTCGCGCGACCCGCAGCCCCTGGCGGCACGCTGGAAGGACGAGGCCCTCGACGAGGTGGCCCGCCGGGTTCGGGCACTCGCGACGGTCGGAGGCTGAACCAGGCGAGCCCTACGGGGTCGAAACGGGCCTGTGATAGATTCTGGCGCGATTCGACCCCTCCCGGACCGGCCGGGGCGTGAGCGACGGCCCGCCCGGAGTTGGATCGAGGGTCGAGGAGGAAACCCGAAGATGAGCGCGAATCCCGCCGATGCGATCGACGCGAGCCGTCCCAACGTCTTCATCCATACGAATCATCGTCAGATGGTCGGTGCCCTCGTCGGTCAGTACGCCGCAAAGCGGAATGCCGCCGATCCCGACGCTTTCGACGTGCACCTGATCCGCCACGAGGATTACCCGTGGTTCGCCGACTACGAAGAGCGTACTTATCTGCGCGACGGGGCTTCGCGCGTCTGGCACAACGAAGATCTCCAGTCCTTCACGCCGCTGCGTTTCATGCCGCCGGAGCTGATGGGCTACCAGGGACGTGCGGTCGTGACCGACCCCGACGTCTTCGCCGTCGGTGACGTGAGCGAACTCCTGAACCGGGACATGGAAGGCAATGCGGTCGTGTGCCGTCCGCGATCCGGTGCCAAGGGTTTCGAAGGCATCCTTGCGACGAGCGTCATGCTGCTCGACTGTGCTCAGCTGACCCACTGGAATGTGCGCGCTCAGTTCGACCAGCTCTTCGAGCGGACCCTCGACTACCAGGACTGGATCGGGTTGAAGAAGGAAGACCGCTCCAGGATCGGTCTCTTCGAGCACGAGTGGAACGACTTCGATCGTCTGACCGAGAAGACGAAGCTGATCCACAACACGAAGCGCCGGACCCAGCCCTGGAAGAGTGGTCTGCCTGCGGACTACGTGCCGGCGGAGAAGTGGAAATTCTTCCCGCCCATGCGATGGGTCCTTCGAGCCCGCCGCAAGTTCTTCGGCGACTACGCCTTCGTGCCCGACTACAGGAGCCACCCGGACAAGCGCCAGGAAGACTTCTTCTTCGGCCTTCTCCGGGAGTGCGTCGAGAAGGGCATCATCTCCGAGGATTTCATCCGCGAAGAGATGGGCCGGAACCACGTCCGACACGACGCCTTCGAGGTGCTCGACCGCGTGCAGCGGCTCGCGGCCTGATCCGACTGCGCGTGCGCGCGGCCCCCTACTCCTCGAAGAGCGACTTGACCGCTTCGACCGCGCGATCCATGTCGCGGAGCGGTTCGGGGTGGGGATCCGGGTGGCCATCTCCGAGCCAGGCGGCGCGCTTCGTGTCGATCAGCAGCTGCTGGACGATCCGAATGTCCCGGGTCAGGCGCTGCGGGCCCATGCGCATCGTCAGCCGATAGACGTGTGCCTTCAGGTGCCAACGGGAGAGGCCCATCTTCGGATCGCCCGCGCCCGGCCCGGCTTTGCCGTCCAGCCACGGGTTCTCCTTCATCGACGTCATTCCTTCGCCGGTGTCGTAGAGATAGACCGGTCGCTGCGTGACGCACGCTTCCGTCATCATCGAGACGCTGTCCGCGGTCACGATCACGCGGTCGGCCAGTCCGAGGAAGGCGAAGAAGGGATTGTCCGGGTCGTCCGGCTTCCAGTCGTAGAGGATCGAAGGAGACTGGATGCCTTCGAACAGGGCCTCGGTCGTCTCCGGAAGTGTGCGTTTGCTCGTCGTCACGAGGAGGGACCCGCCGAACTCCCGAGCGAGCGCGTCCGCCGCGACGGCGAGCCGCTCGCCCGAGGCGCGGTCGAAGGGGTAGGGCCCGGAGTTGCCGCCGCACAACACCGCGACCAGCGGCTTGGGCAGATGAGCCACCCGCTCCGCCCACTTTTGCGCTTCCTCGTCGAGGCGCGCGCGGGTCACGCGATGGAGCGGGGTCTCGTTGTGGAGGATGTTCGGGTCATTGGGCAGTCGGTACTGAGGCGTCGTGATCACGAGGTCCCAGTTCGGCGGGGCGGCCCAGGGGCGCCCCACGTGGATGAGACGCGTCCGCTTGCCTTCCTCGGTGAGCGCTCGGGCCCGGATCCAGCGCGCGATGGGCTCGTTCTTGCGACCCGCCGAGATCACGAGGTCCGGCCAGGGCGCGGACATCGGGGTCGAACGGTCTTTCTTGATGCCCCTCAAGTGGGCGCCCCAAGGCAGGTTCACGAACTTTTCATAGGGCTGGAACTCGAAGTGTTTCTCGATCAGCGTCCAGCCGAGCGCTTCGCCGAGGCCGAGCACCTGCGAGTTGTCTCCGGCGCGGTTGCCCATGAGCAGCCACACGACGGGCGTGTCGCTCGACCGCTCTTCGGCCATGGGTCTCGTGCTCTCGGGTTCCGGTTCCAGCAAGGCTCTCCCTAGCGCCGGCTTTTCGGCTCGCGAAATCTACCGCAGCCCCGTCTGCCCGAGCATGTCCCCGTTTGCCGGCAGGGTGCGCGCAGGGTCTAGCCGGAGCGACTCAGCTTGCGGCGCAAGCGGAACCCCATGCCGGCGGCGACCGCCCCGAAGAGGATCGAGGGACCCCAGCCCGCGAGGACGGGGTCGAGGGTCCCCCCGTAGCCCATCGAGCCCGAGAAGCTGGTCGCAAGGGCGTGAGCGACGGCGATGATCGCGCAGGCGATCAGCGTGTGAACCGGGCGAGGGAAGGGTGGGCCAGTGGCGGCGAAGAAGAGGGCGATCAGCGGAAGGAGCAGGCAGGCGAGGGGCGCGGCGATCTTCATCTGCAGATCGGTCCGATAGGCGGAGACCTCCCGGGGCTCGAGGTCCGGGTCCGCGAGGGCGAGGCGCAGGTCGGAGGGGGTCATATGTGCGGTTTCGATCTCGGCCGGTGTCTCTTCGCCGAATTCCGCGAGACGCGGGACGCTGGTCGGGCGGACGAGGTGATCGTCTTCGGCGCGCACGACCGTTCGCGCATCTTCGAGGCTCCAAAGCCCCTGGTTCGAAATGCTGCGTGCGCGCTCCGCGTCGGTGCGCCGAATCGGTAGGCCGTCCTGCCCGAGGTCGTAGAGCGTGACCTCGTTGGCGCGGCCCGTGAACAGGTCGAGTCGCTCCATCTCGTAGATGCGCGGCCCGACGCGATACCAAACGCGTTCTCGCTGTTGGATGGGCCCGACGTCCTGGTTCTTGATGTCCCGTTTCTTGATCAGGCTCGCTTCCGCGGTCGCGCGGGGTACGACTTCGTTCGCGAGCAGGTGGTAGGCGGGAACGGCGAGTCCGCATAGCAACCAGACCGGCGCGAGCACGCGAAAGACCGGGATCCCACATGCGCGCATGCCGAGCAGCTCGCCATTCGCGCCCAGCAGGCTGATGGTCAGCGCGACCGCGATCAGCAGGGCCATGGGGACGACCCGTCCGATCAGAACCGGGAGGCGGGCACCGTAATAGCGTGCGATCTCGTCGGCAGTCGAGCCGTACTGATTGAACCACTTGAGGTTGTCGAAGACGTCGATCACCAGATAGGCGAAGACCAGGCCGACGATCGAAGCAGCGACCATGCGGATGAATTGACTGCTCACGTAGCGCGGGAGTGCGGCGCGCTTCATCCGAAGCTTGTCGCGAACGAGACCCGCGCGGGCGAGGACGCCGCTTCGTTCGTTCCTTTTACTCCGATCGGATTCCGACGCGTGGCGACCCGCACGGAAGAGCAGGGCGGAAGCGACCACGATCAGGACGGTGTTGGGGATCCAGACGACGGGTCCGACCGGCGCTTCTTCGTTGCGGAGCATCCCCTCCGCGAACTGGAAGAGCGCGTAGTAGGCGATTGCGCCGGCCAGTCCCATGACGGTCCCGCCGGATCGCGAGAGGTCCCGGCGACCGAGGGCCAGGCCCATGGCGAGGAGGCCGAAGGGGAGGGCGGCGGCACCGAGAGCGATGCGTCGATGGGCTTCGATCAGCGCCCAGCGGGCGGCGGCGGGGTCGTCGGTCCGCTGGGCCTCTTCGAGGAGCGGACCGAAGGCGAGGGTCGCGATCGGGTCGACCGGGACGTCCTCCTCCTCTTCGATCTTGGGGAGGACGGTATCCATCTGGTCGAAGCGGAGGAGCGAGGCCCGGTTCTCTCCATTCGACAGGACGAGCCCGTCTTCGAGCACGAGGCGCTTGCGTCCGTCGGGGTCGGTGTGGACGGCGCCGCGTTGGGAGAAGAGGGTCTCGCCCAGGCTGGGCATGAAGAGCAGGATGCCGGCGAGGCGGGCGCCTTCGTCTTCGACTTCGCGTGCTTCGATCCGCCAGCCGCCGATCGAGGTGGCGGCGCCCTCGCGGAGTGCGAGGCCCGGCTTCTCCTCGGACAGCGTGATCATGTGATCGCGCACCGCGCGTTGGGACGCCGGGGCGATCACGACCGAGAGGAGGATCGAAAGGACCGTGAAGCAGAGCGCGAAGAGCAGGCCCGGGCGCGCTAGCTGGCGCGCGGAGAATCCGGAGGTTTCGAGCGCGAGCAGCTCCCGGTCGGCGGAGAGACGGCCGAGGCCGACGAGGGAGCCGACGAGCACCGCGAAGGGCAGCGTCCGCGCAAGGGTCGGGACCAGCTGGAGGCCCGCGATCTGGGCGACCTCCCCCGGCCCGAGCCCGCGATTCACGATCAGCTCCGCGTAGCCCAGCAGATCCGTCATCAGGACGACGAGGCCGAACGCCGCGAGCGCGAATACCGACGGCAGCACCATCTCTGAGATCAGGTACCGGGTCAGCTTCGGGCTTTGTCGGGGACGGCGGTCTCGGCGCTCGAGGGCGGCCCGGGCCTCGGCCGGGACTTGATCGGGGGCCGGGGCCGGGCTGTGGGCAGCAGGCGGGTTCAAGGGGTTCCTCTCCGGGGCGCCAGTGTCGCGCTCGGCGATGGACGAGGCCAGCGTTGATCCGGTTCCAATCGAGAGGCGAGGCTAAAAGCACCCGGCCAAGGCCGGTGGGAGGGGCCGCCTGTGATAAATTGCCGCCAATCCCGGGCTCCCCGCCCGAAGGACCCATCCCATGGATTCGATTCTCAAGAAGGCGACCCGAGAGGTCGTGATGGCCCTGCTGTTCTGGCTTCCCGACGACCGGCGTATCCGGATCGAACGTTGGCTCCGCGGTCGCGAAGAGACCCGCCGCCTCGAGCGCGCGGACGTCGCCGTCGTGTCCTTCGGCAAGAGCGGCCGCACCTGGCTGCGCGTGATGATCTCCCGCTACTACCAGTTGATGTACGGGATTCCCGAGAGCGTGCTCCTTGGTTTCGAGAACTACCACCGCCGCAATCCCGAGATCCCGAAGATCTTCTTCACCCACGACAACTACATCAAGGACTACACCGGCGAGTTCGACTCGAAGGCGTCGTTCTATGCGAAAAAGGTCGTCCTTCTCGTCCGCAACCCGAAGGACATCGCGGTCAGCCAGTACTTCCAGTGGCAGCACCGCATGCGTCCGGCGAAGAAGAAGCTCAACAAGTATCCGCCCCACGGCACCGAGGTCCCGGCGTGGGACTTCGTCATGGACGAGAACGTGGGGCTTCCTGGCATCATCGACTACTTGAATCTCTGGGCCCGAGAGTCCGACCAGATTCAGGACCTGCTCATCGTCCGGTACGAGGACATGCGGAGCGACACCGCCGCGGTTCTCGAGCGCGTGATGGAGTTCATCAACGGCACCGACGCGAACGACGAAGCGGTCGCGAGCGCCGTCGAATACTCGAGCGTCGAGAACATGCGGAAGCTCGAAGAGAAGAATGTGTTCTGGCTCGCTGGCGGACGCATGAAGCCGGGTAAGAAGGGCGACCCGAACACCTACAAGGTCCGGCGCGCCAAGGTCGGCGGCTACAAGGACTACTTCACCGACGACGAGGTGGAGAAGATCGACGACCTGGTCGCGGACACGCTCTCCCCCGCCTACGGCTATGAGCGCCCTCCCTCGCCGGACCAGGCCGCGAACGGCTGAGTCGCATCACGCGACCCCAGAGGAGTCGACCCTGCGCATCGCCTGTCTGGGCTGGGGCTCGCTGCTCTGGGATCCCCGTTCGCTGCCGATGATCGGTGCGTTCCGAGACGACGGACCGCGCCTGCCGATCGAGTTCTCCCGGGTGGCGCGGGACGGTCGCGTCACACTCGTGATCGATGGGGCGGCCGAGCCCATCGCGACCTGGGCGGTGGCCCTCGACGTCGATGGGCTGGACGCGGCCGTGGAAGCGCTCGGACGCAGGGAGCGGATCGGGCCGGCGCGCTGGGCGACCTGGATCGGGGCTCAGACGCGCGCCCATCCGGACGAAGATCGAGGAGACGCGAGCGAGGCCACGCGGGCGACCCTCGCGGCGTGGCTGCCGGATTCGGGCTTCGACGCGGTGGTCTGGACGGCGCTGCCGTTCCGCCGCCCGGACGGCCGTTTCGACCGGCCGAGCGGGGACGAGCTGGCCGCGCACCTGCATCGCCTCGAGGGCGAGGCGCGGGAGCGGGCAGCGGAATATATTCGGCGCGCACCGTCGACGGTTCGGACCGCCCGGCGTGCCCGCTTCGAAAAGGAGCTGGGCTGGTCCCCGTCGGACGTTGCGCCCAATCTCGCGACACCGGGCGTGCCCGAAGCCCCGCCCAACGCACCGACGCCGGAGGACGATTCGAGATGACGAACCAGGGTTGGTCGCAGCGAAGGTCCGGTCGTGTCGCCGAAAGAACGGGGACAGAGTAGATGAGCGTCGGCGTGCGCCGGGTTCTGGCCGAGATGCTCGGCACCTATCTGCTGGTCTTTGCGGGCTGCGGGGCCGTCGTCGCGAACGAGATGTCCGGCGGTGCGGTGACTCATGTCGGGGTCTCGATCGTATTCGGTGCGATCGTCATGATGATGGTCGTCGCGCTCGGCCCGATCTCCGGGGCCCACATCAATCCGGCGGTCACCCTCGCGCTCTGGGCGGCGAAGGAGTTCGAGGCGCGAGAAGTCGTTCCGTTCGTCCTCGCCCAATGTGTCGGGGCGCTCGGCGCGGCGGCAACCCTGCGCGGTCTCTATCCCGAGGCGACCACGTTGGGCGCGACCCTTCCGATCGGAGGGCTCGGGCCGGCTTTCGTGATGGAGGTGCTGCTCACGATGATCCTGATGTTCGTGATCATGGCCTGCGCAGTCGGACACAGGCTCTCCTCGTTCTTCGCCGGGCTCACGATCGGCGGGACGGTCGCGCTCTGCGCACTTTTCGGCGGGCCGCTCACGGGGGCATCGATGAACCCGGCGCGCTCTTTCGGGCCTGCGGTCGTGTCGGGGGACGTCTCGGTGCTCTGGCTCTACTGCGCCGCGCCCGTCGTCGGCGCCCTCGTCGCGGTCTTCCTCTACCGCGCGATCTGGGCGGACACCGCCGTCGACTGACCTTCCTTTGAAATCCTTGCGCGACCCCTTCGAGGTCGCCGACGTCCGACGAAGGCACGCCCCCCCTTGCGAGAGGCTTCGCGAAATGGCCCGAATCGGCCATCATTGACGCGGGCGGGGCGAGCGCCGAGACTCGAACTAGCGTTCGTTGCCAGGGGGCGACGACTGCAGCGCCGTGGACGGCTCGAGAGGCGAGATGTCAGAAGCGATCGACGATCCGACGACGAGCACGCAGGGGGATCCCGAATCCACCCGCGAGCGGATCCTCGACGTCGCCGAGAAGCTCTTCGCCGACCGTGGCCTCGCTGGGACCGCTGTTCGCGACATCGCCCGCGAGGCCTCGCTCACGGCCCCGTCGCTCTACAACCACTTCGACGGCAAGCAGGCCCTTTACGAGGCGGTCCTCGCCCGGGGCGTTCAGCCCCTCTTCGACATCATCACCGCCTCCAACGCGACGGCCGAATCCCTCTCCGTGGCGGATAGACAGGCGGAGAGCGAGCGGATGCTCGACGCGATCATGGACCACCTCGCCCACCACCCGAACATCGGCAAGCTGATCCAACACGAGTCCCTGACGGGCGGCCCGAGTCTCTCGTTGATCGTGCGTGGCTGGATTCGGCCGATCGTCGACTCGGGCCAGAATGCGATGTCGTCGAGCTTTGCGGTCTGGGACGAGCAAGAGCGACCGATGGCTGTGGCGGCCTGGATCCATGTGATCCTGGGCCACTTCGCGATGGCGCCGCTCTTCCGCGAGCTCTTCGATGCGGACCCGCTCGCGCCGGAGCAGATCGAGCGTCAGAAGCGCTTCCTGCGGCGCTTCGCCCGTCTCATGCTCGCGCCGGCTGGGGACGCCGACTGACTCGCTACCGGTATGATCCGATCCGGAGGGAGCGCCATGCCGGACCGCGCGCCGCGCGTCGAGATCGAGTACTGCGTCGGATGTCGCTGGCTGCTGCGTGCGGGCTGGACGGCGCAGGAGCTGCTGACGACTTTCGAGAACGAGCTCGAGGAAGTCGCACTCGTTCCGGGTCGGACCAGCGGGGTGTTCATCGTCCGCCTCGATGACGAGGTCGTCTTCGACCGGCGGGAAGAAGAGGGTTTCCCAGAGCTGCGCGTGCTCAAGCAGCGCATCCGGGACCGCATCGCGCCGGAGCGCGATCTCGGGCATTCCGATCGGGAGGGAGACGAGGCATGAAAGGCGCGATCGCGAGCGTCGAGATCTTCGTCGCCGAGGCGGGCACGACGGAGGGGCAACGTCGACGGCTCACGCTGACGGTGACGGCGCCCGATCGCGCGGACGACGGCGGAGGCTGGATGTGTCGCGTCGCGCTCGCGGATCTGCATCGCCCGACCGCGGTGACCGGGCTCGACAGTGTGAGCGCGCTCGGTGCAGCGATCGCGCAGGCGAGGGCGTGGCTTGATGCGCTCGATGCGCAGGGTGCGACTCTGTTCCGCGATCGGAAAGGAGAATCCCGATTCCAGCTCGAGTGAGGGCGCGCGAAGGGCGCCGTTCGGGCCGGAGTCTAAGGGGACTCGGCCCTCTTGCCAGCGGCCGGATTACGGGTCCCTTGCGTTTTCCCTTCCGGAGGCGGGTTCTTCCGCCTGGGGCATTTTCCCCGTTTCCCGGGGTCCGGATGGGGTATCGTAGTCCCCGGAGATCCAGATGATCGATTCCCTGTTCACCCTGTATTGCGAAGATTGTGAAGTCGCCGAGCGGCCGAGCCGCCTCTGGGTGCGCGCTGAGATCGAAGTCTCGACGACGCGCGGGCCGGAGACGCAGCACTATCTCGAATGCATGAACTGCGGCTACCGCTTCAAGAGCTGTATGGAAGACCATATGGAAGCGGTGGACGACGAGGAGTGGAACCGGTTCGTGAGCGAGAGCCCCTCCTTCCAGGCCGGTTCGCCGTCCTCCGCCGAAGGGTCTCGCTGATCGAAAGCGAGCNGACCCCGGNCGCNTGGCCCGGGCCGACGTCCGAGGAGGGGNCCGTGCCCGCGGAATCCGCNNCGGAATTCGCCGCGCTCTCCNGCTTNACCGCGCGCGCCAGCCGCTGCTGGCCCCGCCGCGTGGGTCCCGCGGNGCCCCTCGCCGCGGCCCTCGTGGATCANNACCGCACCGGTCGTCCTCGNCGCGTNTCCGCGACCCGCGCCGACGGCNTGNCCTTCGAGATCGAGACCGAGGAGTACTTCACCCTCGAAGGCGAGCTCGCTGAGCTCGACGCGCTTGCCCTGGATCAGGCTGGCGGTCGGGTCCTCGACGTCGGAGCCGGATCCGGTCGCCATGCCCTCGCTCTCGAGGCGCGCGGGCTCGAGGTGGTCGCGATCGACGTGAGTCCGCTCTGCGTGGCGCTGTGCCGGGCTCGTGGCGTGCGCGAGGCGCGGGTCTTTGACGTGATGGCTCTCGATTCCGCGGAGCCCCTCGGTCGGTTCGACACGCTTCTCTTCGGGATGCAGACGATCGGCGTCGCCGGTGGGGTCGCGCCGCTCGGGAAGCTGCTCACACGCCTGCGTGCTTGTCTGGCGCCTGGCGGACGGATCCTCGTCGACTCGAGTGATCTCTTCGAAGCGTGGGACGGCGACGCGTCGGATCGTTCTCCTTCGCGAGGTGAGATCGTCTTGTCGACGCGGTATCGCGGATGGCGAGGCGAGCCCTTCCCGTGGATCTATCTCGGCGAAGAAGATCTCTCCGCGATCGCGCGCGAGGCGGGCTTCGGGGTAGAGCCTCTGGGTCGTGTCGAGCGCGGCGAGTATCTGCTTGCACTTCATGCCGGGGAGGCGTGTTAGGCAATGGATCCGAAGCGCGCGAAGCTCGAGCAGCTCCAACGCTGGAAGCAGGCGGCCGACTGGTCGCCCCTCGTCTGGCTTCCGCTCGTCGTCTACTGGGCGCTGACGGCGCGCGCTTCGCAGGCGATCGGCCTCGCGATCGCGGGGGCGGTGTTCATCGCCTTCGCGCGCTTCGTGGTCGGAAACGCGCGATGCCCCGGGTGTGAAACGCGCTTCAGGGACATGCCCGCGGGCTTTTCGCGGATCTGGAACGAGTTGGCGTGCGAGGCGTGCGGCTTGTCGCTCTTCGAGCTAAGACGTGGCCGCGCCCGGGACTGAGCGAGCCCACGGATCGTCTATCGTGGAGTCGCTTCGAAAGGAGGAGCCCCCATGGCCCCCGCCTTCGATACGCAATCCCGAGAACCCGAAGACGTCGCGCGCCTCTTCCGTTACTACGCGGAGTTCGAGACCCCACGTCTGCACTCCCGCGTGTACACCGACTACTGCGCCGGTGTCGCCGAGGACGAAGCGCTCCTCGAGCTCGTCTGTCGGACCATGCCGTCGCAGCCGCCGCCGAACGTGCTCTTCGCGGCGGTGAAGAATCTCCTTCTCGAAGACGCGGAGCGAAGTGCCGAGGCGCGGGACCTGGCGCGCTTCTACCCCGCCGTGAGCGGCGGAGCGATCCCCGACGAATCCGCGTTTCCAGCGTTTCGGGCCTTCTGCCTCGCCCACGAAGCCGAACTCGATCCCGCGTTGCGCTCCGGGCGTACACAGACGTGCGTCGTACATCGCAGCGCGATCATGTTGCCCGCGATCGGGACGTTGCCGCGCGTCGTCGCCGCGGGCGGGCGCGTCGGTCTGCTCGAGATCGGTCCCGCGATCGGACTGAACCTTCGTCTCGACCACTACCGGTACGAGTACGACGCGGCCGGGACGTCGATCGCCTGGGGCGACCCCGCGGCGACGCCGGTCCTCGCGTGCGAGCTCCGGGGCGAGACGCCGCCGCTTCCCGAGAAGTTCGAACTCGCCGCACGACACGGCCTCGAACTCTCGCCGATCGATGTCGCGGACAAGAAGGCGGTGCGTTGGCTGCGAGCGCTGATCTGGCCGGAGCATCTGGAACGCGGTCGCCTGCAGGACGAAGCGATCGCGGTCGCGGAGCGCGTCCCGGCGGAGATCGCGGCGGGCGACGCGACGACGGATCTCGAAGCCGCGGTCGGACGACTGCCGACGGAGGTGCCGCGGGTCGTGTTCGCGACGGTCGCCCTCTATCAGATCGACGAAGCCGGTCATCGCACGATCCACGACGCGTTGGCGCGGGCGAGTGTGTCCGGGCCGATCGACTTCGTCACGATGGAGAGCAACGGACGGGGCGCCACCCGGGTCGACCACTTCGCGTTCGAAGACGGCGCGGCGAGCGATCATCGCGTCCTCGCGGAAGCGGATAGCCACGGGCGTTGGCTCGACTGGGGCAAGCAGGACTGAGGAGCGGATGACGAAGATCCTCGACGAAGAGACGGAGCTCACCCACGAAGGGAACGGACGATACGTCCGGACGCTCACGAAGGGACCGTTCTGGGGCGTGGTGACGCCGCACGGGGGCTACCTGATGGCGCTCGCGCTCCAGGCGATGACCCTCGAGGTGGGCGACGCTGCGCGCAAGCCGAGGATGCTGTCCCAGCATTTTCTGGGGTCCCTGAAGCCCGGGCCCGTCGCGGTCGACGTGACCGTCGAGCGGGTCGGGCGAGGCGTGACGTCGGTTTCGGCGCGGATCTCCGGTGGGGATCGTCTGGTCGGTCTCGCGACCGCGCTCTTCACGACCGAGGGCGAAGGGCCCGCGTTCCTCGACGATCCGATGCCCGAGGTGGCGATGCCCGATCAGCCGGACACCGAGATGCTCGGCTTCTTCGTCGCGAACGTGCACCACACCTACGACTTCCATCGTCGCTTCGGAACGGGCGGGACCGCGCTGCCCTGCGAAGACGGGGGCTGGATCGTCTCGAAGACTCCGGGGGCGTGGGACGCGCGCGATGCCCTCGTGGCGTCGGACATCTGGGTCCCGCCGATCATCCGCCATCCCGATCGCGTGTGCGCCACGCCGTCCCTGCATCACGTCGCGCACTTCGGGCCGGACGTGACTGGAAGCGAAGCCGTCCCGTTCCTCGTCCACCATCAGCTGACGAACGGCGGGGCTGGACTGACCGACGAGTCGATCCGCCTCTGGGCCGAAGACGGACGGATGCTCCTCTCCGCTCGACAGCTCCGGACGGTCGTCTCCCCGGAGAAGGCGCTCGGTCGCGAGATGGACGAGAACGCTCTCGACGAGGCCGAGAAGACCTACGAGCAGATCCGAACCGACTAGGCGTCCGGGCTTCCGAAGCTCAGTACTTGGAGATCACTTCGTCGCCGAAGCGGCGGACCCAGTCGACCTTCTGCTGGACGTTCATCGTGTCCGGCTCGTACGGGTTCCGGTAGCCGACCGTCAGGCAGGTCACGCCCTTGTCTTCGAGTCGCTTGAAGTCGTCGATCGAAAACGCCGGCATGCCCGCGTAGACGCTGAACGGCTCGTTCTCGCGACCGTACTCCTTGCGGTAGCCGTTCACGATTTCGAGCCGTTCGACGAGTTCGTCCTCGGTGAGCGAGACGAAGTTCACGCCGTTGCCGTACTGGCCGGCGCGACGATAGGCGGGCTTGCTGTGCCCGCCGATCACGATCTCGGGCATCGCCGACGGGACCGGGCAGAGTTTGATCCGGGGGATGTCGTAGTAGTCGCTCTTCCACTCGAAGTAGTCGCCGGACATCAGGCCCTGGATGATCTGGATCATCTCGTCCATTCGCTTGCCGCGGCTGTCCCAGTCCTGGCCGCAGGCCTGGAAATCTTCGATCCAGGGGGAGAGGCCGATGCCGAAGATCAGGCGCTCGTTCGAGAAGACGTGAAGTGAGGAGACCTGCTTGGCCGTCAGGACCGGATCCCGGATCGGGAGCTTCAGCACGCCGAACGCGAACTTGATGTTCGAGGTCACGACGGACATGGCGGCGAAGAGCTGAAAGGGGTCGATGAAGGGCGCGCCCTCGAGAAAGCCGCGATCTCCGGTCGGCGTGTAGGGGTATTTGTCCCGGGCGACTTCGGGGTAGAGGATGCTGTCCCCCAGCGAGAAGACGCCGAAGCCGGCCTCGTCTGCGGCCTGCGCGATCGGCAGGTAATGGTCGATGTCGCACATCGATTCGGCGATTCCGAACTGCATGGTCGTCTCCTGAGCGGATTTTGAGATGGAGACTGAACGATAGCCGCGCGATACCGTGTCTGGGGGCCGATTCGGGCCCAGCAGGAGGAGAGTCGATGTCTGAGCTGAAGCACGATCTGCCGGACGGCATGGTGGAATGGATCGCCGAGACCGGAGGCGGGGAAGTCACGAAGCTTAAGCGCCACGTCGCGCGCCGTGAGGCCTGGATCGTCGACGTCACTCGGCCGGACGGGAGCGTGCTCGAGGGCTTCCTCCGGCTCCAGCGCGATGACGGGGGGGTGGATCCGCGCCGACTCGAGCGTGAGACGCGGATCACTCAGGCGCTCATGGAGACGGACATTCCGGTGACGACCGTCCACGCGTGGAATGCCGATCTGCGCTGCACGCTCTTCTCGCGAGACCCGGGACGTGCGGACATCGACCATCTCGAGAGTCCCGAACAACAACGCGCGATCATGGAAGATTTCATGCGCGTCTGTGCGCGCATGCATCAGCTCGACCTCGATGCGCTCGGAATCGACGACGTGATGGAACCGCGCCCGACGACCGCGCGGGAGGCGGCGCTCAACGAGGTCGACTTCATCTGTCGGCAATGGGCCAAGTTCCTCGACCGCTACGACGATCCGTTGACCGTGTACGGCCTCGATTGGCTGCGGCGTTTCGCACCGAAGGAAGTGGCGAGGGTCTCACTCGTCCAGGGCGACACGGGCCCGGTCAACTTCATGTTCCAGGGCGACGCCGTCAGCAGCGTGATCGACTGGGAGCTGGGTCACTGGGGGGATCCGATGGAGGACCTGGGGAACATCCTCGTGCGCGAGATGTGGAATCCGTGTGGTGGACTCGAAGGTCTCTTCGAGCTCTATGAAGCCGAGAGCGGGATTCCCTACGACCGCTTCGGTGCCCAGTACTACGCGATTCACCAGCAGGTGCGCGGGATGATCCCGATCCACCACGTCGCCCTCAACGCGCACCCGCGAGAGTCCCTCGCGTGGTACCTCTGCTACCGCTACGTGGGGGATCGGGCGACCTGTCAGATGCTCGCGATGGCGATGAACGTCGACGTCGAGCGACCGGAGATGCCCGACGACGAGGGTGAGTCCGACGTCCTCGCGGCGGCAGCGGCCTATGCCCTCGAGCACGACGTGACGCCCGGAATCCACGACGACTTCGCGACCCGTCGCGCGAAGGACGTACAGATCCTCGTCGAATGCATGGACCGCAAGCGCCGATACGGCGCCGCGATCGACGAGATCGAGTGCGACGAGATGACGGCGCTCCTGGGAACACAGCCGCGGTCAGTCGCAGAGGGAAACACGCAGCTGTGTCAGGCCTTTCGCGAAAACGCGATCGAAGACGCCGCCGCGATCGAGTACCTCGCGCGCAAGGCCTACCGAGACGAGTGGCTCTACCAGCCGGCCGCCGACATCTACCCGAACCGGGTGTGGTCGAAAATCGACTGAACCTTCGCCTGCGGGCACTCAGCGGTTTGGCCTCCCCTGCGGGCACTCGGCGAATGGGCCTCCCCTGCGGGCACTCGGGCGGGCCGGACGGATGGCACCCGTCCGAGAGGGGGTAAGAAGGATGAAAATCTCGGATCCGCCGCTCGAAAACTTCAAGCTCTGGGGGCCTTTCGACCGAATCAGTCGGTAGAGGCATTTTCGCCTCCGCATGGATGAGGCGAGCCGATGCCGATCGTCGACGAACTCGAGATGAGCGAGATGGAGCGCGAGGGGCGGGCGGGCGTCCGTAGTCGCGGCGCGCTCGGAAGCACCGTGAGCCGGAGCCTCGTCTCCCTCTTCTCGCCGAACGCCGCCGAGCGCGTCGAAGCGCAGAACGGCCTCTGCGCGCTGAACGTATGAAGACCCTGCTCGTCACGCTGGTCCTCGCGCTGTACGCTGCTCCGCAGTGGGTCACGCTCTATGACAGAACCGAGGGCCTCCAGACCAACCCGGCCGAGTTGAGCCGGGCGGTGCTCAATCAGAGCATCCGGTCGAATGCGGAGGCGGCTCTGAGCCGGACGCTCGCTGCGGGTCATCGGAGCGGAGAGAACCGAGAGTGCGGCGAGTACGACCTCACGGACGCAGCTGCGGACGTGATGGCCATGGCGATCGTGGGTCATCACGAAGAAGCGCGCACTCGCCTCCTGGAGTTCACCGCGATCACTCTGGACGACAGGCAGTCGGGCGCCAACCAGTGCGCCCTCGATGCGCCTACGGCCGTCCGAGGGATCACCGAGGCTGCTTGGCTCCTGGAGTCCTACTCCGGCTGGTCAACGGCCGACCGAAGTGCCCTGGCGAACTGGCTCACGACCGAGGTGTTTCCTCTCGCAGACTGGGCCGCGACGCATCGAAAGAACAATTGGGGCGCCGCCGGTCTCGCGGGGGCTTACGAGATCGCGGCCTACGCGAGCGGCGGGGTCGAGACGCTCACGCGCGCGGACGGCTCGTCGATCAGCCCGCAGAGCTACCTGGAAGACACGAGCGGGGCAGACTTGACTGCTTGGCTCTCGACGGAGACCGCCTTGGACTCAGCCTGCGGCGATGTATTCGGGCAGCAGCCGAACGGCTCCTTCCCGGACGAGCTTCGCAGGACCGGCGGGGCGTGTGAGCAGCCCGATCTGTCCTTCGCCAATGGCGGCAGCGCGGTGTTCTACAGCCAGAAGTCCACGAATCTACTGGCTCGTCTGTGCGAGTCCC
>PAQX01000052.1 GCA_002709835.1 Deltaproteobacteria bacterium
TCGCTCGACATCCCCGAGGCCGACGGCGCCGAGATTTCGGAGACCTGCGGGCTCGCTCCGCTCGGAAGCTGAGTGCTGAGCCAGTCCTGGAGGCGCTGCCGCAAGGCCTCGTCATCTCGGGAGGTGCGTACGACTTCGACTTCGGCGTTCTCTTCTTCGGACACGAAGGTCTCCTCGATCGTTCGCGAGAGTTTTAGCGCAGCGCAGCGCAGCCGCGCGGTCGCTCTGAACCCGGTAATATCGCCTCATGCAGACGATTCCGACCAAGGGTCCCGAGATTCCCGTCGCCGTGCGGACCGATGACGCGCGTTTCGAGGGTCTCCCCGACTTCCCCTTCCCCCCCCGCTACGTCGACGTCGCGAACCCGTATGCGTCCGAGACTCCGCTCCGCATGCATTACGTGGACGAGGGCCCCCCCGATGCCCCGGTCGTCCTGATGCTGCACGGGGAGCCGGCCTGGTCCTTCCTCTACCGGAAGCTGATCCCGGTCTTCGTAGAGGCCGGTCTGCGCGCGGTAGCGATCGACCAGATCGGCTTCGGGCGCAGCGACAAGCCGACTCGCCCGTCCCACTACAGCTTTGCGAACCACATCGAATGGGTCCGCCAGCTCGTCGAGCGGATCGCCCTGACGGACGTCACCCTCGTCTGTCAGGACTGGGGAGGCCCGATCGGGATGGGCGTCGTCGCGAAAGAGATGGATCGCTTCTCTCGTATCTGCGCCGCGAACACGATGCTTCACACGGCGGATCCCGCGCTCGCCGGACGCCTCGAGTGGGCGAGCCACGCGAGCGGGGCGCTCGACTCGACGGTCAGCACGGCGCTCCTCGACTGGCGGATGGCCTCGACGCGGTCGCCAGAGTTCGAGGCGAGCCCTTCGATCCCCTTCGCGACGGCGCGCGGAGTCACCGACGAAATCGCCGCCGCCTACGACGCGCCCTTCCCGAGCGAATGGCACAAGGCCGGCATGCGACAGTACCCGGTCCTGATTCCGGTCACCGAGAGTGACGAGGGCGCCGCGATCAACCGGGCGACCTGGACCGCGCTCGCCGGCTTCGACAAGCCATTCCTGACCCTCTTCGGCGACTCGGACCCGCCGACCCGCGGCTGGGCCGAGATCTTTCAGGAACGTGTCCCAGGCGCGAAGGGGCAACCCCACCGGACACTGGAACGCGCGGGGCATTTCTGGCAGGAGGATTGCGGTGCCGAAGTCGCCGCCATGGTGGTCGATTGGATCCGCACGACCTCCCACTGACCCGGGCGCCCCAACCCGTCCCTCCTGGCAAGGAACGCCCCATGGCGTAGGCCTCGAGAGCGCTTCTTCGAGAGCCGAGTCCCCTGGCAATCACGCTCGACCGCAGGCCTTTCCGCGAGGGCGCGCGGTGAGGTAGGTGGTTAGAATCGAAGGGCCGTCGGCGGCTCGCCGGCCGCGCATCAGGAGCCCTGCGATGCCCGAGATCCCGGTCGAGTATCCCGAAATCGACTTCGCAACGGACGCCGTCCCGAACCTCCACGAGATCCTTCGGGATCTCCGAGAGCGTCACGCGGTCGCCCCGGTCCGGTATCACGGCGCGACCGCCTATCTGATCACCCGCTTCGGCGATCTTCGGAGCGCGATGGCGGACGACGAGTCCTTCCCGTCATGGGCCGCGTACGCGAGGCATACCGAGCCGGTCATGGGCCGCACCATCCAGTGTATGGGCGGCGACGAGCACCGTCGCAATCGCGGCCTGGTCTCGGCGGCCTTCCGCCCCCGCCTGATGACGGAGTTCGTGGAAGCGTTCCTCACACCGGTCGCCCATCAACTCGTCGACGCGATCCTCGAAGGGCAGTCCGGCCCCTGTGGCACCGCCGACCTCGTTTCGAGTTACACGACCCGGTACGCGTTCACGGTGATCACCCGGCTTCTGGACTTCCCGCCCACGGACTTCGAGCGGCTGAAACGCTGGGGCGACGGGCTGATCGACTTTCCCTGGGACCCGGAGGGCGCGCAACGCTCCTCTGCCGAGTTCACGGAATACCTGAAGCCCCTGATCGATGATCGCCGCGCGAACCCCGGCGAGGACCTCCTCTCATCCCTCGCAACCGTCGAGATCGAGGGCGAGCGGCTCTCCGAGGAGGAGATCTTCTCGTTCCTCCGGCTCCTCTTTCCGGCAGGCGCCGACACGACCTACCGCGGTCTCGGCAGCATGTTCTACGCAGTCCTCACTCACCGGGAGGTCTGGGAGAGCATCAAGGCCGACCCGGACCGGATCCCGGCGGTCGTCCAGGAATCCCTTCGCTGGGAGGGGCCGACGGCGATGCTGCCGCGCTTCGCGCCAAAGGACGTGAAGTGGGCCGGGGTCGACATCCCTGGCGGCTCCGAAGTCATCTTCGGCATCACCTCGGCCAACCGGGATCGCGAGATCTTCGATGCCCCCGACCGCTTCGACCCCGACCGGAAGGAGCGGGAGTTCCTCTCCTTCGGACACGGCGCCCATTTCTGCCTGGGCTCCCATCTCGCGCGGCGGGAAATGGAGGTCAGCCTCCGGGTCCTGTCCGAACGTCTGCCCGATATGGTCTTCGCGGAAGACGCGGACCCGGCGATCCAGGGGACGGTGCTCCGAGGCCCGAAGACGCTCCCTGTGGAATTCGGCCTGCCCTAGAGCACTGAGCGGCGCGATCCTGCGCGCTTCGAACGGCAAACGCCGCTCCGGCGAAGACCGGAGCGGCGTTCTTCGTTCGGCGACGTCCTTGACGAACGTCGGACACCGGTCTCACACGCGGGTGAGCGTGTTCTTGTCCGTGTGGTCCATCGACTTGCCGCCCATGGCCTTCATGTCCATGACCGTATTCTCTTCGTAGGAGAACGTGTCCCCGTCGATCGTGTAGGACGACTCGTAGCGGGTGCACTTCGCGTTCTCGATCAGGTAGGGATTCGAGAGAACGCCCCAGTCCTCGGCGCCGATCTTGGCGCTCAGCGAGAAGCTCTTGGAGTCCGCCTCCGCCGAGCCGCCGGCGAGGATCGTCGACATGCGCGGCACCATGAAGCAGCGCATCACTTCCTTGCGGACCGGGTCCCAGCCCCAGAAGCCGAGCTCGGTGTGGAAGACCTCGTCGGAACCGGTTCGCTTCGCGGCGGTGATGTAGTCGATCACCCAGATCTTCTGCTGACCGTTGTCGACGTCACCCACGACCTTGAAGGTGATTTCCTCGGTGTAGGTCTCCTCGATGACTTCGCCCTTCGCGTAGTCGTAGGAGACGTTGACGCCCTGATCGCCTCGCCAGGTGCCGATCAGCGGCGCCAGCGGTCCGAATTCTTCGTTGGCCATGGTTGGGTTCCTCTCTGTGAATCTTGGATTGGGTGGAGAGTCGAGCCGCATCGCACGCGGCTCGGAAAAAAGTGTCTAGAGCGCTTCCAGGATCGCCTCGGCGGCGCTCACCTCGAATTTCATCGGCTCTTCCACGGCGAGCTTCGTCACCGTACCGTCGTCGACGATCATCGCGAAACGCTGGGCACGCAAACCGAAGCCGATGCCCGAGCCGTCCATTTCGAGGCCGAGCGCCTTCGTCAGGTCGCCATTGCCGTCCGCGATCATGCGAATCGCGTCGCCCGCGCCCCGATCCTTCGCCCAGGCGCCCATCACGAACGCGTCGTTCACCGAAAGGCAGAGGATCTCGTCGACGCCCTTCGCCTTGATCGCATCGGACTGCGCCACGTAGCCCGGCACGTGCTGCTCGGAACAGGTCGGCGTGAACGCACCCGGAACCGCGAACAGGACCACCTTGCGGCCGGAAAAGAGCTCGTCCGTCGTCACGTCGGACATGTCGGTGTTCTTCACGGTGACGGCGGGGATCTTCTCGCCTTCCTGGATCGGCATTCTCGGAAATCTCCTGATTGGGTCTCTTGCGGTGGGGTTCTGAGCCGCTCGAGTCGCGGCGGGCGCGAAAGTTAGCACGGTCTCCGCACGCGGGTGATGGTCCTCGAATGCTCGGCTATACCCGGGGCGACCTCGCATTCACACTCTCCACGGAGCGCCGCAGCCGATGTCCGAAACGATCGATCCCGCCCTCGTCGATGCCTTCCAGATGGCCGGCCAGGACATTCCCTGGCTCGTCTCCCACTGGGCTGCACAGAAGCCCGACCATCCCTTCCTGATCTGGGAGCCGAAGAGCGGAGAAGAGAAGCGCTGGAGCTATGCCGAGTTCGACGCCGCGATCACGCGGATCGGCGCGGGCCTCGCCGCGAGGGGCGTCGTCGAGGGGGACAAGGTCCTCATCCACTGCGACAACTGCCCGGAAATGGTTCTCGCGTGGTACGCGTGCGCAAAGATCGGCGCGGTCGGCGTCACGACGAATACCCGGAGCGCAGGGCCGGAGATCGAGTACTACGCGTCCCACGTGGGCTGCGTCGGAGCCGTGACCCAACCCCAGTACGCCGCCCTCGTCGCCGCGCACGCCAAGGACCTCCAATGGATCGTCGTGACGAACGACGACTCCGGCGAGGCCCCGAGCCCCGAAGCAGCGGACCATGGCTACCCGGCGTTCTCGACCCTCGAGGGCGACGCGGCGGATTGCCCGTCGCGAGAGGCCGACCCGATGGCACCGGTGGGCATCATGTACACCTCCGGCACGACGTCGCGCCCGAAAGCCGTCGTCCACACCCACGCGAACGCGATCTGGGCCAGCCGCCAGGGCTCGATCAACATCGACATCGACGGCGATGGCGTCTACCTGATCTACCTGCCCTTCTTCCACGTGAACGCGCAGAGCTGGTCGACCTGGTCGACCCTCGGCGCGGGCGGCACGATCGTGCTCCAGCCCAAGTTCTCGTCGAGCCGCTTCTGGGAAGTGGTCACGAAGCATGACGTGACCCACATCTCGCTGATCCCCTTCGTCTTCAAGGCCCTGGCCGGCCAGGCGATCCCGGAGAACAAGCTCAAGATCGGCGTATTCGGGCTGATCATGCCCGCCCTCGAGAGCTGGCTCGGACTCCGCGTGATGTCCGCCTGGGGCATGACGGAGACGGTCACCCACGCCACCCGGAACGACTGGCACCAGACCTATCCGGACGGCTCGATGGGCAAGCCCACGCCGGGGTACGAGTTCATGATCGTCGACCCCGAAACCGGCCAGCCCTGCATGAAGGGCGAAACCGGCGAACTCTGGGTGCGGGGCCGCCGCGGCATCCAGCTCTTCCTCGAGTACTACGCCAACGACGAGGCGAACGCGAAGGCGTTCACCGAAGACGGCTGGTTCAAGACCGGCGACCTCGTCGCCCTCGGCGTCGAAGGCAACTTCTTCTACAAGGAGCGGGACAAGGACGCCCTCAAGGTCGGCGGCGAGAACGTGTCGTCCCGCGAGGTCGAGGACGTCATCCGCACGGTCCCGGGCGTGGCCGACCTCGCCGTGGTCGGGCAGAAGCACGAGATGCTCGACCAGGTCGTGGTGGCCTTCGTGATCCGAGGGCCCGACGCGCCGGCGTCCGAAGAGGAACATGCGGAGGCCATCATCCAGGCGTGCTCGGCCAATCTGGCCGACTTCAAGGTCCCGCGGGCGGTCTACTTCCGCGAGTCCTTCCCCGTGGCGACGCTGGACAAGGTCGCCAAGAACAAGCTTCGGGAGATCGCGGACGAGCTCGTGGACGCCGAAGGCTAGTCCCCGCTCCACTCAACGCAGTCTCCTAGAGGAACACACCGAGGCGCGGGCCTGCGATGCCTCAGGCGTCGCTTCGCCCCGCGATCGCGGAGAGGCGCAGCGTCGCGAGGCAGAGCGCGGCCGCGATGCCCGTCAGCGTATAGAGCCCCGGACCGAACGAATCCGTCGCGTCGTAGAGCAACCCGAGCCCGAGCGGTCCCAGCACGCCCCCAACCTCGGCAGCGGAGAAGAAGAGCCCACTGGCTGCCCCCGCGCGCTCCTCTCCGATCGACGGCAACTCGACCAGGGTGAGGATCAGGACGGTCATCAGGGACGATCGCGCGATCCCCTGTAGCAGCAACCCCGGTACGAGCGTCGCCGGCGCCGTCGTCTGCAGGAGCAGCGATGCTCCGAAGGCCGCGAACGAGAGCCCGAAGAGAATCCGGTAGCGCCGATCCGGCGTGGCAAGTCGCGGAATGAGAAGCGCCCCCGCGATTCCGACGACGGTGGGAATCGCGGCCCAGTAGCCGGCTTCCACCAGCTCGAGGCCGCCGGCGCGGAGCAGCTCCGGCAACCAGTTGTTGAGCCCGTGGTTGAAGGAGAAGAGCCCCACGGCCATCAGGAGCAGCAGAGGCACCGCCGGGATCACGATCAGGTTGCGGAGGGTCTCGATCTGCCCGGGGCGTCCGCCGGTCGGAATCGCATCCGGCGAAGTCGCGACCGGGGCCAGTCCGGCGACGCACCACCAGACCAGTGAGGCGAAGAGCGCGGCCCCAGCCCAGACCTCGAGGACCCCCCGCCAGCCTCCGAGGGTCGGTACCAGATACGCGTGGGTGAGCGTGAGCGACACGATTGCGCCGATCGACGGCCCCGTCATGTAGATCCCCATCGCGAGGCCACGCTGGGACCCACGAAAGAGTCGCGTCACGACTTTCGGCGCTCCGGCGCTCACGATCGGACCGCCGATCCCGAACAGGCCCACGGCAAAGAGCAGCTGTCCATAGTCCGCAGCGAGGCTCCGCCCGAGTGCGGAGGCGGCGATACAGAGCCCGCCGAAGGCGATCGCGTGCCGCGCGCCCATCCTGTCCAGCAAGAGACCGCACGGCACCGCCGCGAAGATGTAGACCAGCTGCCAGGCGCCGAGGATGCTCCCCATTGCGCCATGACTGATCGCGAGGTCCTCCACGATCACCGGCACCAGCGGCGCGAGACTGGTCGCAACGAGCCCGAAGCTCGCATAGCAGAACCACACCCCGGCCAGGATCACCCACCGCGTGGCTCCGAAGGTCTCGGAGGGCGGATCGGCAGGGGCGTCGGCTTCGATCTGCATCGCGGGCGGAGCGTAGCGATGGTCGAGCGGAGATGGGACGGCCCGCTATCGTGGTTCCGCCTTCAACGACTGGCAGGGAGATCTCGCACCGTGGACCTCGAACTCGACTTCGACCGCCTCGATCCGGAAATCGCGGCGCTGATCCCGACTCTTCCGCCGGGACTCGCAAACCTCACCCAGGACTCGGTGGTCGCCCTGCGCGAGGCCCTGACGGCGAACGCCGCGCCGCCGCCGCCGACCGACATCGAGATCACGGAGCACGCCGTCCCCTCGCCCGCCGGGGATGTGCCCGTCTTCATCCACAGACGTCCATCGGACGAGATCCAGCCCTGCCTTCTGTGGATCCATGGGGGCGGATACATCTTCGGCTCAGCGCAGGACCTGCGAGCGACCTGGATCGCCGAGAATCTCGACCTGACCGTGGTTTCGATCGATTACCGGCTGGCCCCGGAGCATCCGTTTCCGGCCGGCACGGAGGACTGCTTCGCCGCGCTGCAGTGGGCCGCGGAGCACGCCGCCGACCTGAAGATCGATCCCACCCGACTCGCGATCGGCGGGGCCAGCGCGGGGGGCGGAATGGCTGCCGGCCTCGCCCTCATGAACCGCGATCGCGGTGGACCGCCAGTCGCTTTCCAACTGCTGATCTACCCGATGATCGACAACCTGCACGACACGCCATCGGGGCAGTACACCAACCACCCTGTCTGGTGCCGGCAGACCTCCTTCAACGCCTGGGAGATGTATCTCGGCGGCACCCCGGGCAAGGAAGCCTCCCCCTACGCCTGCGCCGCGCGCGCAACCGATCTCTCCGGACTCCCGCCGGCCTACGTCTGCGTCGGTGCGGAAGATCTCTTCCGGGACGAGGACATCGACTACGCGCGCCGCTTGATCGCCGCCGGCGTCCCTTGCGAACTCTCGGTCTACCCGGGGCTCTTTCACGGCGCCGACGGGTTCATGCCGGGCGCGAAAATCAGTCAGCGTCTCGAGCGCGGATACCAGGCCGCCCTCGCCCACGCGCTCGGCCTCTAGGCGCGTTCGGGCTCGCGGCTCAGTCTTCGCCGGGTGCCGTAATCACCTGAAGGAGCGGCCCGTCCCCGCGCAGCATGTAGCAAGGCCCGGCCCCGCCGAGCGGCGCGCCGGTCTGCTGCGGGCGCGCAGCCGGAGATGGCACCAGCGAATCCGAGAGTCCAGCGCCGACCTGCGTCATCCCCGGCGCGAGGGCGAGCAGTGCCGACAAGAGGCAGGCATCCTGCGGCGCATCGCCGAAACGTTCGGCGCAGAGCCGCGCCATGCCCCCGCCGAGACTCTTCCCCTCGAACTCGGCCACGGCCTCGTTTCGGTCGCTCCAGTCGGCCGCCTCGATCGCGGGCCCCGTGCGGACACGCTCCGACGCCCGGAGGGAAAGCAGCAGCCAACCCATCAGTTCGACCCGCGCCGCGAGCCGGACCTCCGCGTGGCGCGCCATGGACTCGTTGTCGGCGGCGTCAGCCGGGCCGTATTGGGCATCGGAGAGGCGGACCCGAAGCTCCGACTGCGTCCCCTCTTCAGGCAGGAAGGCATCGAAGACCACGGCACGCCGCGCGATCCGCGCGCCCGGCTTGCGGGGCGAGGCGAGGGTCGGATCTGCCCGGCGCTGAGCCTGCAGATGTGCGACGGAAGCCGAGAGCTCCTGGAAGAGCGTGTTGACGTGGGTGCAGCCGAGCGGTCCCCCGAAGTGCTGCTTCAGGTCCGCGCGGAACCCTTCTCCCAGCTTGGACCCGACCAGACCGGTCAACCGCTCCATTGGATCACGGCAGCACTCGCCCCGACTCGCGTGGTTCGCCTCGTGCATCACGTGGGACTGTTCCCAGGAGATTTCGAGAAGCTCCCCCGTGTCGTCGTCCACGCGCCCGAGGAGGGTCATGTTGTGGATGATCCCGGAGGTCGCGATCCGGCCTCCCAGAGACATCAGCCCGGCCTTGCGGAGGTCGAGCAGATCCGCCCGGAAGCGCATCGCGCCGGGCGAGTCCGCGGTCAGCGCGAGATCGAGGTGTCGGGTGTGAGAAGGATCGAGCGGCCAGTCCATCTCGCGTTCAGGCCACCTCGTCGTAGATCGTTCGCCCCGCCTCGATCGGCCGCGCTTCCGGATACACCGCCTGAACTTCCGCCGCGAACGACGGATCCTCGAGACGCTCGAGATCGAACCGAACCGCCTCGCCCCGCTTCGCGAGGTCCTCGTCGAAGATCCGAGCTACGTCGTCGATCGACAGCTGGTCATCGGCGACGTCCTGCCGTTGGGCTTCGCTCTCGTAGACGTCGGCCTTCCACAGCACGCTCACGCGATAGTCGGCGAGCGGAGCGCGGAACACCTCTTCCCCCCGGTCGTGCACGGCCCAAACGGTCTCGTCACCCGCAAGAGGCGCCAGCTCGGCGCGCGGCGTCACGCGGCGCGTGCCCTGGTCGAAGGGACCGACCCGCTCGACCTGATGGAACATGCGGTGGTTGTCGCCGACCAGGGCCGTATTCGCCATCTGGCCGACGTGCCGATGGGGCGAGGCGTAGGGGCCGTCCGCCCAATAGCGAAGCCCTCCTTCTTCGACGTCGTTCAGCCACCAGATCGCCGTCGACTGGACGATCTCCCAGCGCGTAAAGAGCCCGGACCAGAGCATCGTGCGAAGCAGCCACATCGGCGTGTTCTTGCGCTCGCGCCCGCGGAACTTCGGATTGTCCGTATGGGCGGGGCCGCATTCCGCGAGTCCGGCCATCATGTTCACGTAGACCGAGTGCGGGAGAACGACCTCCGCGTCGTAGTAGTCCCGGGTGACGTCGAAATAGCGCTCGCACTGCAGGAAGAGATCCGAGCCCGGCGCGCGGTAGTCCGCGTGGACCCAGTCCTGCTGAAACCAGAGCGCGCTGGTCGCGGCGTCGGGATCGGCTCCGGGCGCGTACCAACCCCCGAGCGGTGTGTACGGCGCACAATCGGAAAGAAGCGTATAGACGCGATCGAGGTCCTCGATCACGTCCTGGATCAAGACGGGCGGCGGGGCGTAGTGGAGATCGGCCATCCGGACAGGGTAAGTCCCTAAATCGGGCTTCGCATGCCCGTCCGAACAGGCTCCCCCGAGCCCTACTGCATCGTGATCGCCGTCTGGAAGTGCGGCCGCGCCGCGATCCGCTCGACGTAGCCCTTCAGGTTAGTCATCTCGTCGGTCACGCAGCCGACCCGATTGCTCATGAAGCACGCATGCCCGAGCATCACGTCCGCCGCCGAGAAGTCCCCGATCAGATATTCCTTGCCGGCCAGCGCCTCGTCCACCGGCGCGAGGGCGCGGGTAAGCAGCTTCTGCGCCTGCTTCAGCGCCGTCTCGTCGCGGCGATCCGGCGGGAGCAGGATGGTCTGGACCACGATCGTGTTGACCGGAGGCATGACCATCCCCTCGCAGTAGTGGAACCACTGCTGATACTTCGGCCAGCGGGAATCGTCCACCGGCGGCTTGAGCCCCCCGTTCTCGAAGCGCTCCAGAATATATTCGACGATCGCCCCGGACTCCCAGAGAACCAGGTCTCCGTCCTCGAGCACGGGCACGCGTCCAAGCGGATGCCGGTCGCGATGCGCATCACTCTTCAGGTCCTTCGGATGGAAGGCCATCTTGTTGATCTCGTACTCGAGGCCGAGTTCTTCGAGGAGCCAGACGATCCGGCCGGCGCGCGAGTTGGGAGCGAAGTGAAGCTTGAGCACGTGATTCCTCCTGGGTGGACCCGCGCGAGTATACGCGGGCGCGTCCGAAGCCGGACACGCCCGGCGCGCCGCCGAGTTCGCTGCGCCGGCTCGGGTTGCCTACTCCGGCTGGGGCTAGCGCTCGAAGACGATCTGGATCAGCTCGATCCGATGTCCATCGGGATCGTGACAGATCGCGATGCGCGCCAGCCCAGACGGGTCCTCGGCGGGATCCGTGATGAAACCGATTCCGCCCGCACGGAGCCGAGTCACGTCCGCATCCAGATCCTGCGAAGCCAGGCAGATCCGCTCCCATCCCGCAGAGCCACCCGCGACGGCGCCCTCCGACAGGGCCCCCTCGTAGCTGGTCAGATCGAGCATCGGGAAGCCCCCCGGTAGACCGAGGATGCAGCCCTTCGCCCGCGTGCCGGCCACGAGGCCGAGCGCTTCCGCACACGCCGCGGGGATCTCCGCCGCGGGACCTTCCCGGGAGATCCCAAGATAGGCGATGCCGGGCAGGAAAACCGTGAAGCCGAGCTTCTCGTAGAAAGCGATCGAACGCTCGAGGTCGGAGACGTTCAGATTGACGTGCCCCCACGAGAGGGACGGTGCCTCGGTGGACATCGCGGCGGCGTCCTCGCTATTCGGGCAGGACCTGTGCGATGTCGTACTTCAGATGCTTCGACAGATCGCCCAGAAGCTTCGGAATCATCTTTCGCTCGACGAAGTGCCAGCCCCGCGTCTCGTCGTAGGCGAACTTGTCTTCATAGTAGTTCGTGATAATCGGTTGGAGAGGGAAGTCGGGCGGAAGGGCCTGCATGACGGTGCACCGGGAACGAACCTCGGCGCTCCGCATGTCGTCGGCGAACTCGAGAATGAGATTCGACGTCACGTGCTGGGTCATCGGCGTCCCGTCCGCGTGGATCTTCGTCGCCGCCTCGTAGATCGCCCGCACCCCCGCGACGCCCTCTCCCTGCACGTTCCCCTCGGTGTCGAGGATCCGACCATGCTCGAAGAGCGCAGCGAGCCCATCGAGATCACCCGCATCGATCCGCTCGGCGTAGGTGAACATCAGATTCTCGATCGCCGTCCGGGCGTTCGCGGGATCCAGCAGGTCGCGCGCCATCAGACGCGCCCCCGCGCGCTTGGGCGCGTGTACGCGGAAAGACCGCCGCGCTGGGCGATCCGGGTATCGACATCCATAGGTGAACTCCCTTTCGGCGAAACGCATCCCGACGGTACGTGTTCGGCCGCCCCGCCGAAACCTCGGAGAAATCCACCGTGATCGCCTATCTTCGCTGGCCTTTCGGGGGAGGCGATGGGTCTCAAGCGCTTCGATCGAAAATTCGGGCGGGAGTTTCTCTCCGAGTCGACGACCGGCCCGGCGGTCTATCTGTTTCGCGACGGCGCCGGCGACGTGCTCTACGTGGGCAAGGCCAAGAACGCTCGTAGGCGCCTCGCTCAGTACCGCAACGCGACGCGACGCAAGGCTCACCGGAAGATGCGCGCGATCGTACGGGAGGCCGAGTCCCTCGAGATCCGGTCGCAGCGGAGCGAGGCGGAGGCGCTCCTGGTCGAGAACGAACTGATCCGAACGCTCCGCCCGCCCTTCAACGTCGAAGGGGCCTTCGACTTCTTGTATCCCGCGATCGGGATCGGCCGCCACGAGGGGCGACTCCTCCTCTGCTTCACGAGCGCCCCCGAAGCCTTCGAGACCCTCGACCTGTCCTGGCACGGCACCTTCCGCCCGCGTTGGCGCGCTCGCCAGGCCTTCGATGGACTCTGCCTGCTCTTCGGACACCTGGGACACGCAGAGCCGAAAAGCCGCCTTCCGGCCTTGCCCGACCGTCGGGGCGAGCGCGTCTTCGCCGCCCGACGCATCGGGCGCGATTTCGTCGATCGCCTCGGCGATTTCCTCGACGGCGAGTCCGACGAGCTCCTCTCCGAGCTGGCGACCGCGCTCCTGGAGGAACGCGGCGCCCGCCTGGAGGCCTCGACCGTCGAGGCCGAACTCCGCTTCCTCGCGGAATTCTTCCGAGTCGACGCCGTCCGACTCCACGAAGCGCGACGCTCCGTGGACCATGCGACGCCCTTCGTCCCCGGCTGCGAACGAGACGCCCTCTTCATCCGGAGCCGTCACGCCGGGACGCCCGAACGAGCCTAGTCCGAGAGCGACTGAGCCAGCGCCTGCAGGTAATCGATGTAATCGAGCTTGAAGCGCGGATCGAAGTTCTTCTGATCCGCGGCGAGCTTCACGATCACGACGTCGTTGCCCGGGTGCACGTAGATGTTCTGCCCCCAGATCCCGCGCGCCAGGAAGTCACCGTCCCAGTTTCGCGGCGTCCACCACTGGTACATGTACCCCGCGGTGCTGCTCGAGCTGGGATTGTCGCCGGGCATCAGGTGGGGCTGATTCGGGCGAACCGAGGCTTCCGCCCAGCCCTCGGGCAGGATCCGCTCCTCGCCGCGCTTGCCGCCTCGGAGATAGAGCAGGCCGAGTTTTGCGTAGTCCCGCGCGCTGGCCGCGAGGCCGCCCATCGCGAGCTCCCGGCCTTCATGGTCGAGCGTCCATAGCCCGGGCGACTCCATACCGAGAGGGTGCCAGAGCACCCGGGTCATGTAGTCCGTGATCGACTCCCCCGTGACTCGGGCGAGAAGGATTCCAAGGAGTTGGGTATTGATGCTCGCGTAATGGTTGAAGGTTCCTGGAGGATGTTCCTGCCCCAGCGTATTGATGTACTCGAGAAAGGTCATCGGCGGAACCTGCTGGACCATCCGATTGATGTCCGATTCCGGCACCGTATATCGCTCGTCGAAGCGGACGCCCGATGCCATTTGGAGCACGTGTTCAACGGTCACCCCGTTGAAGGTCTCGCTCGTGAGTTCGGGCAGATACTTCCGGATCGGATCGTCGAGGCGCTCGATCCTGCCCTCCTCGAGCGCGATGCCGACGAGCGCCGACGTGAAGGACTTCGCGACCGAAAACGAGGTATGAAGACTCGTCCGCGAGTCACCGTGGGCATAGGTCTCGTGGACGATCTCGCCGTTCTTGATCACCAGAAAGGCAGAGGTGTCCGAGAGCGCGATGAACGCGTCGAGGCTCGTCGGGGCGCCGCGAAAGCTCCCGGCGTACTCGAGGTCGTCCCGGTTCGGACCTAGATCCCAGACCGAAGGCGACGGCGCCATCGTTGACGTCGGAACGAAGCGATCCATGTTCCGGAAGTTCTCGAAACGATCGCCCGCGAACATCGCGGTCAGGCCTTCGGCCTCCCCGTCGGCCGGCGTGCCGCCGATCGTGACCCCCTGCGCGAAGGCGCTCCCGGCAAACAGCAGCGTGAGCCCCCACCCGATCGCGCTGCGCGCAGCCCTCCTGAGGATCACTCCGAGCCGCCTTCCGCATGCCTGCGCTCCATGAGCGTGACGTGAAAGCCGTACCACTGGCCCGGGTCGAGCACGAGCTGTCGAACCGAGGTACTCGCCTCCTTCTCGTTTCCCGTGCTGCTGTCGTACTCGAAGCTGATGCGGTAACCGTTCTCGTTCAGCCACCGCTTGGCGTCGTCGAAGTCCTCGATCCCCCAGACGAGGGGGCCGACCTGGCCGAGCCCTCGTCTCGAAAAGGGCCCTTCGCCGTCTACGCTCGTCACGAGTTCGATCGAACCATCGAAATCGGTGGAGGAGAGGACCGGGTGCCCCTCGATCGGAATCGGGCTCGGCAGCTTCGTTCCAAGCACTTCGTTGAACTGCTTCACCGCCTCGTGGATCTGCGCCTCAGGCACGATCATCTCCACGCGATTGAATCCGAGCACCTTCATAGCTTCCCCCTCCCGCTCTAGCCGAGCGTGTAGTCCGTAGGGTCGAGCTCCCGACACATGTCCCAGTACGCATCGATCGACCACGGAGAAAGCGTATAGACCCGTCCATGAGGATTCTTGTAGTGGCTGTGCTGGATCGACGGATGGGCCCAGACGAGGCCCGAGATCTGTTCGACCAGCTCCTCGACGTAGCGGTCGTGCACCTCCTGCCGAACCTCGATCGAGCGAGCCCCCTCGGCTAGCACGTGATGAATCGCCTGAAGCGCGTGCATGGTCTGATACTCGGCATGGAAGAAGAGGCCGGCGCTGTGGGCCAGATTCGTTCCCGGGCCGTAGGTCGCGAAGAAATTCGGGAAGTGTGGCACCGAAATCCCGAGGTACGCACTCGGCTCGTCGCCCCACTGCGCGTGCAACGAGGCCCCTTCGCGGCCCTTGAGATCGAAGGCCAGAAAGTCGTTGTGCTTGAAGCCAGTCGCGAAGCAGATCGCGTCGACCTCGTGGAGCACCCCATCGGCGGTCCGGATTCCGCCAGGCTCGATCCGCTCGATCGAGTTCCGCACAAGCTCGACGTTGTCGCGCCGTAGCGCCTTGAACCAGCTCCCGTCATCTTGCAGAAGCCGCTTTCCCATCGCGGGATAGTCGGGCAGGACCTTATCGATCAGATCGTCGCGCCCGTCGAGCAGCTCCTTCATCCAACCCATCATGAAGTCCCGGCTCATCGCGTTCCCCGCGTTCACCGAGCGATTGTCCGGATCCACGTGATCGGAATCGACCCGGAAGGGCTCCACGCCATTCCCGATCCCCGGGTAGGTCTTCGTGAAGCGGAGCCAGCGCGCGTAGAACGGAAGGTGCGCCATGCACCAGGCCTCGCCTTCCGGGACAGGGTGCTGATAGAGCGGGTTCTGCATCACCCACTGCGCCGTGCGCTGAAAGATCGAGAGAGACTCGACCTCGTCGGCGATCGCAGGCGCGATCTGGAACCCGCTCGCTCCCGCCCCGAGGAGCGCGATGCGCTTCCCGCGATGATCGAAGTCCGCGGGCCATCGCGCGGAGTGGAAGGCCGGCCCCGCAAACGACTCGATCCCCTCGATCTCCGGCAGCTTGGGGATGTTCAGCGACCCGCACGCCGAGATCACGAAACGGGCCTCGAGTTCCTCCGTTCGCCCGTCGGCCTGCCGGATCCCCACACGCCATCGCCCCGCGGCCTCGTCCCACTCGGCCCCGGTGACTTCCGTCTCGAAGCGCGTGTGCGCNCGCAGATCGTACTTTTCGAGGATGTGCGTGAAATACGCGCGGAGCTCCGGGTGCTGGCAGTAGTACTCACTCCAGTGGTGCCCNGGCTCGAAGGCATAGCAGTACTGATGGCTGGGNACGTCGACCCGTGCACCGGGNTAGTGATTCTCGTACCAGGTCCCGCCNGCNCCCGCGTTCTTNTCGACGATCGTGAAAGGCAGCCCCGCNTGCGCGAGCCGGATGCCCGCCTGGATGCCGGCCATCCCNGCACCNATCACGACCACCGGGGAATCCNCGCGNGTCGCCTCNTCGATCTCGTCGCGCCANGTGATCGCGGCAGGGTCGACNCCGTCGAACTGCATGTCGAAGAAGAACATTCCGCGCATCCGCTCCGAAAGTGGCGTGCGCGCAAGGAACTCCATCATGGCCGTGAGTACGTCGTCACTGAGCGGCTTCGGCTGGCAACCGTCCCGCTGGTACGCACGGATCACGTCGACGGCCTCCGGCGGAAGCGGGAGCGGCTCCCCGCCGCCATAGAGTCCCTGCGCCGTGATCCCCGCGCTCGGAGACGGTCGGGTCACCTCACGAATCCAGCTCGGATCCCCCGTCATGTGGACCATCGAACAGAGCAGCGTGGGCACACTGACGTCCTGCAGATGGCGTTCGATTGCATCGCGCTCGTCGTCGAACGGCGCGCCAAAATGGGGATTCCGAGCGTTTGTCTTCATGGCAGTCAGCGTGCCACAGCGAGGCTCCACCGCCATCGGCGCGAAGCGGATTTCCCTTGGCAATCCCGCAGGATTGCCCTGATCGACGAGGGATGCGACGACCCGCCCCTCTCCTCGCGCTCCCCCTCTGTGCCCTCTGCTGCCTGTCCTGTCACTCAGGGGACGCCTCGAGGACAGCCTGCGAGCCGCTCGCGGGGGAGGCGATCACGGGGCTTTTTGCGGACGTGATCCATCGCGCCGCCGTCGAGGACGGAGTCGGCGGCACGGCGGTGAACCACTGGTGCCAGGGCGGCCATTTCGTTTCGCGCTGGACCTCACCTGCCGGCCCTGGCGAGATCGAAGGGCGTTGGTGGGTCTCGGAGGACCTCCGCTGCGTGTCCGTCGAAGACCCCTTGCCCGGAGATGGCGCGACCCGGCGGTGTGTCCCGCTTCTTCGATGCGGTGAGCGGATCGCGTCGGTCAACGCCAAAGGCGGCATCCACGGCTGGCACGTGCTCGAACCGAGCCCTTGCCCCCTCAATTGACCGGGCGTTCGCGAGGAGATCGTTTCGACACGCGTTTCCGTTCGGCGACACCCCGCCGAACCACGGGCACTCGACCGGGGTCCCGATCCGGCCTGCCCTTACGTTGACACCCCAAAGCGAGTCTGCGAGCGCCGTCCGCTCAACGGCCGCGCGGCCGGATCCGCCCGAGCCCAGCCGGCGAGTGCGTGCCCGACGCTCCGATCTACACACCGATCGATCGGAAGCTCCGCCTCGACACCCGGCTCTTCTTCGGCGTGGGACAGATTGCAGAAGGGCTCAAGAACCTCAGCATCGGCTACTTCGCGCTGTTCTACTACAACCACGTCTTCGGCCTGTCCGGCGGCCTGACGGGACTCGCGCTCTCGATCGCGCTCGTCATCGATGCCCTCACCGATCCGATGAAGGGCTCGCTCTCGGACACCTTCCGGTCGCGCGGGGCCGGCGGCATCCGTTCATGGTCGGGGGTGCGCTCCCTCTCGCCCTCGCTTTCTTCGCACTCTTCGCTCCGCCGGCGGGGATGTCCGACGGCGAGAACTTCGCTTGGCTCCTCACGCCCACGGTCCTCACGCGGCTGATGATGACCGTGTACCACGTCCCTCACATCGCCCTCGGCGCGGAGTTGAGCGCGAACTACGAGGAGCGGACGCGCCTCGTCGCGACCCGACAGATCTGCGGCTACCTCGGCGTCTTCGTGATCGCTGGGGTCGGCCTCGGCCACTTCTTCGCGGGTGAGCGCGGCGGGCGCCTGAATGCAGACGCGTACGTGCCCTTCGCGGGGGCGATGAGCACGGCATGGTGGTCACCATTCTTCTCTCCGCCTGGTTCACCCGGGACCAGATTCCCTTTCTCCCGATCTCCCGCCGGCCGGAAGGGAGACGCTCCCCCTCACGGGCTCGCATGTTGAGCAAAACCGCCTCCGCTCTCTCGAACCGATCCTTCCGGCCGCTCTTCATCGGCGTTTTGCTGATCTTCGTCCTGGTAGGAAGGGAGGGCGCCCTTTCGCTCTACATCTACGAGTGCTTCTGGAAGCTCGACAGCAGCGACATGATGGTGTTGCTGATCGTCTATCCCTCGGGCTTGATCGCGGGCGCCGCGCTCACCCCCCGCCTGCACCGCCTCTGAGACAAGGGCCCGACCATGATCTTCGGGATCGTCGGTTGGTCGGTGTTTCAGCTTTCTCCGGTCTTTCTTCGCCTGCTGGGCTGGTTCCCCGAGAACGGCACGCCCGCGCTGATCGCGAGCCTCGCGGGCATCCGCCTCGTCCAGGGAATCGTCGTGCAGCAATCTCTTTCGAGCTTCAGCTCCATGATGGGCGACATCACGGACGAGCATCAGCTCGAGACGGGCCGGCGTCAGGAAGGCGTCTTCTTCGGGGTCGTGGCCTTCTCCGGAAAGGCGGCCTCCGGTGCGGGCAGCCTGATCGCCGGCATCGCGCTCGACCTGATCCACTGGCCTGCCGGACTCGCGGAGCAAGGGGACGCCGCAGTCGTGCCGGCCGAGACGATTCGCGACCTCGGAATCGTCTACGGACCCGCGGTCGCGGTCTTCGCGATCCTGGCTCCGCTCGCTTACCGCGGATACGGGCTGACTCGGGCGCGCCATCAGGCGATTCTCGCCGAGCTGGCCGCCCGCGATCGCGCGACCGAGAGAACGAAGATGTGAAGCGCGTTACCGTTCGATCACCATGTTGAAACGCATCCTCTTCGCCCTGCTCGTCCTTACCCTGCTCTTCGCGGCGTCCGTGGGCCTCTACGCCGCTCGCGGCGTCGAAGATCCGACACTCGATCCTCCGTTCGAAGACTCGAAGCCCTCGCGCCCCTCGTCCCTCGCCGTCGTCCCTCCTGTACCGACGAAGCGCGCACTCTTCGGCGACCTGCACGTCCATACGAGCTACTCCGTCGATGCGTTCATCTTCGGGGTACGCGCTCTCCCCGACGACGCCTACCACTTCGCGAAGGGCGGCACGATCGAACACGGAGCGGGCTACCCGATCCGGCTTTCCCGACCCCTGGATTTCCTCGCGGTCACCGATCACGCGGAGTACCTCGGCAGCGCCCGCGCGGCTCGACCGGACGTCCCGACCGTCCGGCTGAACCTGGGTTCCGCCCTGACCGACGGCGGGCGCCTGTCGTACACCCGTTACTGGGTCGAGAGCGTCGCCGCACTCACGGACCACGCCTTCACCAGCGGCGCAAAGGGGCAGCAGTTCCTAGACCAAGCGCAGCAGACCCAAGTTCAGCTCGACGCCTGGCGCGACACGATCGCTGCGGCCGAACGCGCCAACGAGCCCGGTCGATTCACGGCCTTCATCGGCTACGAGTGGAGCAGTCACTTCATCCACCGCAACGTCGTCTACGGAAGTGATGCCGCGCCCGACTATCCCTTCAGCGCACTCGATTCCCAGCGCCCACAGGACCTCTGGCTCGCACTGGAGGCTCAGCGCGCCGCCGGCCAACCCGCCATCGCGATCCCTCACAACATGAACGAGAGTTCAGGGCGGATGTACCCTCGATGGCCGATCGAAGGCCTGGCCTGGACGCGAGACGAAGCCGAGCGCAGGCGAAGGATCGAGCCCGTGAGCGAGATCTATCAAGTGAAGGGCTCTTCCGAAGCCCATCCGGCCCTATCCCCGGACGACCCCTTCGCGGACTTCGAGATCGTCGAGCGGCTCAACGGGGACGCGACGGACCTCGGGCGCGAGGGCAGTTACGCGCGGGCGGGGCTCCGGACCGGACTCGAACTCGCCATGGACGAAGGCTGGAACCCCTATGTCTTCGGCCTGATCGCGAGCAGCGACAGCCATAACGCGAGCGCAACCGTGGAGGAAGACAACCACCACGGCAAGCTCCCCGTCCTCGATGGGACCGCTGGGATTCGAAGCGGCGAGGCCCTGCTCCTCCCCACTTCTGCCACACCCGGCGCGACCTGGGGCGGCGGCGGTCTAGCGGCGGTTTGGGCTGAAGAGAACACCCGGGCCTCGATCTTCGCCGCGCTCGAGCGGCGCGAGACCTTCGCCACTTCGGGCACCCGCTTGCAGGTTCGATTCTTCGGAGGGTGGGCCTTCGCCCCCCAAACGCTCCGAAGTGGAGACGCGGTCGAAGTCGGCTATCGCGACGGCGTGCCGATGGGTGGCTTCCTGCCTGCGCGCCCCGATGGCGCCACCCCGCAGTTCCTCGTCTGGGCCGACAAGGACCCGGTGGGGGCGAATCTCGACCGGATCCAGATCGTGAAGGGGTGGGTCGAAGCTGATGGCATCAGCCATGAAAAGATCCATGACGTCGCAGTCGCGGGGGAACGCGCGATCGACGCGGAGACGGGCCTGCACGAACCGGTGGGCAACACGGTCGACGTCGAGGAGGCAACCTGGACGAACACGATCGGAGCCGCACACCTCGCTGCGCACTGGATCGACCCCGACTTCTCACCCGACCAAGACGCTTTCTACTACGTGCGGGTCCTAGAGATACCCACGCCGCGCATGAGCACCTACGATGCCAAAGCTCTCGGGCGCACCGCGCCCGAGCCGACCACCATCCAGGAGCGCGCCGCGACCTCCGCGATCTGGTACGACCCCAGGGGCGCGAGCGCCGACCCGGGCCCCTGACGCAGGAAGGCCCCGCTTCCGGCTGGAGACGGGGCCCTCAGGACTGAAGACTCGACGAGCCTAGAGTTCGACGCTGTAGAGTCGCGCAGGGGTGTCTTGGAGGACCTTCCGGGCGACGACCTCGTCCACGCCTTCGAAGACGTCCTCCACGTAGTCGCGCGGGTGGACCGCCGTGCTGTTCGGGCTCGGGTACTGGCTCGTCGGGTGCGGGTAGTCCGTCTCCCACATGAGGTTGTCGGGGAACTCGGAGATCGCCTCGCCGATCCCGTTGCGCTCGAACCAGAAAGAACCATAGACCTGGCGCTTGAAGTACTCGCTGGGCAGCAGGTCGTACTCCGGATGCTCCTTCCGGACCTGACCGTTCACGAACTGCCAGTCGAACATCTCGAGCACGCACTTCAGCCAGCCCACGCCGCTCTCGACCGACACGAAATCGAGACCCGGAAAGCGCGCGCAGACGCCACCGAAGAGCAGCGCCGCGAGGCAGCTCTGGTTGTCGAGCAGCGCGAGCGCGCCGCCGCGGGAGAAATTCGCCTTGACGCCCATCTCCGACTTGTCCTGGGAAATGTCGCTGATGTCGCCAGAGCCGATGTGGAAGCTGATCGGCAGCCCGGCGTCCTGCGTCGCGGCCCAGACCGGGTCCCAGTGCTTGTGAGCGAGCGGCGGCATCCCGAAGCTCTCGGGGCGGCTGCCGAAGAGGACGGCGCGATGCCCCTTACTCGCTGATCGTTCGATCTCCTTGACGCAGAGATCCACGTCCCAGAACGGAAGCGCCATTACCGGCAGGAGCCGGTTGAGGTCAGCGCTCGACCAGTCGACGAGGAAATCGTTGTAGGCCTGGACGCACTCGAGCATGAGTTCCGGCTCGCCAAGACGGAGGAAGCCGCCGGAGCCGAAACCACCGAGGTTCGGATAGAGGACCATCGCGTAGATGTCCTCCTCGTCCATCACTTTGAGGCGCGCGTCGGCGTCGTAGGAAGCCGCCGGAATGGAGTCGTAGCCGAGCGGTGCATTCGGATAGGTGTCGTCGTGTCCGGCGAACGTGTAGAAGCCCGGCCCCCCCGCCGGCTCGTCTCCGATGAACCAGAAGTCGCGACCTTCGATCTGTTGGATGTGCGGAACCTTGTTGCCCCACTTGCTCGAAACACGGTCGGTCCAGACCGTCGCGGGCTCCGTGATGTGGGTATCGACGTCGATCACCTTGTACTTGCTGAAGAGCTTCTCGCTCATGGCAGATCTCCTGATGGGCGTACTGAAATCACGCGGCGCGAGTTCAGCGAAGAAGGCCTTGCCACGCGCGAGTGACGCTCCAGAGCGTAAGCGAACCCGGGCCGAAGGGCCACGCACGCGGAAACGCAAGCCGTGCGCATGCGTCGCGAGGCGCACAGCGGATTCCAGCCTCGATTCGGGCTCCCAGGGTCACTTTCAGCAGGCCCACGACATCGCACGGCTCCGATCGCGCCTTCACAGGCCTATACTCTTTGGCGGCTCGGGATGAGCCCCACAAGGAGCCGAATGATGCACGCGCGAATCCCTCAGATCGACTTCTCGAACGCCGACGGGCTGTGGATCCCCCGATGGCCACAGATGGCCCATCGGCTCAACGGGGCTTCGCTCTTCCTGCCCTACCTCGAGCCCTACCTCATCCGGGTCATGAAGCAGGCCCGGCCGATCCTCGCGGAGAAGGCCCCGGACCTGCTCGCCGACGTCGACGTATTCAACCGACAGGAGGCAAACCATTACAAGGTGCACGCCGCCTACAACCGTGTGCTCTTCGCCCAGTACCCGGGGCTCGAACCGTTCGACGCGGAGATCAAGGCGGACTTCGAGCGCTTCCTCTCCGAAGAGAGCCTCGACTGGAACCTCGCGTACTGCGAGGGCTTCGAGTGCTCGGGGCTCATCTCTTCCGAGTTCTTCCTGCAGGAGATCGATGATGCCCTGGGAGGGTCCGATCCCGCCGTCCACGAGCTCTGGGCCTGGCATCTCGCGGAAGAGTTCGAGCATCGGAACGTGACCCACGACGTTCTGCGCACGGTGGCCCCCGGCTGGCTCCACCGCCTGCGCGGGTTCAAGGCCTTCGGGGAGCACCTCCAGAGCTTCACCGCGCGGGTCTCGGAACACCTGATGGCCATCGACCGGGAGCGCGGTCGGATCGACGACGACGTGCTAGCGGAGAGCGAGGCCTTCACACGCCGCGAAGGTCGTTTCTATCGCCCGCGGATCCTGAAGATCCTGATGCCCTGGTACTCGCCGCACCCGCGCCCGACGCAGGCGCCGACGCGCCGCGTCCTCGACGCCTACCCGGAGAAGGCGGCTTGACCTGAGAGGGCCGGCGCTTTTTCTTCGCCGGCCTTCCCCGCGACGGGGCTCTGCGGAGCAGTTGCTCGCGATGGGCGACGTTCTGCAGAGCACTCGTGAGGTTCGAACGCCCATGACCGAAACCGATGCACCGATTGCGATCGTGACGGGCGCCAGCCGGGGAATCGGCAAGGCGACGGCACTCGCACTCGCGGAGGCCGGCTTCGACCTCGTGCTCGCCGCTCGAACGGTCCAGAGCGGGGACGAGCACGCGGACATGGTCCGCAGCGCCGACGGTTCGCCCCTCCCCGGCAGCCTGGAAGAAACGCGGGACGAGATCGCCGGCCGGGGCCGACGCACTCGGCTCCAACGCCTCGACCTGCTCGAGATCGATACGTTGCACGCCCTGGTCGAGGACACCCTCGCAGAATGGGGACGGATCGACGTGCTCGTCAACAATGCGATCTACCAGGGCCCCGGACTCATGCAGGACTTCATGAAAGGCTCGATGGACGAGCTCGAAAAGGTCTTCCAGGGCAACGTGCTCGCACAGGTGCACCTCACCCGGCTCGTCCTCGAGGGCATGCTCGAGCGCGGCCACGGGATCGTCGTGAACCTGACCTCCGAGGCCGGCATGATCGACCCGCCGCTCAAGCTGGCGCGCGGCGGTTGGGGCTTCGCGCACGGCGCAACGAAGGCCGCCCTCCATCGGATGGCGGGGTATCTGAAAGTCGAATACGGCGACCGCGGCATCCGCGCCTACAACCTCGAGCCGGGCCTCGTGCTGAGCGAGTCCTTCCTGGCCTCACTCGGCGAAGATTCGGAGCTCGAGAAGCTCGGGATTCCGAGCGCGCCAGTCGAAGTGCCCGCCGCCGTGATCCGGTGGCTCTGCACCTCTGAGGACGCGGTGGCGATGAACGGCGAGAACATCCACGCCCAACCCTTCTGCAAGCGGAACCAGCTCCTTCCGGGCTGGCCGTAGATTTCACGAGGAGACCGAGCCCATGAAGATCGACTACACCGGCAAGACCATCGCCGTGACCGGCGCGGGCGGCTCGATCGGACGCGCCAGCGCCCAGCGCTTCGCGTCCTGCGGTGGCGCCCTGCTCATCACCGACATCAATGAAGCGGCCCTGAAGGAAACGGCGGACCTGATCGAAGAGACCGGGGGCACCGTCTCCTCCCTCGTCTGCGACGTGACGGACCCGGATCAGGCCGCCAGTGTCGTGCAGGCTACCTGCGATCGTTTCGGGGGAATCGACGTGCTCTACAACAACGCGGGCGGATCCTTCCCGACGCCCATGCAAGAGATCGACCGGAAGGAGCACGAACGGCTCCGCGCGCTCAATTTCGACGCCGTCTACCACGCGACGATGGAGGCGCTCCCGATCATGGTCGAAGCCGGGAGCGGCGTGATCCTCGCGACCACGAGCGGAGCGGGATCGGGCGCCGTGGGGGGACTCGCGACCTATGGCGCCGCGAAGGCGGGCGTGAACAGCTTCATGCGAAGCGTTGCGCTCGAGTACGGCGCGCAAGGGATCCGCGCGAACGCGATTGCCCCGTCGGCGGCTTCCAACGGTCTTCTCGCGTGGCTCGAGACCACGCCCGGCGGCGTGGAGGGCTTCGCGGCAAAGCAGCCGATGGGGAAGCTCGGGACGCCCGACGAGATCGCGAACGTGGCGGCCTTCCTCGCCTCGGACTACGCGAGCTTCGTGAACGGCGTGGTGCTGCCCGTCGACGGCGGAGTCGAGGCGATGCTCGCGGTCCCCGCCTGAGAAGCGTTGCTCGAAGTCCGGCCGACACGCCGGCTCACGCGCCGATCGGCCCGATCAGCGTATTCGCGAGCTTCTTTCGCTGGTGCACGCCGTCCCCGAGCAGCGCCTGGTTGTGCAGGCTGCGCTTGAAGAAGAGGTGGACGTCGCACTCCCACGTGAAGCCGATTCCGCCGTGGAGCTGCACCGAGCGATCGGAGATGAACGCCCCCGCATCGGAGGCGGCACTCTTCGCCATTCGAGCGGCCTTCTCGGCGTCCTCGGATCCGCGATCGAACTCACACGCCGCGTGATAGAGCAGCGACTTCGCCCGATCGATCTCGACCATCGCGTCGACGAGCGGATGTTTCACCGCCTGAAAGAAGCCGATCTGTCGGTCGAACTGCGTCCGCTGCCGGGCGTACTCGACGGTCGTCTGGAGCTGCCACTCGCTCGATCCGCAGAGGTCCGCCGTCACGAGAACGAGCAGTCCGGGCCAGGCCCTCTCGAGCGCCCCGAGACCATCCTTCGACACGAAGGCCTCGGAGCCCACGCGCACGTCCTCGAAGCGGACGGTGGCCTGGTCCCGCGTCAGGTCGTGGATGTGGTCTGCATCGAGGGTCACACCCTGCGCGTCAGCGGGGACGGCAAAGAGCGCGACGGCCTCGCCGAGCCGGGCCGAGGCGACCATCACGTCGGCCTTGAAGGCGTCCTGCACGAAGTAGGCAGAGCCGTCCAGCACCACCTCGTCGCCCTCCGCCCGAGCCTCGAGTGCCGGCTCGCTCGCTTCCCACGCTCCGCGCTCCCCCGTGATCGCCAGCGACGCGGTCGATCCCGCGGCGATCTGCGAGAGCACGCGCTGCGCGGCTTCCGTACCCGCTTCGCGGAGCACGAGGCTCGCACCCAGGGTCGCGACCAGCGGCGACGGCAACGCGTGGCGCCCGGCCTCTTCCACGACCCCGGCAATCCCGGCGAGCGAGATGCCTGCACCCCCCTCTGCCTCATCAACCGCAAGGCCGGTCCAGCCGAGCTCGACGATCTCCTTCCAGAGCCCCTCGTCCCAGCGGCTGCGCTGACCCTGGTCGTAGACCGGCTCCGGCGCTTCGGCGACGAGTCGCCGGAGGGTTTCGATCGGCAATCGTTCATCGAGGAACCTGCGCGCGAGATCGCGTAGCATCGCTTCGTCTTCGCCGAACCCGAAATTCTTGGGCGCACTGTCCTTCTTCGACATCGTTCCCCCCTCCTACTTCGACTTCGGCATGCCGAGCACGCGCTCGCCCAGAATGTTGCGCTGGATCTCGCTCGTCCCTGCCGCGATCGTGTGCCCGTAGGAATTCATGTAGGCCAGCGGCCAGTAGCCTTCCTCGGGCGCCCGCTCGTCGAGCTTGTAGAGCGTCGACCGCGCCCCGGCGATCTCGACGCCGAGTCGCGTGTTGTGCTGCACGAACTCGCTCGACGTGAGCTTCTGCTGGAGCGGCAGCCGCATCGGGTGGTCACAGAGCGCTTCCACGCGCGCGCGCCGCCCGTTCTGCTTGAGGCCCTCGGCCACGATGGCGCGCTGAACGATGGCATCCCGGGTCACCGGGTCGTCCGAGGCCCGCTCGCCGTCCCGCCAGGTGTCCCGCGCGAGGTCGATCAACCGCTGGGTCGGATGGACCCGCTCGCCGCCGCCGCCCCCTGCGCTCTCGGCCGCCCCCCGCTCGTAGGTGAGCGTGGTCATCGCGACGGCCCAGCCCTTCCCGACCTCGTCGAGTCGGTAGGCATCCGGGACGCGCGCGTCCTCGAAGAAGACCTCGTTGAACCCGCTCTCCCCCGTGATCTTCACGAGCGGGCGAACCGTGACGCCCTCGTGTCCCTCAATGGGCGCGAGGAAGTAGGTCAGACCGTCGTACTTATGACCCTTGCTGGTCCGTGTGATGAGAATCATCCACTTCGCGAAGTGCCCCAGGCTCGTCCAGACCTTGTGCCCGTTCACGATCCAGTCGTCCCCGTCGCGGACTGCACGGGTCTGCTGATTCGCCATGTCGGAGCCGGCCCCCGGCTCGGAGAAGCCCTGGCACCAGATGTCTTCGCCGGACAGGCATCCCGGGATGAACTTCCTCTTTTGCGCGTCCGTCCCGTGCACCAGGATCGTGGGCGCCGCCATGTTCAAGCCGACGACGTTGATCAGGAAGGGCACGTTCGCGCGGCTCATCTCCATGTTGGCGATCCTCTGGAAGCCCTCGTGACCCCGTCCGCCGTACTCGACCGGATAGTCGGCCCCCACGAGACCGGCGTCGTAGCACTTGCGCTGCCACCCCTGGAGATAGTCTCGCTGGCCGACCGTCATGACCTCGAGCGGCGTGATCGGGAGGCGCTCGGAGGGAGTGGGCGGCGCGTTCTCCGCCAACCAACGGCGGGCGTATTCCTGGAACTCCTGCTGGTCCGGGGTCAGGATGGCTGCGCTCACGGGGACTCCTCCATTGTCTCGAACGATTGGCTCGAAGGTAAGCCAGGCCCCGCCTGCCTGGCCAAGAACCCCGCGCCCAGGGATTGACCCACGTCGCGAGATGGACCAGAACTGGGAGGTGAACCGCGCCGGGAGGCCCGTCCGATGAGTGATCCGATCTATTCGGAGGCGATCGCGCGCCTCGAAGACGCGCTCGAACGGGCCAGGGCCAGCGGCAGGCGGAACATGGACGCAATGAGTCTCGCGACGGTCGACCCGACCGGCGCCCCCTCCGTCCGCCACGTGCTCCTCAAGGCGATCGATGAACGGGGGCTGCGCTTCTTCACCGACGCGCGAAGCGAAAAGGCGCGGGACCTGGAAGGCAACCCCCGAGCGAGCGTCTGCTTCTACTGGGAGCCGATCGAAGAGCAGGCGCGGATCGACGGGACCGTCGTCCGCTTGAGCGACGAAGACGTGGCCGCGGACTTCGCAAAGCGCCCTCGGGCCGGCCAGATCATGATCCGCGTCTCGGCGCAGTCCGAGCCGATCGACACCCTCGACACACTCCGAGCCGCCGCTGCGGAGGCCGAAGCGACCCTCCCCGATCCCGTAACCTGCCCTTCGGACTGGATCGGCTTCTGTCTCGTGCCGCAACGGATCGAGCACTGGCAGGGGAGCCGCGATCGGGTCCACAGCCGATCCGTCTTCACCGCCGGAGAGGACGGCTGGGTTTTCTCGCTGCTTCAGCCCTGAAGCGCCGACCCCTCTGACTCCAGGCCCGTTCGACGCCCTGCCGGCCGACCCCCTGACCGATCCTCGCGACGCCGCACCGAGGGGGTCCGTCGGGCTCGAGCCGCTTGGCTATTGGCATGGTGTATGCCATTTTCTGGAGTCACCGCGCGCCCCCTCCCCCAACCAGGATGTGACTCCGACGTGAACCGACTCGTCCGCCTCGTCCTCCCGATTCTCGCCACCCTGCTCGTCCTGGGCGGACTCGCCTACGTCCACCGGGTCGATCTGATCCTGAGCGGCGTTCGTTTCCTGTCCCAGCGACGATACGACGTCGCTCCCAATCGACCGATCGAGTGGCAGACCGGGGGCGACCCCGAGGACCGGGCGGCCGCGGATCGCCCCCCGAACATCGTGCTGATCCTGGCCGACGACCTCGGCTGGAACGATCTGACTTTCCAGGGCGGCGGCGTCGCCGGCGGAACGGTGCCCACCCCGCACATCGATTCCCTCGCGACGCAGGGCGCCTCCTTCACGAACGGCTACGCGGCCAACGCAACCTGCGCCCCCTCCCGCGCGGCTCTGATGTCGGGCCGATACGGAACGCGCTTCGGCTTCGAATTCACCCCGACGCCGGACGGCATGATGCCGCTGGCCACCCTCGCCGCGGAGAGCATCGACCGCGTCTCCCTGCGCGAGCGATATCTCTTCGACGTCGAAGACGAGCGCCCCTACGAAGAGATGGGCATGCCCGCCTCGGAGATCACGCTCGCCGAGCTCCTCGCGACGCGCGGCTACCACAACGTCCACATCGGGAAGTGGCACCTCGGCCGGGTGGACGGCATGGCGCCCCATGAGCAGGGCTTCGACGAGAGCCTCCTCATGACGAGCGGTCTCTACCTGCCCGAGGAGGATCCGGAAGTGGTCAACTCGAAGCAGGAATTCGACGGGATCGATCAGTTCCTTTGGGCCTCGATGAACTTCGCCGCTCAATACAACGGCGGCCCTGCCTTCGCGCCGGGCGGCTACCTGACAGACTGGTACTCCGAAGAGGCGGCCCGAGTGATCGAAGCGAACCGCGATCGCCCCTTCTTCCTGTACCTGGCTCACTGGGCGCCGCACACGCCACTCCAGGCTCTCCGCGAGGACTACGAAGCCCTCGACCACATCGAACTGCACCGCGAGCGGGTCTACGCCGCGATGATCCGGAGTCTCGACCGGGGAATCGGAAAGGTCTTGCAGGCGCTCGAAGACCAGGGCCTCGCCGACAACACCCTCGTCCTCTTCACCTCGGACAACGGCGGCGCGGGCTACATCGGCCTCCCGGACGTGAACCAGCCCTATCGCGGGTGGAAGATGACCCTCTTCGAGGGGGGCATCCACGTCCCGTACTTCCTGAAGTGGCCCGAACGGATCGAAGCCGGAACCGAGGTGGACGCCCCGGTGCACCACTTCGACCTCTATGCCACGGCCGCCGCAGCCGCCGGCGCGCCCCTCCCCACCGACCGCAAGATCGACGGCGTCGATCTACTGCCGTGGGCGACCGGTGATGCGAACGGGGCCCCACACGAGGCGCTCTTCTGGCGAAGCGGCGCGTCCCGGTCCGCACTCATCGACGGCTGGAAGCTCAACGTGAGTGATCCGCCGGGACGAACCTGGCTCTACGAGATGACCTCGGATCCGACCGAGAAACGAGATCGCTCCGAAGCCCAACCCGAACGCCTGGCTTCCATGCTCGCCGCGCTCGATGCGCACGATGCGGATCAGGGCCCGCCTGGTTGGGCGAGTCGGATGTCCGCGCCCGTCAACCTCGACAAAGACGGCAGCCTCGACGACGCGCCGGACGACGAGTACATCTACTGGTCGAACTAGGGAACGCCTCTCGCGGCCCTGCCGGCCGAAAAGGCGGCAGCCGCCCGACCGCCCCGCAGCACCAGCCCCACCGAATCGTCCAGAACGAGCCACGGCGGATTTCGGGGCTTCAAGGGCCGCGGCGGGAGGATCCGTCGAGCTATCGTCTCGATGCGATCCGACGCCGAGCTGCGAAGACTCCGTATTCGTCGCGTGGCGCCAGATCTTGAACCGGAGGAGTACAAGCGTGACGTACAAGGTCATTCAATGGACGACGGGCTTCGTCGGCCGCGAGGCCGTGAAGGGCATCCTGGCCCATCCCGAGCTCGAACTGGTCGGCGCCTACGCCTGGAGTCCCGAGAAGGACGGGCAGGACGTCGGCGAGCTCTGCGGAATCGGGCGTCTCGGGATCCCCGCCACGAACGACATCGACGCCTTGCTCGCCCTCGGCGCCGATTGCGTCTGCTACACGCCCCACCAGCTCGCAGGGATCGACGACGTCTGCCGCCTGCTCGAAGGGGGACTCAACGTCGTCTCGAGCAACCTCACGAACCTGCGCTCGGCGGGGAAAGCCGCGCGCGAGCGGGTCGAAGCCGCTGCGCATGCAGGAGGCGCGAGCCTCTTCGGCTCCGGGATCTTTCCCGGCTTCGCGAACTACCTCGCCGCGAACATGGCGGCGGTCAGTCGAAACTTCCGGCGGGTGCGATTCCTCGAATCCGTAGACCTCTCCACCTACCACGCGATCCGCAACTATCAGAATCTCGGGTGGGGCCAGCGGCCCGATCCGAAGTGGGAACGGACGAGCCGCGAGGTCCTCGGGTTCTACGATGAATGCCTCGACGTGATGGCAGCGATGCTCAAGGTGCCGATCTCGGAGCGCCGTTGCAGCCTGGAGTGGGCGATCACGCCCGAAGATCGCGAGTTCTTCGGGTTCGAAATGAAGGCGGGCACGATCGCCGGGCAGAAGACGACCTGGCAGGCGTTCGCCGCCGGCCAGGACGCCGCCGTGCTCGAGCTCGACGTTTGCTGGGTCGCAGGCAAGGGCCTCGAACCCGAGTGGCCGATCCATCACGGCTACACGATGAAAGTCGATGGGGATCCGAACGTCCAGACGCGCGTCACCTTCAGTCCCCAGACCGCAGAGCGGGTCGAGGATTACATCGACATGTCGAACACGGTGACCTCGATGCCGCTCGTCGTGGCCATTCCGACGGTTTGCGAGGCCGCGCCGGGAATCCGGACCTACGCGGACCTGCCGCTCATCACCGGCCACTACGTCCCGAACCTCTAGCGCCGCGCGAACCGCTTCGACGCCGAACCTCCAGAGGAGATTCCATGAGCCGCAGAGTTGCTTTCGTGAGTGGGGCGAGTCGAGGGATCGGGGCCGAATCCGCCGTCGCTCTCGCACGCGCCGGATTCGACGTCGCGATCACCGCGCGAACACTCGACGCGGGCGAGGCCTATGACCACGTCGGCAAGGTCGCGCCCCTCCCCGGCAGCCTTCGCGCGACGGCCGCGGCG
>PAQX01000053.1 GCA_002709835.1 Deltaproteobacteria bacterium
TGATCCCGATCGAGCGCTTCTCGTGATTCGACGTCAGGTAGAGACCGGCCATCCCGTTGCGATAGTTCGCGAGCTGACGCGCCTCGTCGCCGTGTCGCGGCGGCTCGACCTTGATGACCTCCGCGCCCTGCTCCGCGAGCATCATGACGCCAAGGGGCGCGGAGATCAGCTCACTGACTTCGAGGATGCGAAAACCGTCGAGGGGACCGGGCATCGGAATCGTCTTCTCCTGGATTGGAACGCTCGCTCGCCCCGATTGAAGCGTATTCCGCGACATCGCGACCGCCGACCGACCCCGCGAGGACCGACCCTCACCGGGACGAGTCCGGCCCCTTCTTTTCAGTCTCCCGGTGCGAGGAAGCAGGACATAATGATTGGGGCGCTTAGCGCCGGCCGACGAGGAAGAGAGGCTTCTTTGACCGACGAACCGTCGATCGCCACCTATCGAATCGACGCCGACGACGTCATTCAGGACGTCGACGCGGAGTGGCTCCAGTTTGCCGAGCTGAACGACACCCCTGGCCTCTCGAGAGAAGCCGTGGTCGGCCGGTCGCTCTGGGACTTCATCGCCGGGGCCGAGGCAGAACACATCTTCAAGCAGATCTTCGAGCGCTGCCGGGAGCGGTCATCGGGGGCGCGGGTCCCGTTTCGGTGTGACTCACCGACGCGGACCCGCCGCATGATCCTGGCGATCGAGCCGAGACCGGAGCGGAGCCTCGAAGCGACCTCGATCCTGCTCGCGGCGGAAGAGCGGGACTACGTCGGCCTGCTCGACGTCAAGGCAGAGCGGAGCGATACGATCCTCTACTCCTGCAGCTGGTGTCGGCGTATCCAGCTCCCCGACGGCGAATGGCGAGAGATGGAACCCGGCGTCCGCGCGCTCGATCTCTTCGGAGAGGACCCCCTTCCCAGGCTCAGCCACGGAATCTGTGGCGACTGCGAGGTCCGGACCGCGCTCGGCTGATCGGAGCGCCACCGGACGGCTGAGTCGTGGACTCGCTACCCTGCGGCGTCCATCGTGGAGGCCACCTTGAGAACTCTCGCTTCACTCGTTGCCCTGTTGGTCGTGCTCGCCGGCGCGGGTGTCTGGGTGCTTTCCCAGGCCGGCCGCGGGGCCTACGGTGATCTCGTGGCTGCCGGCGAGCCCGAAGCGCGGGCGCTCGATGCGGCGAGCGTCGAAGCGCGGGAGGCCGCTCAGTCAGCGACCGCCGAAGCGCTCCGGGTTCATGCGCCCAAGCAGATCCTCTTCGGCGATCTCCACGTCCACAGCTCGTTTTCGGTCGACGCATTCCAGTTGACGCTTCCAATGACGGGGGGCGACGGGGCCCATCCCGTGGCGGATGCCTGCGACTTCGCCCGCTTCTGCTCGAATCTCGACTTCTGGTCGATCAACGATCACGCAGCTTCGCTGACGCCGCGCCGCTGGCGCGAAACGGTCGAGACGATGCGTTCCTGTGACGCGATCGGGCGCGCGAACGGCGAGCGCGATCTCGTCTCCTTCCTCGGCTGGGAGTGGACGCAGATGGGCTCCACCCCGACGAATCACTACGGCCACAAGAACGTCGTGCTCCGCGATCTCGAAGACGACGCGATCCCGACCCGACCGATCGCTGCCCGGCCGCCGGAGGGCGTCCCCTCCCCCTTCGATGTCGATCGAGGCGGTGCCCTCCTCCAGGGGGTCGGCGCCTTCGCGATCGAGGGGGGACACGACCTGATCGCCATGATGGGCGAGCTGACGTCGGCGGACCGCTGCGCCGACGACGTGCCGGTTCGCGACCTTCCGGCGGACTGCATGGAGTCGGTCCGGACACCCGGCGAGCTCTTCTCGAAGCTCGACGAATGGGGACACGCCGCGACGGTGATCCCGCACGGCACCGTCTGGGGCATGTACTCGCCACCGGGATCGAGCTGGACCAAGCAGCTCACTCCCGAACAGCACGACCCCGATCGACAGCGCCTGATCGAGATCTACTCGGGCCACGGCAACGCCGAGGAATACCGCCCGTGGAAGGCGGTGGACATCGCCGCCGACGGATCGCGTACCTGCCCGGCGCCGTCCGCCGACCACACACCTTCCTGTTGGCAGGCGGGCGAAGTGATTCGCGCGCGCTGTGAAGCCGAGGGCGCAAGCGAAGACGACTGCGATCCCCGTGCGATCGAGACCCGCCAGTTCTTCGTCGACGCCGACCGCAACGCCGGCGCTTGGGTCGTGCCCGGTCGAACTGCCGAGGAGATGCTCGACGCGGGACAATGTCGCGATTGCTTCCAGCCGGCCTTCAACTACCGGCCGCAGAGCAGCGCGCAGGCGATCCTCGCGTTGGGCCGCCCGGATGCGGAGGAAGGCGCGCGGAACTTCCGCTTCGGCTTCATCGCGTCGAGCGACAACCACACCGCACGGGCCGGGACCGGCTACAAGGAAGTCGAGCGTCTGCAGTTCACAGATTCGCGCATGGGCCGCGCCGGCACGAGCTCTCTGGTCGACCCCTGGCGCCGTGAACCGATCGCCCGCGCCGAGCGCTTCGATCCGATGGGACCGGTCCCGAACATCGCGTTCTTCGAAGGCGAGCGTGGGGGCTCCTTCTTCTTCACCGGTGGACTGGCGGCGGTCCATGCGTCGAGCCGCGAACGGGGCGAAATCTTCGACGCCCTCGAACGCCGCGAAACCTACGGCACCAGCGGTCCGCGCATCCTCCTCTGGTTCGACCTGCTCGACCCGAACGTGCCCGGCGGGCGGGTCCCGATGGGCAGTGAAGTCGAGATCCACGGCACGCCGACCTTCCGCGTTCGCGCGGCGGGTTCATTCGAGCAGAAGCCGGGGTGCCCCGACGAGACGACGACCGCGCTCACCCGCGAGCGACTCGAACGGCTCTGTCGCGGCGAGTGCTACCACCCCTCGGAGAGGCGCCGTCCGATCACGCGGATCGAGGTCGTTCGGATCCGGACCCAGCAGCGCGCCGACGAGTCGCTCGCGCCTCTGATCGAGGATCCCTGGAAGCGCTTCGAGTGCAGCGGCGAAACCGAAGGCTGCGAAGTCGTCTTCAGCGACCCGGAGTTCGCGCAGGACGCACGGGACACGAGCTATTACGTCCGGGCCATCGAAGTCGCGAGCCCGACGATCTCGGCCGACCCCTACGGTTGTCGTGGAGCCGGCGGCGCCGGTTGCGCGCAGCTCGACGCGTGTTTCGACCGGAGCGACGACGACGATTGCACGGCGCCAGACGAACACAGGGCCTGGTCTTCGCCCATCTTCGTCACGCCGACTTCCAGCTGACGTCCGCTTCGCGGACCCGGAGGACGGAATCTTGTTCGACCTCGAACCCGACGACGAGCTCGCGCTCGTGCTCGAGACCGCGCGACGCCTCGCCCGCGAAGAGCTCGTACCGCCGATGCGAACCCACGAGGCGGACCGCGCGATCTCGCCGGCCCTCGCTTCGAGCTGGGAGGAGGTCGGACTCTCGACCCTGGACGTTCCAATCGAACTCGATGGAGCCGGGATGGGCTGTCTGGCGCGCGTGTTCGTGAACGAGGCTCTCGCCGAGGGCGACGTCGGCGCGGCCATCGCTCTCGATCCCTATGGCACCGCCCTCGTCGCACTCCTCGAGGTCGGCGGCCTCGAAGCGGCGCGTACGCTTCGGGAAGCGACCGGGGACGGCGCCCGGCGGGCCCTCTTCGTCGATGCACGGGACGCGCTCGTCTCAGAGGACGATGCGGGCCTGACCCTCGACGTGCCCTGGGTCGCCGCGGACGAAGCCGTTGCGCTCGTCCTGCTCGACGAGAACGGGGTGTGCCTCGTGACCGAGGGGCTCGCCTTCGATTCGGTGCGGGGCGCCGGGATTCGTGCGGCGGGGGGCGGTCGACTTCGTCTCGACGGTGCCCCGGTCGCGGGCCGATGGGAGAATGCCGAGGGGGCCGGGCGTGCACGCGCGCGGGCAAGGCTGCATACGGCCTCGCTCCTCCTCGGCGTGCTTTCAGCGAGCTGCACTTTCTCCGCGAACTACGCCCAGGAACGACAGGCCTTCGGGCGCCCGATCGCGCACCACCAGGCCCTCGCGTTCCTGATCACCGACATGCGGATCGCCCTCGACGCGGCGCGCCTCGTCGTTCACGAGGCCGCCTGGCGGGTCGACCAGCGGCTGCCCTGCGAGACCGAAGCGGCCTCCGCCTTCGCGGAAGTGATCGAGGTCGGCCGCACGATCGGACCGAACGGCGTTCAGATTCTCGGCGGCCATGGATTCATGGCCGACTACCCGGTCGAGAAACACATGCGCGAAGCCCGCGCCCTCTCGCTCCTCCACGGTGGCTTCGATGCCGCGATCGAGGACGCCGGCCAGGCACTGATCGCGCAGGAAAGGCCTCTCGGCCTGGGACAGGAGGGCGCGCTGTGATCGACTTCCGAATCGACCCCGAAGCCCAGGCCCGGCTCGCGGAAGCCGCGGAGATCGGACTCAAGGAACTCCGACCGGCGGGCCTCGAGGCCGACAAAAACATGGCGCCGATTCCCGTCGGCGACCCTTTCTTCGACCGTTGCCTCGAGCGCGGAGAAGGTGGAACCAGCTGGACCGGGCTGGATGGCAAGCGGGCGCGGAGTCCGCGCCGTTCGGTCGTCGAGCGGCTCCTTCTCTCCGAAGAGCAGGCCTACTGGGACCGCGGCGTGATCATCGCGCTTCCCGGCCCCGGCCTGCCGGAGAACAACGTGATCTCGATGGGGACGGACGAACAGAAGGAGCGCTATCTCGGTCCCTTCCTCGAACCCGACCGGCCGCGCTGGGCATGCTTCGGTATGACCGAGCCCGGCGCCGGCTCCGATGCGGCCGCGATCCGCACGACCGCCCGCAAGGACGGCGACGGCTGGATCCTGAATGGCGCCAAGTGCTTCATCGGCTCCGCCAGCCGCTCGGATTGGATCCTGGTCCAGGCCACTCTCGACCCGACGAAGGGTCGCGGCGCCCAGCGCGCCTTCTTCGTAGAGAAGGGAACTCCGGGGCTCGGCAGCTTCAAGATCGAGAAGAAGATGGGGCTCAAGGCGTACGAGTCGACCTCGTTCAGCCTCGACGACGTGCGCGTACCTGCGGCGAATCTGCTCGGGGGCGAAGCGCGGTACGAGAGCAGTGCCGGCTTCAAGACCGCCATGAGGACCTTCAACGCCGGCCGCCCGCAAATCGCCGCGAATGCCGTCGGCATGGCCCGCTCGGCCCTCGACGAATCGATCCGCTTCGCGCGCGAGCACGACCTGCTCGGTCGCGACCGTGTGCGCGACCGGATCGAGGCGATCTCGCGCAAGGTCCGAAAGGCGCGGCTCGTGGGCCTGAAGGCGGGTTGGCTCGCGGACGAGGAGCGCCCCAACATCATCGAAGCCTCGATGTCGAAGGCCCTCGCGGCGCAGATGGCGCAGGAGGCGACGACCCTCGGCCTCGAGCTCGTCGGGATCGTCGGCGCACGCGGGGACCACCTGATCGAGAAGCTGTACCGGGACGTGAAGGCGATGGACATCGTCGAGGGCACGGGACAGGTTCAGCGCATGATCGTCGCGCGGACCCTGGTAGGCCTGCCGCGTTAGGCGGCCCCAAACGGAAACGATCGAATGAACCGACGCGACTTCGGAACCTGGGGCGACGTCCACGTGACCGTCAACGACGACTACGTGGCCCTCGCGGAGATCCGGCGCCCCCCGGACAACTTCTTCGACCATGACCTGATCGCGAGCCTCTGCGTCGCGTTCGAAGCCGCCGACGCGGACGACGCCTGCCGCGCGATCGTCCTCGCTTCGGAGGGTCGCCACTTCTGCGCGGGCGCAAATTTCCGATCGAAGCAACCGGCGACCGAAGGACCCAGCGGTCGACATCTCTATGACGAAGCCGTGCGACTCTTCGAGACACGCACCCCCGTCGTCGCCGCGATCCAGGGGGCCGCGATCGGCGGCGGCCTGGGCCTCGCCCTCATGCCGGACTTCCGGATCGCCTGCCCGGAAGCCCGCTTCAGCGCGAACTTCGCTCGGCTCGGCTTCCATCACGGTTTCGGCCTCTCGGTCACCCTGCCCCGGCTCGTCGGCCCTCAGGCCGCCGCGGAGCTCCTGTATACCGGACGCCGCGTGAAGGGCGACGAAGCCCGTACCCTCGGCCTCTGCGACCGGCTCGTTTCGCGGGAGAACGTGCGCGAAGAGGCGACTGCCCTCGCTCGCGAGATCGCGATCTCCGCACCGCTCGCCGTCGACTCGATCCGCCAGACCCTCCGCGGCGAGCTGCCCGAGGCCATCCGCGCCGCGACGGATCGCGAGAAGGCGGAACAGGATCGTCTCCAGACGACCGAGGATTGGCGCGAAGGCGTGAGGGCGATGGGCGAGCGCCGCCAGCCCGACTTCAAGGGACGCTGAGTCGAGCTGGGGTCCGGACGCTCCACGCCCGCCCCCCCCGTCGGACTCGGCGTTCCCTTCCCGGCTCCGCCTGGGGATGGGTCCGTGCGCGCGATCGCCTACGCTCGGACGCCGCTTCTACCTCCATCCCGAACAAGGAGTCCTCCCATGCCCGAGGCCTACATCATCGACGCCTGCCGCAGTCCCCGCGGCGCCGGCAAGCCCGGCAAAGGCGCACTGTCTCATATCCACCCGCAGCGCCTGCTCGCCCAGGTGTTCGAAGGCATCGAAGCCCGCAACGGCCTGAACACCGCGGACATCGACGACTGCGTCGTCGCCTGCAGCTCCCAGGTCAGCCGCCAGGGCTCCTGCATCGGACGCATGGCCGCGCTCGACGCGGGCTGGGACACGAACGCCTCCGCCGTGACCCTTGACCGCTTCTGTGGCTCGGGCATCACGAGCGTGAACCTCGGCGCGATGGGCGTCATGAGCGGCATGCAGGACCTCGTCGTCGCCGGCGGCGTCGAGATGATGTCCTACACGCAGACGGCTCCGCGCAACGAGGACAAGAACAAGACGGTGGACGGAGCGAACCCGCACCTGCGCAACCTCCACCCCCAGCCCCATCAGGGCATCTGCGCCGACATGATCGCGACCCTCGAGGGCTACACACGCGAAGACGTCGACCAGCTAGCGGTCATGAGCCAGGAACGCGCGGACAAGGCGATCAAGAACGGCCACTTCGACAAGGCGCTGATCCCGATCAAGAACGACGACGGCTCGATCGCGCTCGACCGCGAAGAGTTCCCACGACCGGGGACGACGATGGAGAGCCTGGCCAAGCTGCCCACGGTCTTCGACCAGTTCATGGGCGTACCGATCGACAATACGGGCGAGACCTTCGACCAGCTCGTGAAGCGCGCCTACCCCGACCTCGAGATCAACCACGTCCACCACGCAGGCAACAGCTCCGGTGTCGTGGACGGCGCTGCCGCACTGATCCTCGCCAACGAGGACTACACCAAGGGACAGGGCTGGAAGCCCCGCGCCCGGGTCGTCGCGACGGCGACTGCCGGCGGCTCACCGACGCTCATGCTGAACGAGCCGGTCCCCGCTGCGAAGGAAGTTCTCGCGAAGGCGAAGATGGAACTCTCGGACATCGACCTCTTCGAAGTGAACGAGGCCTTCTCCGTCGTCGCACTGAAGTTCATCCGGGATCTCGGGCTCGACCCCGAGATCGTGAACCCGAATGGCGGCGCGATGGCCCTCGGCCATCCGATCGGCGCGACGGGCTCGATCCTGATCGGCACGGCGCTCGACGAGCTCGAGCGCCAGGACAAGGAACGTGCGCTCATCACCATGTGCACCGGCGGCGGCATGGCCCCGGCCATCATCATCGAACGTGTATAGGGACTAGCAAGGAACCCCAATGGCAGACGAACTACTTCTCGAACGACGGGGACGCGTCCTCGTCATGACCCTCAACCGACCGGAAGCGAAGAACGCAGTCAACACACCCCTCGCCGACGCGATGGTCGCCGCGATGCAGCAGCTCGACGAGGACGACGACCTCACGATCGGTGTGCTCACCGGCGCCGACGGCGGCTTCAGTTCGGGCATGGACCTCAAGGCCTTCGCCGAGGGCGGCCCGCCCGCGAATTTCGGCACCTTCCTCCGTAGCGGTGCGAAGAAGCCGCTGATCGCGGCCATCGAGGGCTTCGCCCTCGCGGGCGGACTCGAGATCGCGCTGACCTGCGACCTCCTCGTCGCGGCCAAGGGCGTGAAGCTCGGTATTCCGGAGGTCAAGCGTGGCCTCTTCGCAGCGGGCGGTGGCCTGTTCCGCCTCTCCTCGCGCTTGCCCTACGGCACGGCCATGGAGCTGGCGTTGACGGGAGACCCGATCTCCTCGGAAGAAGCCAAAGACATCGGCCTCGTGAACCACCTCGCCGAGCCGGGCAAGGCCCTCGAAGTCGCGATCGAGCTCGCCGAGCGGATCGCCGAGAATGCGCCGCTGTCGGTCGCCGCGTCCAAGGAGATCGTCCGCGACTCGGTCGGCCGCCCCGATGCCGAGAGCTGGAAGGCGCAGGACAAGCACATGGGCAAGATCTTCGGAAGCGAAGACGCCAAGGAAGGCGCCGTCGCCTTCGCCCAGAAGCGCAAGCCGGAGTGGAAGGGGCGCTAGGCCGCTCTCCGATTCACGATCGAATGCGGCGCGTGGCGGGAGTCACGCGCCGCATTTCGTTTCGGGACCGCGTCCCGGAGTCCGGGCAGGCGCTTGTTCAGTCGAGCTCAACGCCCTTGCCGTCGAAGGGGGCCCAGTCGGGACTCCGCTTCTCCATGAACGCGGTCGCCCCCTCGATCATGTCACCATGGTCGGCATGGACGTCGAGGATCTTGTGCGTCTTCTCGAGGGCATCCTCGAGGCCGTAATCCAGGCTCTCCCAGATCGCTTGCTTGGTCCGCGCGAGGGCCGTCGGCGACCAGCGGCAGACGACTTCCGCCACCTCACGCGCCCGATCCATCAGGCTCGCCGCGGGCACGACCTCCCCGACCATCCCGAGCGATTTCGCCTGCTCGGCGCCGACGCGCTCGGTGGCGCCCATGTAACAGAGCCGGAAGACCGCATCGAGGGGCATCTTCCGCGCGAGGCCGACCATCTCGACGACCGCAGCGAGGCCGTTCTGACAGTGGGTGTCGAAGAAGGTCGCCGAGTCCGCGGCGATCGCGATGTCCGTGTCGGCGATGAAGTGGAGGCCGCCGCCGTTGCACATCCCGTTCACAGCCGTGATCACCGGCGTCCAGCACTTGTTCTGGACCGCGGTGATGTTGTTGTAGGGCGCTGCTTTTCGGGTTCCCTTGGCGAAGTCCTGGGATTCGCCGCTGGCGGTCGAGCTGAGATCCCAGCCGGTGCAGAAGGCCTTGTCGCCGGCACCGGTCACGATGGCGCAACGCACGTCGGGGTCCTCGCTGATCACTCCCCAGAGCCGCTTCAGCTCGAGACACATTTCATAGTCGAACGCGTTGCGCGCCTTCTGGTTGTCGAGGGTGATCGTCGCGATGTGATCCTGGACTTCGTAGTGGACCTGGCCGGCCATGGCGGGACTCCTGGGAGGACGTGGGTGGGGTGGGCGATGGCTTCACTTGATAGCCGATCGGTGCTCGCCGCGGGACCGCCGTCAGTCCGCGCGATCGAGGGTGAAAGACATCCCCTGGAACGACGCCTGGGCGCCTTCGACCCGACGTTCCTCGTCGCGGGAAAAGAGGAGCATGAGTCCCTCTCCGGAGAACGTGTCCAGCCCCAGCTCGAGAACGGGCGCGACCGCGCCGTCCCCGCGACCGATCACGAGAGAAGGCCCGCGACGCTCGACGACGAAGTGGATGCCGGGAAGCGGAAGGTCGTAGCGACCCACGTAGGCATCCAGACGATGCTCGACCGACAGCGCCTCGAGTTCGTCGACGGTCCAGGGCATCGCCCGGTCCTGCTCCTTCGCACGGATGGACGCCACCGTCGCCTCCGCGATCGGCTCGTCGCCATGCCCCCAGGCACGCCGAACGAACGTCGCCACCGCCGCGACTCCCGCGTCATCGAAGCGCGGATCCATCGCGTGTCCCGGCATCGTACTCTCCCACGTCTCCTCGGCGACCACGATCGGGCCGGTCACCCCGTGAAGCGTGATCCGCACCAGCCAATCGTCCGCATCGCGAACCCAGGGCGAACCGACGAGGGGCGGCGCGAGCCCCCGCTGCCCCGCTCCGTTCGCGCCATGACAGTTCGCACAGGAGTTTGCGAAGAGCGTCTCGCCCCGTGCGCGCAGCGCCTCTTCCTTTTCCGTGAGGGCACGAGCGCCACCGGGCCGCGGATCCCCTGCCCACGTGACGTGCGGCCGCACCCGCGCGATGGCGTCTTTCACCTCGGCGTCGAACGGCCCCTGCTCGGAGAAGATCGGATGCGCCGCGGCGAGAACGACCCGTTCGGCGCCGGGTGCGCGTTGCGCAGCGACGATGCCTTCGAGCATGGCGATCGCACTCTCCGGGTCGCTCGATCCGATGAGATCGAGGAGCACCGCGACGTCCAGCGCCGGATCCGCATTCTCCTGCGCCGCCCGATGGACCGCTCCGGCCAGCTCACCCCGCCAGGCGGCCTGTGAATCCGTCGGCGACGCGCCCGGCGCGAGTTCGAGCTCCTGGCTCAGCGCTTCGAGCTCCTGCCCTGCCAATCCGGAGAGAACCGCCTGACGAACCAGCGGCGTCCCTGACCGGGCGAGCGCGCCCAGTCGCGCGGACAGCGCCTCCGGCAGGCCACGGCTGCCGAGCGTGTGGATCGCCTGTAGGCGGACGAGCCCGTCGCGGTCTTCCAGGAGCGCCTCGACCGCTGCAAGCCCGGTCGGCCGCGCCGCGAGCGAAGCCTCGCCCGCTCGCAGCGCCGCGCGTCGGACACGCGGGTCTTCATCGTCGAGACCACGGCGCCAGGTCTCTTCGTCGAGCGCACCGAGGCCCGCTAGGGTCCAGAGCGCATGCAGGCGTCCGAGCGGCGTCGTGAACGCGAATCGGCGAAGCGCGGCCGCCGCGGCCGGATCCGCTTCGGCCACGAGTCTTNGCTGAGCGCGATCGCGGACCCAGCCGTTCGGATGATCGAGGGCAGCGANCTGGGCAGCGACGCCTTCGANCGACGGCGGTGCACGCTCGATCGGTCGGTCCTCGCGCACGATCCGCCAGATGCGTCCCCGAGCGCCGGGGGGCGCGAGCTCGTTCCGATCGACGTAGTCGGCGAGATAGTCCGAGACGTAGACGGCGTGCTGGATCACCCCCCGGTACATGTCGATCACGTGAATCGCGCCGTCGGGGCCGACCTTCGCATCCACCGGACGGAATCGCTCGTCGGTCGAGGCGAGGAATTCGCGTTGGTCCCACTCGGGGTCGGGTTCGAGGACATGCTCCGCAGAGAGCGCGGTGCCATCACGGGTCACGCGGAAACGGGAGACCGTATTGCCGGCGGACTCGGGAACGAAGGCGTCCCCCACGAAGCCCGGCCCGTACTGGTCGCCGCGCTGGATCACCAGCCCCGATACGCCCGTCGGGGCGTTCTGCCGTCCATCGGCGCGCAGGGTGCCCCGCACGTAGGCCCGATTCAGACCCGGCGCGACCCGCACGCCCCAGACCTTCTCGCCGTCACTGAGCGGCACGTTCAGACCGGGCTTCTCGAGACGCGTCGCCGTGGACACCTGACGCATCGCGTACTCGCCGGGGAAGACCTCCCCGTAGAGAAAGCCGGAGTTGTGGTTGTAGAAGAGGTGACCTTCGTCGTCCCGGGCGATACCCCACTGACCGCGGAACGGAGACGGTTCCGAGACGAAGCCGTCGCCCTCGATTCGAATCCGTCGTTCGGACTTCGCGTTGTAGAGCCAGCCGTCCGGGCCCGGAAGCAGTCCGTTCTCCTGGTGTTCCGGGCTGGGCCCCGGAAGCGCGTACGCGCCGAGCAGCCGCTTGTCGTCGCAGCGACCGTCCCCGGTCGTGTCTCGACACAGCCAGAGCCGATTCGGCTCCGCGATCAGTACGCCTTCCGGGAGGACGCTGACCGCGCGGGGAAGCACGAATCCATCGGCGAAGACCCGGCGCGTGTCCATCCGGCCATCGCCGTCCTCGTCTTCGAGGAGCGCGACCTGTCCGATCGGTCGCTCCTCTTCGCCGCCGGCGATGTCGGGCATGTAGCCGCGCATCTCTGCCACGTAGAGGCGCCCTTCATCGTCCCAGTCCATCGCGACCGGATCGACGACGAGCGGTTCCGCTGCAACGAGCTCGATGCGAAAGCCTTCGGCGACCCGAAACGCGAGTCGCGCCTCCTCGGGTTCCAACTCGGGCGACTCCGGTCGCTCGATTCCGGCGAGGATCGTCTCCGGATCTGGTCCCCGGAACACGACGAAGGCAATGCCCGCCGCGGCGACGAGGAACGCGAGGCCCCCGAGCGTCCAGAGAAGAAAGCGCTTCACGCGGGGCTCCCCTTCTTGATCGCCGCGAGCCGTTCCGCTTCGGGGCGACGCTTGTAGAAGGGATCGATCGGATAGCAGCCGGAGACGAGGCCGTTTCTCGGCGCCGTCGTGCAATCACTGAAGGTCCGACAGACGAGCGGACGTTCGAGGCCGCGCCCGGCAAGGACGTCCTCCGGCAGTGTCGGGTACGAGAGGATCATGCGACCGAGCCCCACCGAGTCGACGCGCCCTTCGCGGACGAGGGCCTGCGCCACGTTCGGGAGCCATTCCTGGAGGTAGGTGTAGGAGGAGCCGACGAAGCGGAGGCGGTGGTGTCGCGCACGCAGGTCCGCCGTCGCCTCGACCTGTCGAACGACGCCGACCAGCGGATCTTCCGGGGGACGGTATCCATCGGAGGGAGGATAGAAGGCAGGGCGCTGGATGTGCGGGTTGTAGTAGGGGCTCCCCGCGGTCGTGCAGACAAGGGCGACCCCCGACTCCGCCAGCCAGTCGAGCAGCGTGTGGGTCTCGGCGAGATTGAGTCCGAGCCCGCGGTCATCGCCGCCGAAGGGAACGTGGTCCGCCCCCTCCGGAACGCCGCTGCCGTCCTCCCCCGGTTTGAAGGGATGAAAATCGAAGACCGAGAGACGAACGCCGATGGCAAGGGACGGGGCCGCCGCGCGCACGGCCTCGATCGAGCGGAGCAGGAAGCGCGCACGACCGGCGAGGTCGCCACCGTAGGGCCCGGGGCGACCGCGACCCGAGAGCAGTTCATGTCCCAGGTAGCCGTGGCAGGCCTTCACGTCGACGAACTCGAAGCCGGCGCGTTCCGCCGCGACCGCGATCCGGACGTAGTCCTCGATCAGATCGTCGAGCTCGGCATCCGAGAGGAGCGCTCCGTCGTCGTCGATTCCCACCCGAGCATCGAGCACCGGGTGACGGAAGGCCGTCCGCGGGACAGGGCTACCTTCGGGGCGCGCGAACCGTCCGGAATGGGTGAGCTGGAGGCCGAGGAAGGGCGCAGCATGGCCGTGATCGGCGGCGCCAGCGAGGAGCGTGTCGCGCAAGCGTACGAGGTCCGATTCCGTCTCCGGATTCGCGCAGAGCTGCTGCGGGTTGGCGCGCCCCTCCGGTCGAACCGCATAGGCCTCGCCGCCCCAGACCAACCCAGCCCCACTCTCGCCGAAGCGCCGCCAACGGCGTTCGACCAACTCGGTCGGTCGCCCTCTTCCCGTCCCGTCCCAACCCTCCATCGGCAGAACGCTGAATCGATTGGCCACCGAACGTCCGGCGACGTCGAAGAACTCGGCGAGGGGGCCGTTCGCAGCGACTTCGTCGTCGATCGGAAGCGACACCCGGAGCGCTTCGAGGCGGGCCTCGAGCTTCTCCCGTGTCCCGAGGCGGGTCATCTTGATGGCGCGCAGGCTCATGCGCCTTCCTCCAAAGCATCGAGACGCGCCGCGATCTCCGCGAGAATCCCACGGTCGCTCTCGGGGCGCCTCGGCGCGTTCGGGTGGGTCGCCGGAGCGGCGATCCGCCCGCGTAGGTGGAGGAAGATCGCCGCGTCGTGTTTGTAGGCAGGAACCGGATCCCGGAAGGCGAAGAAGCCCAGGTATTGCAAGAGGTCGTTCCACTCATGAAAGGCCGGATCGTCCGCCGCCCACAGCGCATCGCGCTTCGCGAACGCCTCCGGCGCGAAGGCAGAGAGCCCGAGCAGGTAGTCGCTGCCGTACATCACCATGTCGATCGCGAGGTCGTTTCCGGTCAGGACCTGGAAATCCGGACGATGGGCATCACGAAGGGCGAGGCGCTCCCACTCGAGCGCACGCGACAGCGAGGAGTGTTTCGCGCCGAGACACTGAGGGACGTCGAGGAGCGCGCGGTAGGCCTCGAGGTCGTAGATCCGTCCGTAGGGAACGAACATGGGGCCGAGCTCGAACGCGAGGAAGCGATCGCTGGTCTCGGCGAGGATTCGATGGGCGCCCGCCCACTCGGCGCCCTCGAAGGCCGAAAGCCCGTTCGACGGAAAGACCACCGGGAGACCGCCCCGGGATTCGATCGGCTCCATCGCCCGGACCGTCGCATCGCGATCCCACACATCGCCGGGCGCGTCCGCCACGTGCGCACCCGCGACGAACCCGGAGCCCGCGACTGCCTTCGTCGCATCGAGCACCGCGAGCCGCTCCCCATCGTCGAGGAGCTGGACGTACCCCGTGTCCATGTTCACCGCCGGAACGAGCCCCGCCACCACCGTCCGCTCCAGCAGCCCGGTGAAGGAGGCCCAGTCGATCCCGCCGCTCGCGTCGATCGGGAGCAGCACGGCGCTCATCCCGGTGATCGTCCGACCTCGGCGAAGCAGCTCCGCCGGATGGGCTTCGTTCATCGTCACGCCTCCGTCTCTCCGTCGGGTCGGAGGTAGCCCGCAACCACCTCCTGAATGTGTCTCCGCCGCCCGCCCCGCGCTCGCGCCGAGAGCAGGTCGCGTTCGAAGACGACGCCGAGCGTGTGCGCGTTGCTCAGATAGAAATATCCGAGGGACGCGATCGTGATGTAGAGCTGGACCGGATCGACGCTGCGACGAAAATGCCCGGTCGCGACGCCCCGCTTCAGAATCTCGCGAATCCGCTCGACGAGGGGGTGATGCAGTTCGCTCAGATGCTCGCTGCGAGAGAGGTGTACGGCGCGATGGAGGTTCTCGCTGTTCACGAGGTGGATGAACTCGGGATGTTCCAGGTAGTAGTTCCACGTGAAGTCAACGAGTCGCGTCATCGCCTCCCGCGGCGGCAGGGCCTCGAGCTCGAGGGCGGCTTCCGCGCCGCGGATCCCCTCGTAGGTCGCCTCGAGCACCGCGACGAAGAGCGCCTCCTTGTTCCCGAAGTAGTGGTAGAGCAGCGCCTTGTTGACACCGGCCCGGTCCGCAATCTCGTCGACCCGCGCGCCGCCGAGTCCCTTCTCGGCGAACACGGCGGTCGCCGCGGCGAGGATCGCAGTCCGACTCGCCTCGGCATTGCGAGGACGCGGCGTGCGCGCGCCGGCGCGCGAGGCGGCGCGACGTCGCTTCTCCTTCGCGTCGCGCGAGGGAGCGGACTGGGCTTGGGGCACGGTCTCTCCGATCAAGATTGGAGGGCTGGAGCCCGACTGCGGCCCGTCCCTCCGGTTGCGCATATTTAACTAAAAGGTTAGTTAACCTACAACCGCCCGGGAAGAGTTGCGCCTGGAATCGCTGCCGGGGTGCGAGGGCACGGGGAGGCGCCGAACGCACTTGGCCGCCGAGATCGAAATCGAAGGGGTCGAACTCCGGGCGACGCGCTGTCGGACGCGCCTGCCCTTCCGGTTCGGAATCGTGACTCTGACGGAAGCCCCCGTCGTGGTCGCGCGCGTCCGCGCTCGTGTCGACGGAGTGACGAGCGGAGGCTTCGCCGCGGATCTCTGTGTCCCGAAATGGTTCGAGAAGGATCCGCAAAAGTCCGTCCACGAGGACGTCGCCACCCTCTTTTCAAGCGCCGAGCGTGCGGCGACCGCCTGGACGGGCGCGGCCGGCACGCCCTTCGGAGTCTGGCAGGCCGCCCATCGCCGATGCCTCGACGGCGACCTCGCGAGCGGCGTGAAACTCGTCGACGGTTTCGGCGTGGCGCTGGTGGAGCGGGCCATGCTGGATGCGACGTGTCAGGCCGCCGAACGCTCCTTCCTCGGGGCTCTCGAAAACGACCTCTTCGGCTTCGATGCAGGCGCACTCCTCCCCGAACTGGAAGGAGACACGCACGCGAAGAGTCCGGCGCTGCTCGCGCGCCCCTCGGCGGACCGCGTCCTCGTTCGGCATACCGTCGGCGGGCTCGACCCCCTGCGACGCACCGAGGTCTCCCCCGCGCTTCGCGGCGACGACGATCACCCGGTCGCGCTCGAAGACGACATTGCGCGGTTCGGGCTGCGGGCCTTCAAGCTCAAGGCGGGCGGAGTCCCGGCAGACGACGTGGCGCGCCTCTGCGAGATCGTTCGGGTCGTCGACGAAGCCGGCGTGACCGATCCGATCTACAGCCTCGATGCCAACGAGAGCTACGAAGACGTCACGACGGTGGCCGCTCTCCTCGACCGACTCGAAGCCGATCCCGACGGGCGCCGCCTCGTCGAATCTCTCGTCTACCTGGAGCAACCGCTGCCCCGCACACGCACCCTCGACCCGTCCACCGCAGGCGACATCCGAGCACTCGCGGCGCGCGTCCCCCTGCTGATCGACGAGGCCGACGACGCGATCGACGCCTTCGCCCGTGCGACGGCTTTTGGCTATCGCGGCGTCTCCGTCAAGAACTGTAAGGGCGTGTTCCGTGCACTCGCGAACCGAGCGCTCGTCCTCGCGCGCAACGACGGGTCGTTCCAGGCGAGCGAGGACCTGACGAACCTGCCGATGCTTCCACTCCAACAGGACTTGACGACGGTCGCCGCCCTCGGCCTCGAGCACAGCGAACGCAACGGGCATCACTTCTTCCCAGGCCTCGACGTCGTGCCGACCGCCGAGGCCGAGGCCGCACTTTCGGCTCATCCGGACCTCTACGAACGAAGAGGCGATCGGATCGTGCTACGGATCGAGGACGGCGCCGTCTCGTTGGCGTGCGCCAGGGCGAGTGGCTACGGCTATGCCGGGCGAGTCGACTGGGAGGCCCGCGACGCCCTCGCCGACGTGATCGCAGAGCCGCTCGGATGAGCGTTCGAAAGGAGTCCCGCGCTTGAGCGAGGGCGGAGAAGGCGGAGACGGCGCCAGCACGGAGGGCGAGCGCTCGGAGGACTGGCAGGGACTCCGTCTCGCCAATGCCCCGGACCCGGGCGCCCTGCAGTGGGAAAGGGCGGCGCTGCGAAGCCTCGCAGCGAGGCCCTTCGGTACGCGGATGCGTGGCTACCTGCGGATGCTCGGCCCGGGCTATCTGCAGAGCGCGATGACCCTCGGCGGCGGCACGGTCTCCTCGGCGCTCTTCGCGGGCGCGATCTTCGGCGTCCACCTGCTCTGGGTCGCCCCGGTCGGCATGGTGCTCGGGCTCGTGATGCTTGCAGCGATCGCGTGGCAGACCCTCTCGACCGGCGTGCGCCCCTGGCCGGCGATGCGCGCACATGCGGGCCCCTTCTTCGCCTGGGCCTGGGCGATCGGCGCCCTGCTCTCTTCGATCATCTGGCAGTTCGCCCAGTATGCCCTCGCCTCCGCCGTGCTGGTCGACCTCGCGGACCTGGCCGGCTTCGGCGGGATCCCACCCCTCGCCGCGGGTATTTTCGTCCTGGTCTGGGCCGTCTTCGTGAGCGGGCTCTACGGCCGTTCTCCGGCGGCGGTCCGGCTCTACGAGCGCTTGCTGCGGATCATGGTCTGGGGAATCGTGCTTTGTTTCGCCTGGGTCGTGGTCCGGACCGGACTCCCGGAACCGAGCGCGCTCCTTCGCGGTCTCGTGCCGACCTCACTTCCGGAGACCCAGAACGGTATCGCCGCCGCGACCCTCGTGCTGTCGGGCCTCTCCGCAGCAGTCGGGGTCAACATGGTCTTCCTCTATCCGTATACCCTGCTCGCCAAGGGCTGGGGCCGCGACCATCGCGAGCTCGCGATCGTCGATCTCGTGATGGGCATGTTCGTCCCCTACGCGATCGCAGTGAGCCTCATCGTGATCGCGACCGCGAACACCCTCCACCTCGACCCGAGCTACGACGGCGTGCGGCTCTCCCCCGTCGAAGCGGCGCAAGTCCTCGCGCAAGCCGTCGGCCCCATCGCCGGACGACTCGTCTTCGGGCTCGGCGTGCTCGGGATGGCGATGTCCTCGATCACACTCCAGATGCTGACCTGCGGCTTCGTCGCGGTGGAGCTCTTCGGCGTGGCGGTAGGAAGCCGCTCCCATCGCCTCGCGACCTGGCTCCCGGTTCCGGGTGTCCTGGGCTGCGTCTACTGGAGCGACATTGCGGTCTGGGTCGCCGTCCCCACGAACATCCTCTGCGGTCTCTTCCTGCCGGCGACCTATCTCGGCTTCTGCCTTCTCCAGCGAAGCCGCGACTATCTCGGGGACGATCGACCGCGCGGGCCCCTCGGTGGGCTGTGGCTCGGGGCCATGTTCGGGGTCACCGCCTTCCTGTCGAGCTTCCTGATCTGGTACGTCCACGGCGCGCTCGCCTAGCGGCAGGGCGATCCCAGACCCAGCGAAGCGGCTATCCCGGAACTGGCGGCCCAGCTATCCTGTCGCGGATGTCCGACACGCCCGAGCGATATCCCCGCCGCAAGATCTTCGTCCTCTCGTCGCTCGCCCTCTTCACGGCGGGGACGAGCTTCGCGCTCCGGGGCGCGATCATCGCCGACGTCGTCGCCGAGCTCGATCCCGGCTCCGCGACTCTCGCCGGTAGCCTCCTCGGAACCGCCTTCCTCGGCTTCGGAACCACCCTCCTCCTCGCCAGCATCTTTCTCGACACGATCGGCATGGGACGCGCGCTGCTCGCCTGCGCGCTCTGCTTCGCCGCCGGAACCGGTCTCGCGATCAGCGGATCGGGCGAGGGCGCGACCGGCATGATCCGCGCGGGTTTCCTTCTCTCGGGACTCGGCTGGGGCTTCATGGAGGCCGCCGTCAACCCGCTGACCGCCGCGCTTCATCCCGAGGACAAGACGAACCGGCTGAACGTGGTCCATGCCTGGTGGCCGGCCGGCGTGATCCTCGGGACCTTCGTCGCGTTGTCCGGAGGGGCCTTCGACCTCGGGTGGCGCGCCCAGTTCGCCGTGGTGCTGCTGCCCGCCGCCGGGTGCGTGGCGCTCTTCGTGGGAACGCCCTTCCCGCGTACGGAACGGGCGTCGCTCGGCGTCTCGATGGGCGAGATGTTCGCGGAGATCCCGAAGCACCCGATGTTCCTCGTCTGGTGGGTCTGCATGTTGCTGACCGCCGCGGCCGAGCTCGCCCCGAACCAGTGGTTCGACTTCGCGCTCACGAAGTCGATCGGGATTCGCGGCGCGTGGATCGTGATCTACGTATCCGCGATGATGTTCGTCTTCCGCCACTTCGCGGGCCCCATCGCCCACCGCCTCTCGAACCTCACGATGCTCTGTGGCTCCGCGGCCCTCGCGGTCCTCGGTTTATGGATCCTGCCCCTCGCCGATTCTCCGGTCACCGGTTTCCTTGCCGCCACGGTCTGGGGCATCGGCGTCTGCTTCCTCTGGCCGACGATGCTCGCGAACGTGTCCGAGCGCTATCCGAAGGGGGGCGAGCTCTTCATCGGCCTGATGGGCGTGGCCGGCGCGCTCTCGATCCAGTTCGTGTTGCCGGCCCTCGGTGCGATCACCGACTCGGTCAAGAGCGAGCTCGCCGGGAGCGCCGCCGCCTTCGCGGCCCTGCCGGCGTCGGAGCAGGCCCCGATCCTCCAGGCCGCCAACGAGAGCGCCTTCCACACCCTGGCAGGATTCGTCGCCGCGTTGATCGTCGTCTTCGGGGTGATCGGGCTGTCCGAGCGAGGCAGCGCCCGCGCCGCGGATCGTTAGTCCACCGCCGGCCGGACGCTAGGCGTCGAAGGCCCGGTCGATCAGGAAGAGCTCCTGCTCGGAGAGGTCGGTCTGGATGCCGCGTCCCCGCCCCGGCAGCCGTCCCTTCTTCTCGAAGGCGACGAGGCGATCGAGGTCCGGGCACTCGGCCGCGCCGCCGATCGTCGTGCAGGCATGCGCGGCGCAGGCACGCCCAAGCGCCAATGCCATCGCCAGCGGCGTCGTGGGCCCGCCCTCCGCGTCGAGCGCGAAGCCGTCGAGGGCCAGGCTCGCGACCAGGCCGGCGCCCATCGCGTCACCCGCCCCCGTCGAGTCGGCGCCCTCTTCGATCCGATAGGGCCACGCCGCGACCGGGCGATCGCTGCCGACGCGCTGACCGATCGCCCCGAAGCGCTCGAGGGAGACGACGAGGGTGCATCGCTCCCGGAACCAGCCGAGGATCGAGGCAAGGGAGCCGTCGGGCAGGTCCGTATCGCGGCAGAACCGGCGGACCTCTCCGATGTCCAGCTGGAACACGTCGACGTGATCCCGCAGCAGCTTCTCCCAGCGTTTCGCCCCCTGCTTGAACTGGGCGCTGCCGAAATTCACGACCTTCGGGATTCCCCGCAGCTCGGGAGCCGTCAGCACGCGCTCGGTGATCTCGCCGGCAAAGCCGCTCTCGCCCCGCGACTTCCGCTTCCGGTCAGCGTGCACGTGACCGACGACGACGACGTCCGGTCGGGATCGCGGCGCAGAGAGTCGTTTGAGGTGACGCTCTACGTGGGCGGGAAAGGCCTCCATCAGATCCGGCGAGAACTCGTTGAGCACCGCCCGGGACGCGCCCTGTCGGATGAGGGTCGTATAGGGCGTGACGAGCCCGCTCCCTCGAACGAAGAGATCTTTCATCTGGATCCTGGCGTTGCCGGTTCGCGCGGCGGTCTCGAGCGCCTCGACGATCACGCTGCTCAACGGATCGGCCTTCGCGAGCGGTAGTACCGGGTGAACGTCGACGCCGAGGGCGAGTAAGCGGCACGCATGATTCACGGCGCTCCCGCCGGCCTGTCTTGGCTGGGGTGGAATCGAGTACTTCGCGTCGGCCTCGAATTCGCGGGGCAACGTATAGCCGTGCTCGACGTTCGCGCCGCCGATCGTGGCGACCCGGAGATCCGCGAGCTCGTTCCGGCGATCTCGCAAGCGACGGCTCGCGAAGTCGGTCTTCATTCGAGGGCCCTTAGATGGCTTCGAGCGAGCGCCTCAGGCGAACCGGCGCGCTCCCCGCGATGCTCGAGTCGACTGCCGACCCATTGCCGGAGCCTTGCCGACGCGTGGCGTTCAGATCCGTCGACCAGAGAGGGGGAAGAAGCCTCGAGCGCACCGCTGATCGTACCGAATTCGCATGAAACTGTTTAGAAGAGGGGGGCACCCATGCCGGATGAGCTGAGAGAAGATCTCGCGCTCTGTGTCGACCTCTCCGAGCCCGTGACATGGCGACTCGACGACGTGATGCCGAAGGGCACGCGCCTCGACTTCTCTCCCCCCGGTTCTGCAGGAGAACCTCGTCCCGACCGCGGGTTTGACCATGCTGACGAGCGGGAGCGAAAGATCCTTCCCCAGATCACCGCGAACGCGTACCCGAACGGATTTGCGTTCTTCGAGGACCTCGCCTCCACCTTTGCGCGTCAAGCCTCGATGGACATCGAGAGTCTCGCCGGCGCGATCGGTCGGGTCCTGCCTGCCCAGCAGCGCGACGTAATCGAACGCATACAGCGGCTCGCCTACGAAGACACGTCCATCCGCTGCGGCCTCACCCACACGACGTTCCTCTCGATGCTCCGCCGACTGGACGAGACCGCACCGGAGCGAGCGGAGGCGATCGCCAAGACGCTCGGGGGCGGCTCGCACCGAGGCCAGGCCCATGCGCACGGCACCTCGGGCGACTGAACGAGCCCGCCCCGACTCCGCCATCTTCGATAGGCTAAGGCGTGCCCCACGTTCCCGACCGGGAGACGAGCATGCTCCACCGCGTCACGCCCCACCGCTCATCCTCGATTCGCGAGCCCCTCACCGACGTCGAGCCGGGTCACGGCCCCCTTCGTTCGGGACTCCGGTCCGAGCCGTCGTGAGCGCCCCTCGACGCGCACGACTCGGCGAGACGGACCTCGAGGTCTCGACCCTCGTTTTCGGCAGCATGGGACGCCGTCGCCGGGACGAAGCGTCCCGCGCCCGGGTCCTCGACGCGGCGATCGAAGCGGGCCTGACGTCGATCGACACCGCGCCGCTCTATGACTTCGGGGAAGTCGAAGCGTTTCTCGGCCGAGCGCTGGCGGGTCGAAGGAATCGCGTCGAGTTGCTCTCGAAGGTCGGCCTCCGCTGGGACGGTGCGCACGGCGAGGTCCTCTTCTCTCTCGAGCAGGCAGGCAAGCAACGCACCGTCCGCCGGGACTCGCGCCCGGCTTCGATCCGCCGGGACGTCGAAGAGAGCCTCGCCCGGCTCCGTACCGACCACCTCGATCTGTGCCAGATCCATCATCCGGATCGACGAATCCCTCTCGAAGACGCCCTCGGAGAGCTCGTCCGGCTCCGGGACGAGGGCAAGATCCGACACCTCGGCGTCTCGAACGTGGAGGACCGCGAGCTCGCGACTTGCCTCGCATTCTTCCGCGACGCCGCCCCCGGGCGCGGAATCGCCTCACTCCAGCTCCACTACAGCCTGCTCGAGCGAGGCGCCGAAGCGGATCGGATTCCGACCGCACACGCATCCGCCCTCGGCGTGCTCGCCTACACCCCCCTCGAAGGCGGCGCCCTCTCCGACCGGTTCGTCCGCGACGCGGGGTGGCGGCGCGAGCGGTCCGAATCCGACCCTCTCTTCCGTGCCCCCAACGTGGGGCCTCTTCGAGCAGCGGTCGCCGACGCGCTCATCCCGGTCGCCCGGGACCTCGGCGTGCCCGCAAGCACCGTCGCGCTCGCGTGGCTCCTCGCGAGACCGCAACGAGTGATGCCGATCGTCGGTGCGTCGAGTGAGGGCCACGTCCGCGAGCACGCCGCGGCCTGGGACACCCCCCTCGAGAACACCGCGGCCGAGTCCCTGGCCGAGGCCTTCGCAGCGCTGAAGATCGACCGCAATCCCAACGCCACGTTCACGACCCGCCTTCGCAACAAGATCCGACGACTCCTTGAACGGGGGAGCCGGCTGCGCAGAGGGAGCGCACGATGAAGACCAAACGCCTGCTCGCCCTCGCCTCTCTGCTCTCGACCGCAGGGCTCACCGCCTGCGGCGGCGTCGAGCCCCCGCTGCCCGCGATCGGCGGTCCCGCGGATCGCGAGGGACTCGCGAGCTGGCGGCGCTTCGCGATCGATCGTGTCCTCGACTACCGCGTCTCGAGTGGCGCGCGTGCCGGCTTCGTCGCCCTCGTCGCGCGGCGCGGACGCGTCGTCTATGCACGCACGACGGGCATGGCCGACGTCGAGAACGAGATTCCCATGACCCTCGACACGCGCTTCCACCTCGCATCTATGAGCAAAGCGATCACGGCGACCGCCGCCCTCGTTCTCGTCGACGAGGGACGACTGGATCTCGATGCCCCTCTCGCCGACAACCTGCCCGAGTTCGAGACGCTGCGAGTCGTCCATCGCGTGGATCCCGAAGGCGACTTCGAGACCGAAGCGCTCGAAGAGCCGATCACGATCCGCCACCTCCTGACCTTCACGTCCGGCATCGGCGGCTACGACGAATCCGACACCCCGCTCGCTCGACTCTGGCGATCGCCGGACATCGAGATCGCCGGACTCGGCTCCCTCGCCGATCGGATCGAACACGTCGCCTCTCGCCCACTCTACGAGCCCCCTGGAGAGCGCTGGCGATACGGCTGGTCCGCCGACGTACTGGCGAGAGTCGTCGAAGTGGCGTCGGGCGAGCCCTTCGACGCATTCCTGAAGAGCCGGGTCTTCGACCCCCTCGGCATGGCCGCGACGGGCTTCGTCGACGACGTTCCCCCGGACGCGCCCTTCGCGCGGATGTACACCCATGACGAAGCGGGCGAACTCGTCCGGGAGCGGCGCTTCGACGACGATTACGGGCGCGGCTGGACACCGGGCGGCGGCGGGATGGTCGGAACCGCACCCGACTACCTGCGCTTTGCGATGATGCTCGCGAACGGAGGCGCCCTCGGCGGGATCCGGATCCTTCGCGAAGAGACCGTCGCCGACATGACCCGGCTCCACGTCCCCGATGGCGTGCTAGCCGACATGGGGCTCGAGGGACTCGGGTGGGGGCTCGGGGTGAGCGTGGTCGCGGATGACTCGGTGACGCTCATGCCGTCGACTAAGGGCGACTACTGGTGGAGCGGTCGCTTCGGGACACAGTTCTGGGTCAGCCCCGCCCACGAGACCGTCGTCGTCGTTCTACAGCAGACCGAGACCAGCGAAACCAGCGACCTTCCCTGGGCTGCGACCGTGGTCCAGGTCCTCGCGATGCCCTGACGGACTTTGCCTAACGTCCAGGCGAACGGCAGAAATCCGCGATCGCGCGCGCCGTATCCCGACTGATGTCGGGGCAGAGCAGCGGGAAGATCTCGGTTCCGTGCACCGTCCCCATGACCTGCCGACAGCGAGCCTCGACACCGGCGCGCAGGAGCAACCGATAGAAGTGGATGCCTTCGTCGCGGAGCGGGTCGGCTTCGTTGACGGTGATCATGACCGGCGGAAGTCCGCGGACGTCGCCCTCGCTCGCGAAGATCGGCCACGCCAGCGGGTCCTGATTCTCGAACGCCTCGATGCCGTAGGAGTGTTTGCCGACGTTATTGTGGAGATCGAGAACGAGGCCATTGTTCTCGCTGGAAGACGGGAAGCGTTCCTGCGGCCACTCGCCCGCGATGTAAGGACACAGCGCGAAGAAACCGCCGACCACGCCGGCGCGCCCTTCCCGATTGAGTCGAATCGCCGTCGCGAGCGTCAGGTTCCCCCCTCCGCTCTCGCCGGAGACGATCAGGCGTTCGCGGTCGAACCCGAGTTCATCGGCGTTCTCGAGGAGCCAGTCGAGACCGGACACGCAGTCATCGAGGCCCGCCGGGAAGGGTGCGACCTCGGGTGCGGACGACGGGACGACGCAGTTGCGGAAATCGACCATCGCGACGTTCACGCCCTGGCCGGCGATGATCTTGCCCCAGGCGCGGTAGTTCCCGTCGAAGCAGGACAGCGTCATCATGCCGCCGCCGTGGATGTAGTAGACGCCCGGCCGCTTCTCGCCGTCGGCATGGCGAATCAGCTGGACCTTGATCGTATTTCCGTCGGGCGACGAAGTGAACTCGCGGGTCTCGACCGTGAGGCCCTCCGACGGGGCGACGTCCTCGTTGTCACAGAGATCCATGAACTGTCGGAACGCCGCGGCGCCTTCCTGCGCGGCGTCGCTGTTCATGCGGGCGACCAGCTCATCGCGATCCTTCACGTCCCCCCCGAAACCGCCTCCCATGCGATCGAGCAGGACGGCGAGGCGAGGGTCGAGTCTGGGGTCGGACATGGGATCTCCTGTGGATTTCGACGCCCCGACGGTAGCGCCGTCGCGGCGGACGGCTTCCGGCGCGAACATCCCTCGACGCTGGATCTCCAGGGCCGTAGGATTTCGTCACGAGGAGCCCCATGACCGTTCAATACGACCCCTTCTCCGACGACGTGATCCATGGCGACAACCACGGGATCTACAAGCGACTGCGCGACGAATCACCGGTCCACTACCTCGAGGCCTACGACGCCTTCGCGCTCTCGCGGTTCGACGACGTTTGGTGGGCCTGCGCGGGTGACTTCGTCTCGAACGCCCAGGGCGCGACCAACGCGCACCTCCTGACCCGGGTCCAGCCGGTTCTGCCGCTCCTGAACAACATGGATCCGCCCGAACACTCGCGGCTGCGGGGCGGCCTGCGCAAGCACTTCATGCCGGCCAAGGTCCGTGCGCTCACGCCCTGGATCGAAGGCCTCGTCGATCGACTGCTCAGCCCCTTCGCGGACGGCGGCACCCACGAGTTCGTCGAGGACTTCGCGCAGCCCCTCGCCATGAACGTCGGCTGCAAGGTCATCGGCCTGCCCGAAGAGGACGGGGACTACCTTCGCGACGTCGTCGGACGCTTCTTCCGCCGCGAACCCGGCCACTCTGGCATGACCGAGGACGGGCTCGCCGCGATGGGCGAGATGAACGACTACCTGCGGCGGATCTCCGCGGAGCAGCGCGCAAACCCGCCGGCGGAGCCCAACGCGATCACGGTCCTGCGCGAATACCGCGACCTGGAAGGCGGCGCCCTCGACGATGATGCAATCGGGTCGCATCTCTCGCTGCTCCTGATCGGAGGAACCGACACGCTCCCGAAGGTCCTGGCAAACCTGATGCTGCGACTTCAGGAGAACCCGGACCAGCGAGCGGAACTCGCCGACGATGCCGACCTGGCCGTGCCGGCGTTCAACGAAGCGGTCCGGATCGACATGCCGACGCAGAACATGTGTCGGCTGGTGACCAAGCCGGTCGAGCGGCACGGCGTGACGATCGACGAGGGCCAGGTCATCGTCCTTCTGTACACGGCCGCGAACCGCGACGATCGCGAGTTCCCCGCCCCCGAGAAGTTCGACATGAAGCGCAATCCGCCGCGCTCCCTCGGCTTCTCCCACGGTCACCACGCCTGCATCGGACTGCACGTGGCTCGCAAGGAAGGCGAAATCGCGATCAACGAAATCCTGAAGCGCTTCCCTAACTACGAAGTCGACACTTCGGGCCTCGAGACCTACGCGACGGAGTTCGTGAAGGGCTACTCGGCGATGCCCGTGACCTTCCGCTCGAAATAGCAGCGGGCCCCGCGCTCGATCCCAATCGGATATCTTCGAGCACGACCGCTCCCAAGAGTTCAGGAGATCGCATGTCCGCAGCCAGCCCCCCCGCCGACCTCGAAACCCTCGGGCTCCCGCCGATCGACCAGGTAGGCTTCGTGGTCCGTTCGATCGAGGAAACCAAGGCCCGCTATGGCGCGATCTTCGGACCGTGGTCCGAGATGGACGGCTCGGTCCAGGAAGCGGACTACCGCGGACGAAAGGAAGACGCCTCCCTCGCGCTTCTCTTCGGGCACTCCGGCGAGCTCGAGATCGAGTTCATCGAATGGCGGGGCGGCCACAGCCCCCACCGCGAGTTCATCGAAGCCGGCCGCGAGGGGATGCATCACCTCCGCTATCGCGTGGACGACACCGACGCCTGGATCGAGAAGCTCGCCCCTCTGGGCTACGCGCCGATCTGGTACAAGCGCTTCACCGAAGACACGATCTTCGCGTACCTCGAACGGGACGGAGATCCGCTCCTGATCGAGTTCCTGCAGATGCCCGAGGGCGGCCCCGGCACGAGCTGACGGCCCGCGGGAACGCACGATCCGCTGCGCCCGGACGCGCGCGAGAACGTATGCTCCCGCGGCGATGGAATATCTCTTCCTGGTCTTGTTCGTGCTCTACCTGGCGCCGTGGGTGCTGGCGGAGAGCATCGAACATCGCAGCTCGATCGCGATCCTCTTTCTCAACCTGGGTCTGGGCTGGACGGGGATCGGCTGGCTCGTGGCCGCGGGATGGGTCTATCGCGACTGGCCGCGCGAGGTCGCCCGCCCGGAACTCGTCGTCGTCCGACCCGGAACCCACACCCGGCCGCCGGACTGGCGGCGTGCGATCGTCCCGACCCTCGCCTCGCTCGCGCTCGTCGCCGGCGTCGCGGTGATCGCCGGCCAATACCCGATCGAGGTCACGTCCGATTGGCAGATCGCGGAGGTCGATGGCCCGGTGGCGCGGGTCCACCTGGGCGCGGGCGCCGCGTGGCCCGAAGTCGGCACGCTCGGCCCCCGCTGTCGGGTGCGCGTCCTCGAGCGTGAGGGCGGTTGGATGCGCATCTGGCGGCTCGATGGCTGCAGCGAATCCATGGACGGCCGATCCGGCTGGATCCGCATGGAAGCATTGCGCCCTGTCCCTGAAGCCGCCCCCTAGATCGCGCTATACGAGGTCGCGGAGCTTCTCCGCAGTGGATTCCCAGGTCGCGCCCTCCACGGCATAAGGGGCCGCCAGGAAGTCGGTGAGTCCCGCGTCTCGATAGGCCGCGAGTCGACGGGCCACCTCTTCTTCATCGCCGATCACGGCGACGTCCGCGATCCGCGCCGCATCCCCGGAGTCGATCACACGCTTGTAGGGCATGTTCTGCTCGTAGAATCCGAATTCCGCCTGCGCTGCCTCCCGGGCGGCCTCGACCCGCGATTTCGGCACGATGGCGGTCGCGATGACGCTCGCAATCACTGGAGCCGGGCGACCTGCCTCGGATGCGGCGGCGGTCACGGGCGGGGCCACGTGACGAGCAATCGCGCCTTCGTCGCACCAGGTCCCGATCACACCGTCGGAGAATGCACCGGTCACCGCCAACATCCTCGGGCCGATCGCACCGACGAGGACCGAGCCCATCGGTTCGGCGCCGGGCGCGCCGTAGATCGATCCCATCTCGAAGATCTCGCCGGCGTGTTGCACGAGCCCGGCCTGCTCCCTGGACCCCGCGGGCTTCGCCCCGACCTCGAAGGCCTGGTTCAGCACCTCCAGATATTCCTGCACGTGGCGCGCGGGCCGCTCGAAGGGAAGGCCGTGCATCGCGACGATCGCGGGGTTCGAACACCCGATCCCGAGATGCACCGGGCGACCGATGGCGGACTGGACCGTCGCCGCCTGTCGCGCCATCGCGAGCGGGTGGAAGAAGAACGTCGGAATCACCGCCGAGCCGACCTCGATCCGCTCGGTCGCGGTCCCCGCCGCCTGCATCGCCATGAGCGCATCCGTCGCCCAGGGCAGATAGGGCACCCACGCGCTCGGGTAACCGAGCGCCTCGGCGCGCACCGCGCGTTCGCGAATCTCGTCGATCGTCGAACCCGGTCCCCACGTTTCCGAAACGAAGATCCCGACCCGCATGCTCGTCCTCCCGAAGCGCTCCACGCGCAGCACTCCCTAGGGTGCCCCGCGATCCCTAACCCGTCGAATCCGTTATGCTGGGCGGCCCTTTCTCCTCCCAGGGTCCCCTATGTCCTCGCTCTCCTCCCGAAGCCCCCTGAGCGGCAAGACCGCCATCATCGGCATCGGTCAAACGCCGTTCACCCGCGGCACCGAACTCACGACCCTCGGCCTCCACCTCGAGGCCGCCCACGAGGCGATCACCGACGCGGGGCTCACGCCCGCAGACATCGACGGCGTGATGCCGAACGAGCTCGCCGGCACGGTGGCCGAGGACTTCATCCTCGAGCTCGGACTCCCGAATCTCGCCTTCTCCTCGACGATCCGAACCGGCGGCGCGAGCTTCGTGTCGGCCATCCAGAGCGCGGCCCTCGCCGTCGCCGGAGGGGTCGCGAACCACGTCCTCCTCGTCGCCGGACGCCGCGGCTTCTCCGCCCAGCGAGTCTCGAAGACGAGCGAAGGCGCGATCGCCCCGCATCCGGTCATGCGCCAGATCGACGAGTTCGAGCGCCCCTTCGGAAACACCGTCGCGGCTCAGTGGTTCGCTCAGGCCGCCCGCCGCCACATGCACGAATACGGCACGACCAGCGAAGACTTCGGCCACGTCGCCGTCGCCGTTCGTGGCCACGCGAACAAGAACCCGCGCGCGCTGATGTACGAGAAGACCATGACGCTCGAGCAGCATCAGGCCTCGCCCTTCATCGCTGACCCGCTCCGGCTCTTCGACTGCTCTCTCGAGACCGACGGGGCGACGGCCATCGTGATCTCGCGCGCCGATCGCGCGAAGGATGCGAAGAAACCGGGCATTCCGATTCTCGGCGTTGGTGAAGGGCACGGAGATCCACCGACCTCGATCACCCAGAAGCGCGACCTCACGCGGATCGAGGGACTCGAGCGCGCGGCCGAGCGGGCGTATGCGATGGCCGGCCTCGGCCCCGAGGCGATCGACTGCGCCCAGCTCTACGACGGATTCACCTGGATCGTGCTGGCCAGCCTGGAGGCCTGCGGCTTCTGCGCCCCCGGCGAAGGCGGCGGCTTCGTGCGCGACGGCAGGATCGCCCTCGGAGGCGCGCTGCCGGTCAACACCTCCGGCGGGCTCCTGTCCGAGGGGCACTGTTCGGGGGCCAATCTCGTGAGCGAAGCCGTGCGGCAACTTCGAGGCGAGGTCGAGCCGGATCGACAGGTCGCGGGCTGTGAGCGCATCCTGGTCACCGGCGAGGGCGATTTCCACGAGGGCGCGGCCCTGATCCTGGGAGCGACCGAATGACGACGAACGAAGAGGCGCCGGCGCGCCCGCCGATCCCGAAGACGGAGATCAGCCAGGGCTTCTGGGACGCGATCGCCGAGGGACGCCTCGCGATCCAGCGCTGCACCTCGTGCGGGCTCCTGCGCCACTACCCCCAGCTGCGCTGTCCGAGCTGCCATTCCGCGGATTCGGACTGGGCGGATGTGTCTGGGCGAGGTCGCGTTCATTCCTATACCGTTGCGCATCGCGCCTTCCACCCGGCCTGGAAGGACCACGTCCCCTACGTGATCGCGACGATCGAGCTCGAGGAGGGCATCCGCCTGGTCTGCGACCTGCTGGATGCCGACCCCGATACGATCGCGATCGACCAGGCGGTCGAGGTCCGATTCGAGGACCTACCGGGACAGGGACCCATCCCGCGATTCGACGTCGTCGACGCGAGCGGCGGCTAGAGTCCCCGGGCCTCACACCCTTCGAACCAGAACGCGAAACAGAAAGCACGCATGGACCTCTCCCTCGACGAATCCCAACAGATTCTCGTCGACACCTTCTCCGAGATGCTCGAGAAGGAATGTCCGACGACCCACGTCCGCGACCACGAGGACACAGGCTTCTCGGAGTCGCTCTGGGCGCAGTACTGCGAGCTCGGCGCGAACGCGATGGGCCTCCCGGAGGCCGCCGGCGGCCTCGAGATGTCGCTCCTCGACCTCGGCCTCGTGGCGAACCTCTCCGGGCGCGCCCTGGCACCGGTCCCCTTCCTCGAGGTCGCCACGGTCGGCCGCCTCCTCGCGAAGGTCGCCCCCGAGGACGCCGCCCTCGGCGCCCTCGCCGGAGGCGTGCCGGCAGCGTCGATCGCCCTCCCGCGGCCGCACGCCGTCCTCGGAACGTCGACGACGAGCGGCGGACGGTCCCTCATCCCCTTCGGCACGATCGCAGACCAGGTCGTCGCCCTCGACGGCGACATCCTCTACGTGGCCGAGAATGGCGCCTCGCGTCGCTCGGAGCGCGTGCAGGACATCGGCGCAGGCGCCCTCGCCCACTGGAATCTCGACCGCGCGAGCGATGCGCGAATCCTGGCGAGCGGCGACGAAGCGGTCGCGGCGATGCGCCGGGCCGACGCAGAGTGGAAGCTGCTGGCGGGCTTCTGGCTCACGGGCATCGCCCAGCGCGCACTCACCATCGGCTCCGACTACGCCCGCGAGCGTATCCAGTTCGGCGTCCCGATCGGTGGCTTCCAGGCCATCGCCCATCCGTTGGCCGAATGCGCCATCCGCATCGATGGCGCCGAGCTGCTCGCGCAGGAGGCCGCCTGGGCCGATACCGCGGATCCGGACCGCTTCGAGATGCTCTGCTCGATGGCCTTCGCCTGGGGATCGCAGACGGCGATCCGAACGGCGGACATCGCGCTGCACACCCACGGTGGCTACGGCTTCTCGACCGAATACGACATCCAGCTCTTCTACCGCCGGGCACGCGCGCTCTCATCGATCGCCGGTGGTGCCAAAGAAGAGCTCCAGACCGTGGCGGAGCTTTGCTTCGATCGCGACGGAAGCGGCAAGGCCGCTTCGCTGCTTGGAGGTGCGCAGTAATGGATTTCCGACTCGGCGAAAAGGCAGAAGAGGTCAAGCAGGAGATCCGCACGTTCCTCGCGGAGAACTTCAGCGAAGAAGATCGCAAGGAAGCGGCCGAAGACGGCGGCGGCCACAATTGGGAGCTCTATCGCAAGCTCGCCGCCGCAGGCTGGGTCTCAGCCGGCTGGCCCAAGGAATATGGCGGCGGCGGACGTGACCCCTACGAGATCCTGACCCTGTACTGGGAGCTGTGCAAAGCCGGCTTCCCCTGGATCGGGCTCCTGAACAACGGCTTCATCGGCCACACCCTCATGGTGATGGGCACCGATTACCACCGTGAGCACTTCGTCCCCAAGATCGCGAGCGGTGAGATCGCCTTCGCCCTCGGCTACTCCGAGCCCGGCTCGGGTTCCGACGTCGCGGGCGCACGCGTCACCGCCACGCAGGACGGAGACGACTGGCTCATCAACGGTGAGAAGATGTGGACGACGACGGCCCACACCGCGCAGTACATCTTCATGCTCACCCGGACCAGCACCCAGGATCGACCCCATCGCGGCCTCTCTATCTTCCTCGTCCCCACCGATGTCGAGGGCGTGGAGATCAACGCGATCCACACGATGGGCGGCGAGCGAAGCAATGGCGTGTCGTTGACCGACGTGCGAGTCCCAGACGCGAATCGCGTGGGCGAGGTCGACAAGGGCTGGTCCGTCGTGCGCTTCGCTCTCGGTCTCGAGCAGGCGATGGGCTACGCGGACCTCCAGGAGCGCTTCATCCAGCAGGCCGGCGCCTGGTCCCTCGAAGCGGGCCCCGATGGCCAGCGTCCCTTCGACGATGCGCGGATCAAGGAACAGCTGGGCCAGACGGCGGTCCACGCCGAGGTCTCGCGGCTGCTCCGCCATCGCTCGACCTGGCTCGCCGCTGAAGGCAAGGATCTCGGCGGCAAGGGCGCCATGACCAAGTCGTTCTCGGGCACCTCGTACCTCGACGACGCCCAGAGCTGGATGGATCTGGTCGGTCCCGCCGGCCTCCTCAAGGAAGACGAGGACGGGGCGCTCGCCGGAGGCAACTTCGACGAAGCGTTCCGCCAGACGCCGGTCAACACGATCTACGGCGGAACGGTCGAAATCCTGCGGAGCCTCGTCGCCGAGGTCGATCTCGGACTGCCCAAGAGCCGCTGACGCGGTCGCGCGGCAGGGTCTATCCTCTCGGGCTCACCCAGAGGAGCCTGCCCATGTCCGCCCGCCCGAAGCTCGACCCGAACAACACTTGGACCCTCGTCGAGAAGCGTGCCGCTTCCGAAGATGACCCGATCGTCCGGCGAAACCTCGAACTCGTCCTCGAGCACATGAAGTGCGAGGCGAAAGCCGACATCGAGGGTGTCGTCGCGACCCTCGTCGAAAAGCCGAAGTACGTGATGCATGACGATCCGCATACGGAGATCATGAATCCCGATGGAAGCAAGGACGCGGTCCGGCAGTTCTACGACCTCACGATCGTCCAGAGCGGCGCCCATCGGCTCGAGCTCGACTGCCAGCGGGTGATCGCCGACCGCGACTGCGTGGTCACCGAGGGCGTGATGCGCATGGCCTACCCCGGGTTTGCCCTGAAGGCGCAGGGAATCGAGGTCGACGACGAGCAGGCCTACTACCTCTACGAGGCCCGCATGGGGATCGTCTGGCCGGTGGACCGCGAAGCCGGCCTGCTGGTCGGCGAGGAGAGCTACACCGGAGCCGATGGCTTCGCCGGCATCGCGGACCGGAAGCTCTCGAAGGACGACATCGCAGATCTCCGGATCTGAGCGTGTGGCGACTCGCCCCGCCCTCTTGACCCTCGCGCGCGAGACATCCACAAGCGACTGCCGAAGGAACTCCCCAAGAAGAGCGCGAGGACCGCGCGAAAGAACGGCAGACCGGGGGCGTCCGGGACTTCAGAGCGGACCGGCCCTGCGCCTGTGGCCGCGACACTCACACGACGATCCCCGTCGCCAGCACGCGCTGACTCGAAGGGCGGCCCGCCCCCCACCCCAGGGTTCCTGGATCGAACCCCGAGGCTCAATCGCGGCGGACGCTCGAGCGATGATCGCGGCGCCCCGGCAGCCCTCCCACCACTCTGCGGTACAGAGCGACCGCGCGCAGACGTGCTCGTAGCCCATTAGTCCAGCGGAATGGTCTGCATCTTCGCCCCCACGAGATCTCGCTGGGCGGGCGCGAGGATGAACTCCTCGCGCACGATCCGCCGGTGGAGGTAGCGAACGATTTCCTCGTCGCGTTCTCCGGTGTTCGAGGCGACGAGTTCCGAGAGGAGCGCGTCCCGTTCCTGCCAGGTCGTGGGACGGCGGCCGACGAGCTTCGCCACATCGTCGAGGTCCTTCTCGAGCAGATCGACGCCGAGGCGATCGGCCTGACGCAGGTAGAGCGAGAGCCGCCGCAGCCCATCGGCTTCGTAGGCCTGGAACTCATCTCCGGTCTCGAAAGCCGCAAAGCGCTCCTGCAGCCCGTCGTGGGCGACCGCGTACGGCGACTCGATCGCCTCGGGCATCTCAGGCACCTCGAGAGCGTAGCCCTCGCGGTGGGCGATCAACTCGAGAGGCGCCCTCGAGTAGACGAGGTACCAGGTCAGGTATTGAACGTATTCGACCGCGACGTGGGGCGCCATGAGTGCGAGCCCCGTCGAGACCGGGGTCGTGAGCGCGAAGCGGATCGCGTGATAGAGAACGACACGGCGATCGACGGGCGTGCCCCGCGCGGCCTCGTAGCGATCAATCGCGACGTCGAGGTCGCCCATCTTCTCGGTCAGGTCGCGCGAGAAGAGCCCCCCCAGGTCCGCGAGCGGATCCCCGAGGTAGCCGAGTTCCATGTCGAGCATCGCCGTCAGGCGTCCCCCTTCGAAGATGTACTGACCGGAGTCACCGGTCACGAAAGTCACCTCGCTGCGGCCTTCCGGCACGTGCCGCTCGCACCAATCGATGAGGAATTCGACGATCGGATCAGGACGGATCTTCCGCTCCTGGAAGCGCGCGATCCCGGTCGCCGTATCTCCGAGCGCGAGTTCCCGTGGCGTGCCGAGCGCGACGAGGCCTTCCTTTTCGAATTCCGAGACGGGAACCGCATGGATCTTCGCGAGCTCCTCGATGAACTCGTCCCGGACGGCGTCGGCTTCTGCCTGAGACCCGGCGGTCGCGAGGTCCGGACGACCGGCCACTTTCTCCATCACGAAGCCGACCGGCGACTCGCAGTAGCCGTAGATCTTCGGCACCAGGATCCCGTTTCGCTCCAGGGTCCGGAAGCAGGCGTATTCGTTCGCGATCGTGTGTTCGTCGCCTTGCTCGATCCGGCCACCCCGAAAACAGACCGGCAGGATCTCCCCGGTCGGCGTCTCGACGTCGATCCAGAAGACAGGGCGCCAGCGGGCCTGTCGCTCCGCGCGGACGATCCGGCCGCCGACGGAGGACTCGACGACCTCGAAGGCCGGCCGCCATTCGGGTCCGAAGGAATCGAGATCAAAGCTCATGAGCGCACCTCCACGCCCGTGTCGGGCGCCCGCCTACGCTAGCGCTGTGCATCCAGACCGTACCGCCGGCCTCGACGCTCCGTTAGGATCGACCCCCCACCCTAAAGGAGCCCCCTTGTCTGACCGCTTCGATCTCTCCGGCCGCGTCTCCCTCGTGACCGGCGCGACCAAAGGCCTCGGCCGCGCCATGGTCCAGGGCCTGGCGGAGGCGGGCTCCGACGTCGTCGTCGTGAGTCGAAAACAAGACCTCTGCGATCAGGTCGCCCGTGAAGTCGCGGAGTCGACCGGACGAAGAGCCCTCCCGATCGCCTGCCACCTGGGGGAATGGGATGCCCTCCCCGCTCTGGTCGACCGGGTATACGAAGGGCTCGGTCGGATCGACGTCCTCGTGAACAACGCCGGAATCAACCCGGCCATGACGCCGATCACCGAGATCAGCGAAGCCTATTTCGACAAGCTCTGCAACGTCAACCTGAAGGGACCCATCCGTCTGGCGGCCCTCTGCGCGCCGCGCATGGCCGAAGCAGGCGGTGGCAGCATCATCAACGTCTCGACCCTCGGCGCCTACTCCGCAGGCCCCGGCGTCGGGACGTACACCGGCCTCAAGGCAGGGCTCCTCAACTTCACCAAGACCATGGCTGCTGAATGGGCCTCCATGGGCGTGCGCGTGAACGCGATCTCCCCGGGACCCTTCCTGACCGAGATGATGAAGGGAACCGCCAAGTATGACGACGGCTTCATCGACCGCTCCGCCGAAGCCACGCTCATGAAGCGCGTCGCCGACCCCGACGAAATCGTGGGGCTCACGCTCTTCCTGGCCAGCGACGCCTCGTCGTACGTGACCGGCGAGGACTACGCGATCGGCGGCGGAATGCGGAGCAACTAAGGTCGCCAGCGGCGGGCTGGCGCGGGACCTCCCCCTTAAGCGTGAGGGCGCCCCCGCGATCATCAGGGGGAAGGCAGGAACGAACGAGGTCTCGGTCAGCCGTGCGGACTCGAAACAGCTGGGGCCGTTTGCGGCATTCGGACCTGGCATTGAGCTCCCTAAGGGAAGAGAGGGCCGTTCTCGAAAATCGGATATGCGCATCCCCTGCCCATGGCTCGCCAGACGAGCAGAGGCCCGGCCGAACGATTCGGGGCAGCTCGATACGCGGCTCAGGACGAAGGGTCCGATTCTCCCTGGGCGCCCTGGATCCCCGGCGGGCCCTCAACGCCATGGGCGGTCAAGCGCTCCCCATCGAAATGGGCCACTTCGTGCAGGGTTCGCACTCTCGCGTGCCCCGCGACCAGGAGGAGCCGAGTGACCGATGCGTAGGGCGTCGAGTCGAAGATGGCGTGGCTGCTCGCCCCGATCACGTGAGACAGGATCACCCCGATCGTGCCCCCATGACAGGCCACGAGGACTCGTTCGCCACGGGGCTGGGCGACCAGGTCGTCCCAGCCTCGCAACACACGCGCCTGGAAGTCCTCGTAGGAGTCCCACCCGATCTTCTCGTACTCCCCGGCCTGCATGGCGGCGAAATAGTCCGGGAAGCGCTCGGCGAGGACCGCCGGAGAAGCGTAGATCCGCGAGTTCCGATCGATCTCCGCGAGGTCCGGAACAATCTCGGTTTCCAGTCCGAGTCGCGCCGCCGCCGGCGCAGCCGTCTGGATCGCTCGGGTCTTATTGGACGCGACGACGTGATCGATCGCTTCGTGGGCGAGCCACGCACCGAGTCGTTCGGCCTGCCAGAGGCCGCGCTCGGTCAGGTGCGGATCGACCGGCCCGTCCTCGCTCACGAGGGTGACGGGCTCGCCGTGTCGGACGAGAAGGATCTCCATCTCTATTCCCCCGTGGCTCCGCATCTGGTCGCAATTCGTGGTGAACGCCGCGACGTTTCCGCCGGCGGCTTTGACCTCTCACGCCCACTCGGAGTCGGCCTTGCCGTCCGCCTCTGCGCGCACGGCGATTTCACCTGCCTCATCCTGCGAGAGCCGGACCTCGCCTCTGGCGTCCGTCCTCGCGGGAACCAGGTACTTGATGTCCATACTCTTCACGAACGGATAGAACTTTTTCACGTCGAATGTCGCGCCTCTTGACCTTTTCGCAAGGGTGAAGAGCGCCCCCCGTACATCGTCCCAACGCAGTGCCGGTTCGGCTCGATCGGCACCCGGAACTCGACGTAGCAGACCTCGATCTCCAAGCGACTGACGAAGGGGATCGTCGCGGCGAGGGGCTCGCTCATGGCGGCGCGGGCATCTCCGGAGAGCGGCATGTCATCCTTCCTCTGGCTGAACGAGCAACGCTAGCCAGACCGGGTGCCCGCGCAACGAACCGGACACCTTCGTCCGAAACCGGTACGCTCGAAGCCTCCGCCCTTCGGCGGCCGATCCAGGAGACTCGTCATGCGCATGGAAGGTGGCTGCTACTGCAAGCAGATCCGTTACGAGATCAACGGCGAGATGGCGATGAAAGCCCAGTGCTTCTGCCGGGAATGCCAGTACATCACGGGAGGCGACTCGCTCCTGACGTTCGCCGTTCCAGAGGACTCGTTTCGCGTTACGCGCGGCGAGCTCAAGAACTTCTCCCGGGACGATCTCGACAACGCGGTCACCCGCCAGTTTTGCGCGACGTGCGGAACCCACGTCTCGTCGATCGCGATGCCCGGCATGGTTCTCGTAAAAGTCGGCACCCTGGACGACCGCTCAAACTTCACAGGCCCCGACATGGCGATCTTCACCTGCGACGCACAGGCTTACCATGCGATCCCGGAAGGCATTCCGACCTTCGAGAAGGTTCCGGGTTAGACCTTCCTCGCCTTGAAGCGGATCGGCAGCCGCTTGATCCCCCCGATCAGGTTCGAACGGAGCCGATCGGGGTCCCCCGCGAGCTCGACCTCCTCCAGACGCGGCAGCAGATACTTATACGCCATTTCGAGTTCGAGCCGGGCGACGTGCGCACCCGCGCAGAAGTGCTCCCCCACGCCGAACGCGAGATGGCGATTCGGCTTTCGCGTCACATCGAAGCGGTAGGGCTCGTCGAAGACATCCTCGTCGCGATTCGCGGAGGGGTAGTAGAGCGCGAGGGTGTCGCCCTTCTTCATGGCGCGCCCCTCGTAGACGGTGTCTTCAGCGCAGGTCCGGGCGAAATGGATGACCGGATTCGTCCAGCGCAGGATCTCCTCGATCCCGGTCCGCAGATTCGCCGGGTCCTCCATCTTCCGTCGCTCGTCCGGATGCTCGATCAGGGCGAGCATCCCGCCGCTCGTGCCGTTTCGCGTCGTCTCGTTTCCAGCACCTACGATGATCTGGCACCAAGAGAGCACGTCCAGGGGCGGGAGCCTCTCTCCATCCACCTCTGCGTGGGAGAAGAGCGTGATCAGGTCGTCCTGGGGCTTCTGCTTCCGCTCTTCCACGAGCTGCGAGAAGTAGGTGAAGAGTTCCACGAGCGCCTTGAAGCCCTCGTTTTCCTCGGGGTCCATCGCGCTCGGATTGAACTCCGGGTCGTCGAATCCGATCATCCGGTTCGTCCAGTCGTAAAGCTGGGGCCAGTCCGGCTCGGGAACCCCCAGTAGCCAACCGATCACCGCGATCGGGAGGGGAGCTGCGATCTTCTCGACGAAGTCGACCTCACCCTCCCCCTCCTCAAGCATGTCGTCGACGAACTTGCGGGCGATCCGATCGACCTCGGAATGAATCTTCTTGAGCGCCGCGGGAGTGAAGCGGGAGCTGATGATCTTGCGGTAGGCCCGGTGCTTCGGGTTGTCCATCTCGATCAGGGTCGGAGGCCGCTCGAATTCGGCACTCTCGTTGAAGTCGTTCGCCTGATTGTTGGCGGTCGGGTGAACGAAGAGGCGAGGCCCGTTCAGGAAGAGGTCGGGCTGCTTGCTGATCGCCGTAATGTCCGCGTGCTTCGTAATCGCCCAGAACGGAAGCTCGGCGTCTCCGAAATAATGGATCGGCGACTCGCGGCGAAGGCGCGCCCAGGCCTCATGGGGGTAGCCGTTCTGCTCGAAGGAATCCGGGGTGATGACGTCGAGCTCGTCGAGCGGGGTTTCGGCAGCGGCGGACATGGTCACTCCTTCGCGGGTGGCGGCGGACGGAGCCGCCGCGGCGGGTATGGAAAGGCTACCGGGTGTTTTCGACCCGAGTCTTGAGCGCTTCATTCATGGCGCGGAAAGCTCGTTCGATCGCAGGCCGATCCGCGGAGGCCGGCACGAATCGAGCCAGCCAGCCACGGAAGTCTTCATATTGGCGCAGACGCGTCCCTCCCGCCGAGAGCCCTGTGAGCTCCCAGACATGGAAGGTGTCGTGTATCCCGGGCAGAAGAACCCGCCCCTGCCAACCCAATGCACGACCCGGTTCGAACTTCAGGATCGTGGGCGTGACGACGACGGGATCGTCCCAGTCGTCCTGCTCCAGGGTCACGACCAGGCGCTCTTCGAAGCCCGGCCTCCCTTCGATCGAAACCGCGTAGGGGTTCCAATCGGGGTAGTGTTCGAAGGCCGCGAGCACGGCCCAGACCTCTGCAGGCTCGGCCGCGATCTCGATCGTGTGTTCGATCGTGTAGAGCGGCTCCTCGTCGACGTCGACGAAGAGGGCCCGTCCAGCGAACACGAGGACGAAGAGAGCGGCGACCGTTCCGCAACCGACGAGCGCGAGTCGCAGCACGACCGCCCCTACTCGACCACGTAGTCTGTGAAGTCCACGCGGCGCGTCATGTCCCAGTACTGGTACAAGGTCCATGGCGCATTCGTGATCACGCGCCCCTCGGAGTTGTTGTAATAGCTCTTCACCTTCGGATGACGCCAGACCATCGTCTCCATCTGGGTGTCGAGACGCTCGTTGAACGCGTCGTGGACATCCTTCCGGCAATCGATCGCGCGGTGGCCCTGCTCGATCATCTCGCGCAGGCAGCCCATGATGTAGGTCGTCTGGCACTCGAGCATGTAGATCACACTCCCGACGACCGGATTCGTGTTCGGCCCGTAGAGGCAGAAGAGGTTCGGGAAATCGGGCATCGTGATTCCCAGATAGGCCCGCGGGTTCTCACCGCCGTCCCATCGGTCATTCAGCATCGTGCCCCCCTTCCCGGCGATCTCCATGGGCCACAAGAATTTGCCCGCGTGGAAGCCCGTCGCGAGCACGAGCACATCGAGCTCGACGGTCCGCCCGTCCTTCATGAGCACCCCTTCAGGCACGATCCGATCGATCCCGGTCGTGTCGAGGTCTACGTGATCCTGGACAAGTGTCGAGTACCACCCGTTGTCCATAAGCGGTCGCTTGCCGAGGGGCGGGTAGTCCGGGAGGCACTTCGCGATCAAATCCTCGTCTCCCCCGAGCTGCTCCCGCATGTGGGCCACTGCGCCTTGCCGAAAGAAGTCGTTGGCCATGCTCGTCGAGTGGTCGGGATCGGTCCATTCAGGGTCGATCTGAAAGACCGGGAAGGCCTTGTCCGCGCTCGCCCAGAACATCAGGAACCGGTACCAGCTGTGGTGGAAGGGGATGTTGCGCAGGCACCAGCGGAAGCTCGCATCGGTCTGGGCGCGGTAGTTCGGGTTGAAGCTGACCCAGTGGGCGGCACGCTGGAAGATCGTCAGATGTTCGACCTGCTCGGCAACCCGGGGAACGAACTGCATCGCGCTCGCGCCGGTCCCGATCACGCCGACCCGCTTGCCCTTCAGATCGAGCGTGTGGTCCCAGGACGAGGAGTGGAAGCTCGTGCCGGCGAACGAGTCGAGCCCTTCGATATCCGGGGTCTGCGGACGATTGAGCATCCCGACCGCGCTGATCACCGCGTTCGCTTGCAGGATTTCCTCCTGCCCGTCGGCGTCCCGCACACGCACCTTCCAGAGCGCGCCTGCCTCGTCGTAGTCCGCCCGAACGACCTCCGTACCGAAACGCACGTGACCGTCGACGCCGTGATTCTTCGCCACGCCCTCCGCGTAGGCCTTGATCTCGTCGCGCATCGAGAAGTGGTTCGTCCAGTCCGGATTGTTCGCGAAGGAGAACGAGTAGAAATGGTTGGGCACATCGACCCGCAGATCGGGGTAGCTGTTCTCATGCCAGGTCCCACCCAGGTCCGTGTTCTTCTCGATGAGGGTGTACGGGATCCCTGCCTGTCCGAGCCGGATCCCGGCGCTGATCCCCCCGAAACCGCCGCCGATCACGAGCACGTGGTAGGCCTCCAGAGTCTTCGTGTCGGGCACTTCGTTCCATTCGAAGCGACGCGGATCCGGATCCTCGAGACAGCCCTCCTCTATCGCGAGCGGAACGTACTCCGGCGGAATCGCCTCCCCCGCGCACCAGTTCATGAGTTCGACGATCGTGTCGTGATCGGGAAGAGAGGGCAGCGCCCCATCCCCATCGCGGAAGGCAACGAGCGCCTCGAACGCGATCGCGCGGATCTGCCCCTGGACCTCTTCGGAGAGATCGCCGTCGACGGCTCCCATCATGGGCGTCGTCGGCGGCTCGAAGCGCGACAGCAGACTCCTGTCGCCGGTAAGCAACACGATCGCTGGAAGCAGCGAAGGCAGGTTCGCGTATTCGAGGTGAGCGCGGAGGGTCTCGTCGTCGGCCGGGATATGCATGGGGTCGATGCTAACCCGCCGGGCGGCAGACGCGAGCCGCCACCCCGTGGACGTAGCCGCGCCTCTCCCCTAAGCGACCGACTGCGGCGGGAGCTCGTCCGGTGCGCCGGGGGCATCCGCCATGTGAAAGAGCGGGTAATCCGGCCGAAGCGGGAGCCCCAGCTCCGCACGAACGTCATCGAGGGAGCGTGACAGAAGCGGCTCCCAGTCAACCGCGAGGAGCTGCGGAGAACTTCGTCCGTACCAGTAGCCCTGCCAGACGGTCCGAAACACGTCGGGGCGCCCTCGTCGCATGCACATCATCGCGTTCAGCAGGCAGATGAGCAGGTAGGCCTTGTTGCGCATCATGCCGTAGGTCCAGGCGATGATCCCGGCCTCGCCGGCCATGTCGATCCCATACCCGGTCAGGACGTGCCAGAAATCGTGGCTATCGCGGGTGCGGTTGTAGATGAAGCGATGTTCCGCGGTCGCCGGGATCTCCGCAGCGACCTTCTCACTCTCCTCCGAAATCAGCTTCGGATCGAGCTCGTTGTGGCGGCAATGCTCGTAGTACGCGCGACCGAGACTGCCTTCCGGCAGGTCCGCGAGGCGCTCGGGCTCAAGGATTCCCTGCGGCAACGGCCGGCGCTCCCGAAGGATCGCCGCCCCGGTCGGATGCGCGCGCATCGTCCGCAGGATCCAGCCGTCATCGCGCCCCCCGAAGCCGAAGAAGGTCAGCACCGCGCCCCGGAAGGCCTTCGGGTCCCGCTTCCGGATCTCCCCGGCTTCCTTCAGCATTGCGAAGTCGATCTTCCAACCCCACGTAGGGGCATCGGTTTCCTCGGTCGTGATTCCGCGAACGGCCATCAGAGAACCCTATCGCGGGCGCCGATGAGGCGCCCTACTCCCCCGTGGGCCCGGCATAGGTCTGGAGCAGATGCGCCGACAGATCCCCGGTCTCGCCGACCAGCTCGCGCCGTTCGGTGAAGCGCCAGTCTCCCTCGACCTTCTCGAGACGATCGTGGTAGCTGCCAGTGATGATCGGCTGGAGCGGGAGCGTGTCCGTTCCCTGGAAGACGACGAAGTAGCTGCGAGTGCGCGCGTGGGCCTCGTCGTCGAACTCGATGATCAGATTCGTGCAGAGATGGCGCGTGCGGGGCGTTCCGCCCGTCTCGTCGAAGCGACGGGTCCACTTCGCGAGATGCTCGCCGAACGCGGCGCTCCCGGCCTGCACCGCCGGTGCATCGTCCCCGGGGAAGTAGACGTCAGCGTGTTGGAAGAGTTCGCCCACCTCGTCGAAGGCGCCGCGATCGACCGCCTCCGAATAGAGGTGGAGCAGGTTCTGGATCCGGAAATAGTCGACCGCCTCGGGCATGTACGCCTCCATACTGAACGCCCACGATCGCCTGTTCAGCCGCCGCGCGCCAACCCCTGCATCGTCTCGCAGGACTCCGCACGAAATCGCCCCTGCAACCACCGCATGGCCGGTCGGCCGAGCCTCGCCAGCCAAACCGCAGGACGCGAGATCGCCTGGACATCGTAGTGGACGAGGCCGCTATTCGGATCGAGGGAGACGAGAAAGCGCTCCTCTCCCGACGCCGCGTGCCCGGGAACCGTCCCGAGGCCGAAACCGAATCGACCGACCTCCGGCTCGTCGATCACGTACGCGATCCGACAGGGGTTCATCGAGGCGAAGCCGAAATGCGAAGCGACGGTTCCGAAGACGGTGCCGACTTCGAAGGTCTCTTCGAGACGAAAGACCCGCGTGAACGAAGGCGGATAGTTCCCGAAGTCACGCAGGGCCTCGCTCGCGGCGCCCAGGACGGCTTCGCCACGCCCGAGCTCGACGCCGTAGCGGTCGAGCACGAAGCCCGGCGGCGCGGATTCGAGGGACTCGCGCGTGATGCCTTCGTGAGAATGCGTGAACGGCGCCGCCGCCACATCACGCAGCGCAGCCCGCACCCGTTCCTCGTCCGGCCACCGCAAGTAGAACATCCGCGCCCCTTCGTCTCTGCGCACGATGCCGCGAGACCGCGCGCGGCGCTAGACGCTTCGTTCCGCGATTCCACCGCTGCGCGCTTCGATCTCGCGCCAGCGGAAGGGCGCGACGATCTGCCCCCACCAGGACTTCGGATAGGCCGCGAGTCCGCGAATCCCGACCTCTTCCGGGGCGGGACGGTCGGGCGGGAGATGGCGCGTCCCGAAGACCGTGTCCCACAGGATGAAGGTGTCGCCGTAGTTGTGGTCGCACTCCTCCTTGGCCGCGGCGTGGTGCCAGCGATGCAGCTCGCCGATCGAGAAGATCCAGGCGAAGGGGCCCAGCGCGAAATCGATGTTCGCGTGCTGGAAGAGCCCGCCGACGCGGGTGAGGATCGTCCACCAGGCGAGGATCTCGGGCGGCGCGCCCAGGACCGCAAGCGGGATCCCGGAGAGGAATCCCCGGAAGACGTGCTCTCCGGGATGCGCGCGGATCCCGTTCAGCCAATAGACCCGGGACGGCGAGTGGTGGACCGAATGAAAGCGCCAGAGAAAGGCATTCTCGTGCATCCAGCGATGGGGCCAGTAGGAGAAGAACTCCGCCACGGCGCAGGCAAAGATCACCTGGAACGCGACCGGCCAGTCGCTCGGCCAAAGCGGACTGCCGACGGCCTGCTGGAGCGCGATCGCCGCCTTGAGGTAGAGCACGGCCCAAAGCGCGGAGAGGCTGCCCGCGATCACCAGGTTAGTGGGGAAATAGATCACGTCGGTCAGCAAATCCCCATGAGACCGGTTCCAGTCCGCATAGCGCGGCAGGACGCGTTCGAGGAACGCAACCCACGGCATCAGCCCGAACCAGATCACGATCACGCTCTCGGGGGGTGCGGCCCCCTCCAGGATGCGGTCGCCGACGAAGAGCATCGCAACGAGGGTGACGGGAAAGACGGTGTGACGGGCGATGGCACGGAAATGGGAAGACATGGTGGACCTCTCCCTAACGCTAGCGCCTGCGCGCCGTCCGCTCGACCACGGGCGAGAAGCCGCTCCCCTCGAGGCCGTTGCTTCCGTCGACGTCGAGGCTCGGCCCGGTGATCTGCCGCGCGTCCTGCGACAGGAGGAAGAGAATCGTGTTCAAGACCTCCAGGGCCTGGGTGAGGCTTCCGAGCGTCCGGCCGCGGGCGACCGACGAAGCGTTCTGCCATGCTCTTTTCATGAAATACGAAGTCGTCACGAACGCGGCACCTCTGGGTGAGGGGCCGGTCTGGTGCCCCGATGACACGCTCGTCATCTCACGCATCTCGCCCGGTGGCCTGCTCCGGATCGATCCGGCGAGCGGAAGGACCGAGGAGGTCGTCGCTTTCCAGGGCGGCGGCAACAGCGCCCACCTCGCCAGTGACGGCGGTTTCCTCGTCTGCAACAACGGATGCATCGACTTCACAGGGTTCGCCGCCGCTCTCGGCCTCGACCCCACCAAGATTCCCTACACGCCGGGGCCCCCTGGCCTCCAGCGCGTCTTCCCCGATGGAACCGTGATCACGCTCGCCCATGAGGGCCTCCAGGCCCCGAACGATCTGGTCGTCGCACCCGACGGCACGGTCTTCTTCACCGATCCGCCGCCGCATGGCGGGACCGGGAGCGAAGGCGGAGAAGGGCGTTTCTGGCGCTACGACCTTCAAAGCGGCCTGCGCCAACTTGCGGGAGGCTTCGACTACGACAACGGCGTGGCGCTCTCACCCGATGGCCGGCTCCTCATCGTCGAAGGCCGCGGTCTCCTGTGGATCGACGGCGAGACCGGCGAGACCGACTGGTGGATCGAGACGTTACCCGGCCAATCCCCCGGCGACGGCTTCGCCTTCGACGTCGATGGTCGCCTCTACTGCGCGTGTCCGATGGATCACTGCATTCGCGTCTTCGACCCGAACGGGACGGAGGTCGACCGCGTGGACCTCGGCGAGGACGCCTTCCCTACGAACGTCTGCTTCGGTGGGATGGACCGTCGCACGCTCTTCACGACCGAACTCGCCCCCGGCCGTGTCTGCGCCGTCGAGGGCCTACCGACCCCAGGGCTCCCGCTGACGCCCTGGCCGGCCCCCTGAACGCACGGAGGGCGCATCCTCCCTCGAAGGGTCCAGTTCGCAAGGGGCATCCGCCTCCCGACGACCGCGAGCTGCTTCGTCGGGCGCGCGGGCCCAGACCGATTCTCTTCTGGCGGGAATCGAAAGCTAGACTTCCGGAATGCTTCGCCCGACAGGAGGAATCCAATGAAGACCCTGAAAGCCCTGATGGCCCTCGCCTGCTTCCTCGCCTTCGCAGGAACGGCGGCGGCCGCCGACGTCTCGTACGTGCTCGAGACCCCTGGCGTCACCTGAGGCGGCTCGTCCGCGATGGCCCGTGCGGCCGTCGAGAAGCTCGGTGTGGCCTCGGTCGAGACCGACATGAACGAGCACACGGTGAGTGTGACCTTCGACGACGAGAAGCTCTCGATCGACGACGTGGTTACGGCACTCACCCGAGCCGGCTATGCCGTGCCGAGATACGAAGCGGCGAACTGACCGTTCCACGCCTCGCGCGCGCTTGACCCGAGACGGCTCGGCGGATCTCCGCCGGGCCCTTTCTCATTCGGCGACGTCGGTCTCGCCCGCTGCGACCCCGTAGGCTTCCCATTCGTCGATCGAAGCCGAGAGGTCGGCGATCTTTCCCCGCGCTGCGCCCACCGCATCCGCGCCGAGTAGCAAGTGGACGGGCGGCGCCTCGAGTCGTGACAGCATCACGAGCGCCTCGCCCACCTTCCGCGCGTCTCCACCGAATCCCTCCGGCGTCGTCCGAAGGAGTTTGCGCCGCTCACCGACCGTTGGTGCATAGTCGGCGATCGTCTCTTCCGACTCGTGCATCGAGCGCGCGTTCCAGTCCGTACGGAATACGCCCGGCGCGACGGCGGAGACACGGATGCCGAGCGGTCCGAGTTCTCGGGCGAGCCCCTCGGAAAGGCTCTCCAGCGCGAATTTCGACGTGCTGTAATAGATGTTCCCCGGCATCGAGACGTAACCCGTGACCGACGACACGTTCACGATCAAGCCGTCTCGGCGCGCGCGCATCCCGGGCAGCGTCGCCTTGATCAGATCGATCGCCCCGAAGAAGTTCGTGTCGAACATGCGCCGCACTTCCGCTTCGTCACCCTCTTCGATCGAGCTGACGTAGCCGTAACCAGCGTTGTTCACGAGCACGTCGATCCGTCCGAAGCGCGCTTCCGTCGCGGCGACGGAGGCGCGTACCTGCGTCGGATCCGTGACGTCGAGCGCGACCGCGACGGCCTGTTCGGGAAACTCGGCGACGAGGTCTTCGACGACCGCCGGGTTGCGCGCCGACACGCCGACGTGGTCGCCCGCTTCGAGCGCCGCGCGGGCGATCTCCCGACCGATTCCGGTCGAACAGCCGCTGATCAACCAGACCAGGGGCGTCGCTCTCTCACTCGACTCGGCGGACATTCGGCTCGTCTCCTCGCGCTCTCTGACGCGGAGCGATCGTAGCCGGTTCGCTCGGCGCGGTCGCCCATTCGAAACGCGTCCCGTCCGCCCGGGAGGCGGCTATCCCGGTCGTGGTCCGCCCACTCAACAGCGGAACGGAATCCGCAGGGCGCGGCGATCAATGTTTCGCGGTCTCGTACGCATCGGGATCGATGTCTTCGATCATCTCGCGATAGTCGGTCATCCGCTTCGGCCACTGGGTCACGACCCGGCCACTCGGGTGGCTGTAGTAGTTGTTGCAGCCATCCGTCCAAGGTTCGACGTCCTGGATGTCCTTCTGCATCTGATCGTTGTAAGCGGCCTGCAGGTCGGCGCGGACGTCGAGCCAGGCGAGGTTCTCCTCGACGATGCGTTCGATGTGCGCGAGCGCGTGATCCGCTTCCCACTCGATCATCGTGATCAGAGAACCCTGGTTCGTGTTCGGCCCGTAGAGCATGAAGAGGTTCGGGAATCCCGCGGTCGTCACCCCCTGATAGGCGACGGCACCCTCGGACCAGGCGTCTTCGAGGTCGAGGCCACCCTTTCCGGTGACCGAGATCGCAGAGAGGTACTCGATCGACGAGAAGCCCGTCGCGAGCACCAGGGTGTCGAGCTTCCGCTCGCGGCCATCCTTGGTCAAGACGCCGTCCTTCGTGACGCGCTCGATGTCTTCGGTCACGAGTTCGAGATCATCGCGATTGAAAGCCGCGTAGTAGTCGTTCGAGAAGAGCGGTCGCTTGCAGCCCCACTGATGTTTGGGGGTCAGCTTCTCGCGAACGTCCGGATCTTCGACGACGGCGAGGGCATCGAGGACGACCTGCTCCGTCTCGTCACGCACGCCGCGATCGTAGAAGGCCTGACCGGTCTCGATCCCGTCGAAGATCGTCTGGCGAATCTCCAGCGCGATCTCCGGATTCTGCCGAAAATGCTCGAGCTGCTCCTCGGTGAAAGGATCGTCCTCCTTTGGCAGTACCCAGTTCGCCGTTCGCTGGAAGAGATGGACCTGCCCCGCCTCCTTCACGACCTCGGGGACGAGTTGGACCGCACTCGCAGCCGAGCCGATCACACCCACGGTCTCGCCTTCGAGCGAATGATTCCAATCCCAGCGCGACGAGTGGAACTTCGTGCCCTCGAAGTCGTCGAGCCCCGCAATGTCCGGGAGGACCAGCGAGTTGAACATTCCGATTGCGCTGACGACGATGTCGGACTCGATCGTCGTCCCGTCCTCGAGGGTGACCGTCCAGGTCGACGTTGCGTCGGACCACTCCGCGCGCTCGACGGCGTTCCCAAAACGGCAGTACGGAAGAATCCCGTACTTGTCCGCGACGCCTTCGAGGTACTCGAGGATCTCGGGCTGGGGCGCGTAGGGACGCGACCAGTCCGGCTTCACCTCGAACGAGAAGGAGTAGAGGTGGGACGGGATGTCGCAGGCGCAGCCCGGGTACCGGTTCCAGTTCCAGGTACCGCCGATCTGCTGGCCCTTCTCGACGATCGTGAAGTTCTCGAAGCCCGCCTCCTTGAGCTTGATCGCCATGCAGAGGCCACCCGGGCCTGCACCCATGATCGTGATCCGCAGGTCTTCACGCGTGCGCGCGCCATCCGTCATCAGGGAACCCTCCTTCGATTGTTTGGCTCTTTAGGTCAGTCGGCCCAGCGGTGTCAATGCCACCCAGATGGCCCCGAGGTGGCAGCGGCCAGACCGGAAGCTACCCACCGAAAGGGTTCAGGTTCGCGAAAAAACCGGCCGATCCGGTAGATTCGTCGCTCGGCCCGACTCGGCCCGCACGATTTCCTCTCGTTTCGAAGTCCGGAGGTTCCGACCCCATGTTCCGTCGCTCGATCGTTCCCCTTGCCCTCGCCTGCCTCGCTCTCCTCGCCGCTCCTGCCTTCGCCGACCATCACGAGGCCGGTAAGACCAATGGCATGGAGAAGGCCGGGACCGCGGCATCCTCCTCTGGCCTGAATGAGGACGACGTGAATCGGCTGACCTCCCGCCAGACCGGGAAGGCGCCGGAGCAGTTCAAGGTCGAGTTCGACACGACGAAGGGCAAGGTCGTCCTCGAGGTGAACCGCGCCTGGTCCCCGAATGGCGTCGACCGTTTCCATCATCTGGTGAAGATCGGCTACTTCGAGGACATCGCCTTCTTCCGCGTCATCCAGGGTTTCATGGCCCAGTTCGGTATCCACGGAAACCCGAAGGTCAGCCGCGTATGGAGCAAGCGGACGATCCGGGACGATCCGGTGAAGGAGTCGAATCTGCGCGGCTACGTGACCTTCGCCAAGACCGGCCGGCCGAACTCCCGGACGACCCAGCTCTTCATCAACCTCACGGACAACGCGCGCCTCGACCGACAAGGCTTCTCGCCCTTCGCGAAGGTCGTCGAGGGCATGGACGTCGTCGAGGCGATCTACGCGATCGGCGAAGGCGCGCCGCGGGGCCGAGGCCCCCGTCAGGGACGGGTCCAGAACATGGGCAACGCGTACCTGAAGAAGGATTTCCCCGAGCTCGACTACCTGAAGAGTGCGCGAATCCTCGAGTAGCGGCCGCGCAGGGCGCCGCCGAGTGACTACAATCGGAACTCTTCTTCCCGGTCCTTCCGGAGGTTCCGATCGATGCGCCCCGCCCTGCTTCTCGTTCTCGCTTCGCTCCTTCTGTCCTCCACCGCGCTCGGCTGCCGCGGCGAAGGCGGCCCTGCCGGGCTCCTGCCGGGCGGGCGGCTTGCCGGCGAGGACGCCGGCCTGCCCGAGGACTGGGGGTTCGCCGGCGATGCGGGCACGATCCAGCTCGAGACGAACCCCGAGGCGCCCTACAGCGTCAACCTCGCGTACACGGTGATCGACGGGCGGCTCTACATCAACGCAGGCGGGACCGAGACCCGGTGGGCGGTCCACATCGCCGCCGACCCACGGGTCCGGCTCCGGAGGGAAGACCAGCTCTACGCCCTGCGCGCGCGCCGCGTGACCGAGGCCGCCGAGATCGAGACGTTCGCCGAGGCGTGGACGAGCCAATCCTTCTTTCGGCGGGACCCTCGTCAGTACGAGGAGATCTGGCTCTACGAGATGCAACCGCGGTAGCCATTCTCCGCTTGGCAGAGCCTCTCCAAACGCGACACACTCTTCCGTCCACCCGGAGGCAACATGGGATTTCCCGACGATATCGGCATCATCGACTGCGGCGTAGGCTTCCCCTACACCGACGTCGAGAAGAAGAAGGCGGCGTATGAGTTCATGCGCCCGCTCTACAAGGACAAGGAAACGCTGGACCAGATGGAGTTCCCGGCGGAGTACATGTTCAAGAACGTGCCCGACATCGTCCCGCCGGACACCGACATCGTCGACTGGACCCTCGCGGAAATGGACAAGTGGGGCGTCCAGGTTGGCATGTGCGGCCTCTCCGACAACGGGATCGAGGCGAAGAAGCGCTACCCGGACCGCTTCGTCCTCACGATGGAAGCCCATAACACGAACGACGTGATGGGCACCGTCCGCCAGATCAAGGAAGCGAAGGCCGAGCACGACATCGTGGCCGTCGGCTGCTTCCCGTGCGGTCAATTTCCGCAGGTTCCGATCTGTGATCCGAAGATGTATCCGCTCTACGCGACCTGCGTGGAGCTCGACATCCCCCTCTTCATGAACGCCGGCATCGTCGGCCCCCGCATGCCCAGCTACCCCCAGCACGTCGAACACCTCGATCGCGTCTGTTACGACTTCCCCGAGCTGACCCTGGTGACACGCCATGGCTGCGAACCGTGGGAGAAGCTGGCCATGAAGCTGATGCTCAAGTGGCCAGGGCTGCACTACTGCACGAGCGCCTTCGCCCCCAAGCACTACCCGGAAGAGATCGTGAAGTACGCGAACACCCGCGGTGCCGACAAGATCATCTACTGCGGCTACTTCCCGGCGGGCATCTCCCTCGAGCGCCAGTTCACCGAGATGCGCGAGTTCAATCCCTTCAAGGACACGGTCTGGCCGAAGTTCCTGCGCGACAACGCGATCCGTGTCCTCAAGCTCGACGAGAAGCTCGGACTCGAGAAGGTCGCTTCCTAGCGCGCGAGCGTACGCCGAAGAGGAACCCCCCATGTCGTTCTCGCCCTCCTTCACGATGACCCGCGCCGGCGCACTCGGCGCGATCGTCGAGGGGCTCGATCTCGGGAAGCCGCTCCCGGAGGAGACCTTCGACGCGCTTCGCCACGCGCTGGCGGCGAACGAAGTCCTTTTCTTCCCGGACCAGGACCTCGGTGGCGATGAACAGCTCGCGCTCGCGCGACGCTTCGGAGAGCCTTCGCTCTACCCGATCGAGAAGCTCTTCGGCGCGGACGCACCGGGTTTTCAGGTCATCGTCGACGATGAGGAGAATCCGCCGGAGGTCGACCTCTGGCACACGGACGTGACCTGGCTCGAACGCCCTCCGGCGTTGGCGATCCTCGCCGCGCTCGAGATGCCGGCGTGGGGTGGCGACACGATGTGGGCCTCGACGACCGCAGCTTACGAAGCTCTGTCTCCTGCGATGCAGAAGCTGCTCGACGGCCTCGAGTGTGCCCACTCCTGCCACGGGGACTTCGTCGAGATCGCCGAACGAAAGAGCGGGATCGAAGGGCTCGGCGATAGGATCAAGGGCGCCTACCCCCCGGTCCACCAGCCCCTCGTGCGCACCCATCCGGAGACGGGCAAGCGAAGTCTCTACGTCACCGACCGGGGCGTGATGCATGAGATCGTGGGGCTGCCGAAAGACGAGAGCGACGCAATCCTCGACTTTCTCGACGCCCACGTCGACCAGCCCCGCTTCCAGGTCCGATGGCGCTGGACCCCGGGTGAGGTCGCGATCTGGGACGAACGCACGACGCTCCATCGTGCGGTCGCCGACCACTATCCGCAGCGGCGCGTGGTCCGACGGTGCACTGTCGATGGAGAGGTTCCCTTCTTTGACCCGGCGCGCGCGCCTGACCCGAGGTACGCCAGGGCCGGCGAAGCCGGCTGATCCGGTCCCGTGAAGCGCTTTCTCCTCCTCATCCTGGCGCTCGTGACCGCGCTTCCCCTGCTCGGCTGGGGCGCGTTCCGACTCTGGCTCGTGAACCAGCCGCCGGATTTCCGCGCACAGGTCGAGCAGCTCTCCGCGGCTGAACTCGGTCAAGCGATCCGCAACGCCTTCGCACCCGGGGAACGCATTGATCGTGCGAAGTACGGACGCCGCGTCTACCCCGAACGAGGCGACTCGCCCTGGGTTCGACGGAGCGCCCTCGACGGTCGCCCGCGAATCCTGACCGCAGCCTTCGCGAAAGACCTCCGTGCGGCCTGGAGCACCGAGACCGCCGCCCTCCATCTCTTCTGGCGCGGCGACGTCGACTACGCTGGCCCCGTCTACGACAACGCCCACGGACGGGAGCCGACGAGCCGCGGCGACGCCTACGCGTCCCCTCCCGTACGCTCCGCCTGGTCGGTCGAGACCCCATCGGGCTGGGAGATCGCGGACGTGCGCTGGCGCGGTCACGGCTTCGACCCTGAAACCGGCGCGCTCTGGCTCCGCTACGACGTCCGCGATCCATCGGCCCCCGACCGGAAGCGCACGATCCTCGAGTTCCCCGAGATCGAACGCCATACGGTCGCTCCCGCCGCAGGCCTCGAAAGACGATTCGAACTCGACGCCGGTCCGCGGGTCGCCCTCGGCGACGTCGGCACGGCGGACCTCGCCATCGCCCACGGCGTCGAGCGGGAGGCCGACCGCGTCGTTTTCCCCGAGCGCGCCGAGCGCGCCCGACTGGTTCACCGCTTCGCGCGACCGACCCGCCCCCTGGAGGTCGAGGCCGAAGCCACTTCGAGCGGGGACGCCTTCGCGAACCACGACTGCCACACCTGCCACAACGAGCGGGAGCGGATCGTCGGCCCCGCCTGGAGCGAGGTCGCGCTCCGCCACGCCGGCGCGAACCGGCGCGTCACGGTCGACCGGCTCGCGCGCCGGATTCGCGAAGGGGGGAGCGGCGAATGGGGCGATGCGGTCATGCCGCCGCATCCCGGGATCAGCGCCGCCGAGGCAGCGCACCTCGCGGAGATCATCCTCGCTACGCCGCCGTCCGAGCCCCCCGCCGTCGTGGTCGATACCCGGGGCGCGGAGGCCACGTGGAGCTTCCGCACGGATACCCACGCCCCGCCGGACGCGCTCCACCCGTCGCTCGCGACAACCCCGATCCACGGCGGTGAGTTCACGCCCAAGGTCGGCGGCCTCGCGTGGCTTTCCGACGGTCGCCTTGCCGTCTCGACCTGGGACCCGGACGGCGCCGTCTTCGCGATCACCGACTGGAACGGACCGCCCGAAGCGGTCCGCGTCGATCGGATCGCAGAGGGACTTCACGAACCCCTCGGTCTCGCCGTCTCTGGCAACGCGCTCTACGTCATGCAGAAGCAGGAGATCACGCAGCTCCTCGATCACAACGGCGACGGCTGGACCGACGAGTACCGCACGATCGCCAACGACTGGGCCGTGACGTCGAACTTCCACGAGTTCGGCTTCGGACTGATCGCCCAGGACGACGCCCTTTTCGCCTCCCTCGCCGTTTGCGTTCTGAATGGCGGAAAGAGCTGCCGGCACCAGACTCCCGACCGCGGCCACGTGATCCGGGCGGACATCCAGAGCGGTCGGGTCGACCGCGTGATCGGCGGCTTACGGACGCCCAACGGTCTCGCGCTCGATGCGACGGGGACCCTCTTCGTCACCGACAACCAGGGCGACTGGATCCCCTCGAGCAAGTTGATCCGGGTCCGCGAGGGAGAGCGCCATGGCTGGCGTGCCCCGATGGGCGAAAGCCCGACCGGCCCGGTGGCAGCGCCGGCGCTCTGGCTGCCCCAGAACGAGATCGGGAACTCTCCGACCCAGCCGCTCTTCCTCGAAGAAGGCCCGCACCCGGGACAGGTCCTCTTCGGAGACATCTACAACGGCGGAATCAAGCGCGGCTTCCTGGAGGAGGTGGATGGCACGCTCCAGGGTGCCGCGTTCCACTTCTCCGGCGGCTTCGAGGCGCCGATCAACCGGCTCCTTGCCGCACCGGGGGAGGGCTTCATCGCCGGCCAGATCGGCAGCCTCGGCAACTGGGGCGAGTACGGGAAGCCCTACTTCGGCCTGGAAGTCGTCCGTTTCACTGGCGAGCAGGCCTTCGAGCCCGCAACCGTGTCGATCCGGAGTGACGGCTTCGAGATCACCTTCACGAAGCCCCTCGCCGACGACGTCACGCCGACCGGCGCGGACTTCCTCGCGCGCGACTGGTTCTACGTGCCCGCCGAGATCTATGGCGGACCTAAATACGACCTGCGCACGCTCCCCGTCGAGCGCGTCGAAGTCTCGGCAGACCGCAAGCGAGTGCGGCTGTCCATCCGCGTGCTTGAGGCGGGCCGCGTGGTCTATCTACGCCTTCCGTCGAGCCTCCGCTCCGCGGAAGGCGAATCCCTGTGGATCGACGAAGCCTGGTATACGGTGAACGCGATTCCGGGAACGCCCCCGGCGGCCGTCGCCGCGGCGCCGGGCGAGGCGGCCGAAGCCGCCCCGAACACGCTCACCGAACTCGAACGCGCCGAAGGTTGGCGACGCCTCTTCGACGGCGAGAGTTTCTCGGGCTGGAAGATCTACGGCGCCGACGACGACACGATCGAACACTGGGTGATCGACGACGAAGCGCTCCACTTCACCCGGGACGTGTCCCTCTTCGGCCTCGTCTTGAACCACTTGAATCCGTTCACCCGGGGCGCGGTCGACCTGATGACCGTCGATCGCTTCGGCGACTTCGAGCTCTCGGTCGACTGGCGGATCAGCGAAGGCGGCAACAGCGGGATCTTCTATCTCGTGCCCGACGAGTCGACGAATCTGTCCTGGGACCTCGCCCTCGAGATGCAGGTCCTCGACGATGCCGGCCACATGGACGGCGAGATCGAGACCCATCGCGCCGGCGATCTCTACGACCTCCAGTCCCTGGCCCGGGATGCCGCCCTGCCCCTAGGCGAGTGGAACACCGCCCGGATCCGGGTCGAAGGCAACCGGATCCGCCACTGGCTCAACGGAGCGCTCCTCGCAGACATCCTCCGCGACAGCCCCGAGTGGGACGCCGCACTCGCGGCGAGCAAATTCGAGGGCATCGAGGGCTTCGGCCGCGCCGAACGCGGCCACATCACGCTCCAGGACCACGGCGATCCCGTCTGGTT
>PAQX01000054.1 GCA_002709835.1 Deltaproteobacteria bacterium
GGGTCTCTCTGACGCCTTGCTTGCGAAACAACGCGATCGCATTCGCAAGTAGGCGGGCCCGCGTGCGCTCACGCTTGGTCGCGCGAGGGCTGCTTTGAGCAGTCTGTGTCGTGTCCGGCTCCATCTTAAAATCATGTTACCCTATTTCTGATTATTATCTCTTTTTAAAGTATTTCCAAATTATTATAAACTCTGAATCGGACTGAGGCGGCCGTCGATGAGAGGGATCTGCCAGGGTGCGGCGCCGTGCGCCCCTGGATCGCTCGAGTCGAGCGAGGAGCCCCCATGCCCACGCCGATCGACGATCTCTGCGAGCGCCTGACGCTCGAACCCCTCGATCGCGACCTCATCGTGGGGAAAAGCCTTGAATTTAGAATTCCGCCTCTTCGGCGGCCTCGTCGCCGCCCAGTCGACGATGGCGGCCATCGCGACCCTCAGCGAGGAAGAGAAGGGCTCGCAGGCGGGCGGGAGCCTGCTCCACTCGATCCACGCCTATTTCCTGCACCCCGGGTCCTACGACCGCCCGATCCGCTTCGTGGTCGACCGGATCAGGAACGGCCGGACGTTCACGACCCGCCGCGTCGTCGCCCATCAGAACGGAGAGGCGATCTTCAACATGTCGGCGAGCTTCGCGCGTCCCGAGGAAGGGATGAGCTTTCAGCGACCCGCGCCCCGCATCGATGGCCCGGACGGCCTCCCCGAGTGGACCGACGTCCGCAACAAGGGCCTGGGGCTGCCGCCGCCGAAGGTCTACGACAATCCGATCGAGGTCCGCGTCCTCGACGAGAACGAGTTCGCAGAGGGCCAACCCAAGGATCCGGTGCGATCGGCCTGGATGCGGTCGCGCGGCGTTATACCGAACGACCCCGACCTCCACACGGCGATCCTGATCTACGCGACCGATCGCACGCTGATCGCCACCGCCATGAAGGGCGCCGGCGGCGTCCCCATGAAGACCCACATGGGCTCGAGCCTCGACCACACGGTCTGACTCCACCACCCGATCCACTGGGACGATTGGATCACCCTCTCATCGGTCTCCCCGATCGCCCAGCACGCGCGCGCGCTCATCTTCGCCGGCATGTACGACACCCGCGGCGTTCAGCTCGCCTCGATCGCACAGGAAGCCCTGGTCCGCGAGCGCAGGAGATAGCCGAACGCGGGACGCTCAGCCCTTCTCGGGCGCTCGTGCGAACGCGGGACGCTCAGCCCTTCTCGGGCTTCGGGGCGAACGCGATCGCCTGCACGGCGAAGGTACCGGCGTCGAGCGCGTCATCCGCCACGAGCTGGTGCTCCGCGACGCGGGCTGCCGCGAGCACGTCGCTCACGACGCCTCCCAGCGTCGACAGCGTGGTCGGGTCGGTCGCGAGGGTGAGCGCCTCGACCTCACGCCCCATCGACACTTCGGCGTCCGCCTTGGCCTTGTTGATCGCCGCCAGCGCGGCGACGGCCGTTTCGAAGCTCTTCTCGTCATGGGGTGCCTCGATCCCCTCGAAGTCCGCAGCGCCCGGCCAGGACGTGCCGTGCACGCTCGGGGCGCCGAAATCTTCGGCGAAGGCCCAGCTCCAGATCTCTTCCGTGATGTAGGGAAGCGTCGGCGCGAGCAGCCGAAGGAGCGTCGAGAGGCCGAGACGAAGCGAGGCGATCGCGGAGCCACTCGCCGCCGCGTCGTCACCGGTCGCACCGTCGGCACAGCCGCGCGCGCGGACCTTCGCGAGTTCGAGGTACGTGTCGGTGAAGTGGGTCCAGAAGAAGCTCTCGATCTCCTGGAGAGCGTGAGCGTACTGGTAGGCCTCGAAGTTCTCGGTCGAGTTCTCGACCAGCGCCTTCAGCCTGGCCACGAATGCCCGGTCGAGCTCCGACGTGATCGGATGGACGTCGCCTTCCTGCGACAACACGAACTTCGCCGCGTTGAACATCTTCGTCACCAGACGCTTGCCGATCTTGAAGACGCTCTCGTCGAAGGCCGTATCCGAACCTAGCCGGGCCGAAGCCGCCCAGTAGCGAGCCGCGTCCGCGCCGTACTTCTCGATCAACGGGAGCGGCGTCGTCACGTTGCCCTTGCTCTTCGACATCTTCTTCCGATCGGGATCGAGGATCCAGCCGGAGATGAGCGCGTTGCGCCAGGGCACCTCGTCTTCGTGGAGCATCGCCTTCGCGATCGTATAGAACGCCCACGTGCGGATGATGTCGTGCCCCTGAGGTCGCATGTCCGCCGGGAAGAGCTTCGCGTGGCGCGCGTCGTCGGCACCCCAGTGCGAGCTGATCTGCGGCGTCATCGAGCTCGTGAACCACGTATCGAAGATGTCGGGATCTCCCACGAAGCCGTTCGCCTGACCGCGCTGCGCGGCGTCGTAGCCCGGCGGAACATCGGTCGTCGGGTCGATGGGCATCACGTCGGCGTCCGCCACGATCGGATGGTCGTAGTCCGGCTCGCCCTCGGAATCGAGCGGGTACCAGACCGGAATCGGCACGCCGAAATAGCGCTGACGCGACAAGCACCAGTCGAGGGAGAGGTTCTCCGTCCAGTCCTTGTACCGGGCGAACATGTGCGGCGGATGCCACTGCACCTCGCCGCCCTTCGCGACCAGCCGCTCCTTCTTGTCGAGAAGCTTGCAGAACCACTGGCGCGTCGGCAGTAGCTCGAGCGGGCGGTCGCCCTTCTCGAAGAACTTCACAGCGTGCGAGATCTGCTCCGGCTCTTCCTGAAGCGGCGCACCGTTGCCCGTGGCCGAGTGCGCGGGATCCCGGAGCATCTCGACGATCGCGGCCTGGGCCTGCTTGATGTTCTTGCCCTCGAGCTCTGCATAGTTCGCGTTGGCCTTCGCGACGTCGAGGCTCTCGAACGGCGCTTCGCCGAAGTCGATCTTCCGCAGACGACCCTGAAGGCCGACGATCTGGCGGAGCGGCAACCCTTCTTCGCGCCACCACTGGACGTCGGTCTGATCACCGAACGTACAGACCATCAGGATGCCCGTGCCCTTCTCGGGATCGGCCATCTCGCTCGGGAAGATCGGGACCGGCGCCCGGAAGATCGGCGTGATGGCCCGCTTGCCGAAATAGGGCTTGAAGCGCTCGTCCTCGGGATGCGCCGTCACCGCGACACAGGCCGCCAGCAGCTCCGGTCGCGTCGTCGCGATCACGAAGCTCGCGTCCGCGCCTTCGATCGCGAATTCGATTTTGTGGAAGGCGCCGGGCACGTCCTTGTCTTCCACCTCTGCCTGAGCGACGGCGCATTGGAAGTCGACGTCCCACATCGTCGGCGCGTCGGACGTGTAGACCTCGCCCTTGTCCCAGAGATCACGGAACGAACGCTGGGCCGTGCGACGGCAGTGCTCGTCGATCGTCTGGTACTCTTGCCGCCAATCGACGGAGAGACCGAGCCGATGCCATGTCTCGGAGAAGGCGCGTTCGTCCTCACGGATCAGGTCGTAACAGGCCTCGATGAAGTTCGGGCGCGACACGAGCTGGGCCGGCTTCTTCCGCGTCTTCGCCGAAGCCTGCTCGAAGGTCATGCCTTCCTCATAGGGCGTATTCGGATCGCAGCGGATGTGAAAGTAGTTCTGGACCCGGCGCTCGGTCGGCAGACCGTTGTCGTCCCAGCCCATGGGGTAGAAGATGTTCATCCCCGCCATGCGCTTGTAACGCACGACCACGTCGGCCTGGCTGTACGAGAACACGTGGCCGATGTGGAGGGAGCCCGACGCCGTGGGCGGCGGGGTATCGACCACGAAGGTCTCCTCGCGTGAGCGCTCGGGGTCGTAGTGATAGACCCCGCTTTCCTGCCACGCAGCGTCCCACTTGTCCTCGACGACCTCCGCCTCGAAGTGCTTGGGGAGGCGCCTCGGGTCGATCGATCGCACCGGACGGGCGCCCGGCGTCGTGGACTCACTCATGGGGCTCTCTCTGACTTCCGCGCAGGGTGCGGTTCGTAGGGACGGACCCGGCCCTCCCGGCCGGATCGAAGCGCGCGAGGATAGTGCAGAGCCCCCCCTAATCGCTCGCCCCGAGCGGTCTTCGGGCCCGATTCGCCGATCGGGCGAAGTCCGGAGGCGCGGCTCGGGAAAGCGCCCGGATTCTCGGATCTCGTGACGCGCGTACTCCCGCGAAGGGCGTGTTCGACCGAAAGAAGAGCATGCTCTTCGGAAAGCGCAAAAAGAACGCAGGTAGGGATGCAAAGCCGGAGAAGCATTCGGCGAAGCAGGCGACGGCTCCGGCAACGACCCAGGAGACCGATGCGGACGCGATCGCAGCGATCCCCGCCGATCGCGCTCTCGACATGATGGCAGACCTGCTCCGCATCCTCGGCGAGAACGCCTTCGACGTGGGGCCGCGGAGCGCCGAGGAAATCGAAGAGACGTTCGAGACCTGGGCCCGCCATCTCTTGATCGGCGTGCCGCCGCCGTCGCGCGAACGAGACGAGGGCGAAGACCTCGAGGTCGGCCCCGGTAAAAGGGATCTTCCCGGCCTACGGAGAGCCGTCCGGGACCAGCGCGTCGCCGAGCACGACTACGTCACGAAGTCGCTCCACGACTTCCGGGATGCAGCCTGGTCCTTCATCTCCAGCCTCCGACGTACGTTGACCGTCGAGCAGAACGCCGACCGGCGGATCGGACACCGGATGCGGCGCCTCGAGGGGGCGGTGCGCTCGGGCGAGCCGGAGAAGATCAAGGGAGAGGCCCAGGAGACGGTCTCGCTGCTGACGGAATTCCTCGCGGAGCGCGGAACCCGCTACCGGGAGCAGATTCAGCAGATGGCGGCCCGGCTCGAGAACCTGCGCGACGAGCTCGACAGCGTCCGGGAGCGGGCGGCCATCGACCCGGTCACCAGGGTCTACAACCGGGCCGCCTTCGACGAGCAGATCGAACGCGAAGTGGACCTCGCGACCCTTTTCGGGTGGCGTAGCTGTCTGATCATGGTCGACATCGATCACTTCAAGTGGGTGAACGACAACCACGGCCACCCGTGCGGCGATGTGGTCCTGCGCGAGGTCGCGGACACCCTGACCCGCTGCTTCATGCGCCAGGACGACTTCGTGGCCCGGTACGGCGGCGAGGAATTCGCGGTGGTCCTCCGGGACATCGACCTTCCGACCGCGCTCGACGTGGCGGAGCGGGGAAGGGCGACGATCCGCTATCAGGAGATTCTGCACGGCGACCCCGACGAGCCGATCCGAATCACCGCCTCGATGGGCATCGCCCATCTCCGCCGCGGAGAAACCGCGGCCGCTTGGATCGATCGCGCCGACCGGGCGCTCTATCAGGCCAAGGACGCCGGCCGGGACCGGATCGAGGGCGACCCCGGCGACCTCGAAGAACGCTGAGATCGGGGCGGGGCTTTTTCGCATCGATTTACCCCGGACCCCTCTGATTCCCTCCGGGGAATCCCGGAATTCGATTGAGAATCCGAGAGGATCGGGTGCGTTTGCCTTGCCACGAAGGGCGCTCCCCCGTACTCTCCCGCGCTCCGAGAATCCCTCCCAGGAGCCAAGACAGCCACCATGGCCAAGAAGTCCCAGGTCAATCGAGACAACAAGCGCCTCGCTCTCATCGCGAAGCACGCCGAGAAGCGCGCCGAGCTGCGCAAGATCCTCAAGGATCCCAACGCGTCCATGGACGACAAGCTCGAGGCGCAGGCCGGCTTCGCGAAGCTGCCGCGCAACTCCTGCCCGACGCGCAAGAACAATCGCTGCTCCGTGTCCGGCCGCTCGAAGGCCTACTACAAAAAGTTCGGCATCTCCCGCATCGCCCTTCGCGAGCTCGCCCTCCGCGGCCAGCTCCCTGGCGTGCGCAAGAGCAGCTGGTAGAAGCGAGCCATCCGATGAAGCCCGAAATCCATCCCGATTATCACAAGGTGATCTTCGTCGACTCCGCGACGGGGAACGAGTGGACCAGCCGCTCGACCGTCACGTCAAAGGAGACCCGCGAGGTCGACGGCGAAGAGGTCCCGGTGGTCCGCCTCGAGATCTCGTCGGTGTCCCACCCGTTCTGGACCGGCAAGATGCGCGAGCTCGACGCCGACGGAAAGATCGACCGCTTCCGCAAGCGCTACGGCGGCAAGAAGTAGTCCTTTCCGGACAACCCGATTCGAAACGAGGGCGCGTTCCTGAGCAAGGAACGGGCCCTCGTTTTCGTTGCGGACTCGCGCCATGCTTCCGACGTCCGTCGGAGGTGATTCATGCGCGCGCGACTCGGTCTGCTCCTCTTCCTCGCTCTCACGATCTCCTGTGCAAGCCTGCTGGCGATCCGGCCCTCCGCCGACGACTGGACGCCGGAAGTCCGGCCCGCGTCGGGCGACACGGCACCACGCGCTGCTCCCTGCGCCCATCGCGACCCGCTCCGCCAGGCGTTCTTCGGCGACCTCCACGTCCACACGAAATTCTCGATGGATGCGCGTTCGCGCGGAATGCTGGGATCGCCCGACGACGCGTACCGCTTCGCCCGGGGCGAAACGATCGGCTTCGGCCCCTTCGACGAGAGCGGCATCGGATCCCGGAGCTGGGCGCTCGCGCGCCCCCTCGACTTCGCCGCGGTCACCGACCACGCGGAGTGGATCGGCGAGGTGAACCTCTGCACGACGCCGGGCTCGACCTCCTACGACAGCGAGTCCTGCCGCGGGTTTCGCGGCGAACGACCGATCAAGCCGCCGATTCCGGGCCTGAAGCTCGGCGGCAAGATGACCGGCGTCGTCGGTGCGCTCGGTCGCCGGGGGGACATCTGCGGCCCGGGTGACGCCGCCTGCCGCGACTCCCTCGAAACCGCCTGGGAAGAGACCATGCGCGCCACCGAACGCTGGAACGACACGAGCGAAGCCTGCGCCTTCACCGCTTTCCACGGCTGGGAGCACAGCTACTCCGTCAACATGTCGAAGGTCCACCGGAACGTGATTTTCCGGAACGCGAGCGTGCCCGAGCTCCCGATCTCCTCCCTCGAAGCGCCGGATGCGATCGACCTCTGGGACCGCCTCGACCGGCTCTGTACGAACGCAGGGACGGGCTGCGAAGTCATCACGATTCCGCACAACTCGAACGTCTCGAACGGGCGACTCTTCGAGACGGCCTGGAAGAGGGAGTCCCGCGAGGAACAGCTTCGCCAGGTGAAGGTCCGCGCGCGGATCGAGCGACTCGTCGAGATGATGCAGGTGAAGGGCGAGTCCGAATGCGCGAACGGGATGTTCGGCGTGGTCGGTGGGGAGGACGAGCTCTGTGAGTTCGAGAAGATCCGACAGTTCGCGGAAGTGCCGCTGGAGGACTGCGAAGAGGGCGCGGGATGGGGCGCGATCCGCGGGGGAGGCTGTCGGTCCCGGGTCGACTTCGCGCGCTATGCGCTCGTCGAAGGCATGCGTGAGCGCGGCCGCGTCGGCGTGAACCCGTTCCAGTTCGGGATGATCGGCTCGACCGACGGCCACAACGCGAACCCCGGCGATACCGAGGAGTACGACTGGGAGGGCTGCTGCGCGGACATCGACGCGACGCCCGAAGGCCGCATGACGACGGAACCTCGGTTCGCCGGCGCGGGGAACATCGCCCGGAACCCGGGTGGACTGATGGGCGTGTGGGCGGAGGAGAACGCGCGGGACTCGATCTTCGATGCGATGACCCGGCGCGAGACGTTCGCGACCAGCGGCCCTCGCATCGAGCCTCGCTTCTTCGGCGGCTGGGATCTGCCCGAGGATCTCTGCGGACGCGGAGACCTCGTCGAGACCGGCTATGCGCAGGGCGTATCGATGGGTTCCATCTTGCCCGATACCACGCAGTCCGGCGCCGCCCCGACCTTCGTCGCCCAGGTCGCTCGGGATCCCGGGGTGGCGGAACACCCGGGTGGCCAACTCGACCGGCTGCAGATCGTGAAGGTCTGGTACGGCGAAGACGGACAGTTCCATCAGGCCGTCCACGACGTCGGCGGACGCCTCGCGGACGTCGCGGGTTCGAGCCGGGAGGCACCGAGCGTCGATCTCGACACCTGCGAGCCCAGGGGCGCGGGATACGATGCGCTCTGCGCCGTCTGGACGGACCCGGCGTTCGATGCTTCACGGGACGCCGCCTACTACGTGCGCGCCGTGGAGAACCCGAGCTGTCGCTGGAGTTGGCGGAGCTGCCTGTCGCTTCCTGAAGCCGAACGCCCCGCTGCGTGCAGCGATCCGGGGATCCCGCGCGTGATCCAGGAGCGCGCATGGACGTCACCGATCTGGTACGAGCCCGCGACGTAACCGCCCGGGAACAGGCGGGCGGAGGACCTAGCGGCCGCTCAGCTTCCGCCGGATCTTGTTCTTCAGGCGGATCGCACCGGGCTGAAGCTTCAGGTCGTCGGTTCCGAGGAGGTAGGCGTCGAGGCCGCCCTTCTTCTGGACCGAGCGCAGCGTCCGGGCCGCGATGTTCAGCGGGATGCGCTGCCCGAGCGCCTCGGACTGGAGCCGGACCTTCTGGATGTTCGGCTCGAAACGTCGGTTGGTCGCCCGCTTCGAGTGGGAGACGTTGTGTCCGTACTGGACCTTCTTACCCGTCAGTGCACAAACACGCGCCATGCTTTCGTTGCTCCGGAGTTCGAGCGAGCGATCGGGGCCACCGGAGAATCGGGGCGGGGAGCGGGCTCGAAATAAAGTTGGGATCGGGGGCTCGGCGGCTCAGACCGCGACGCAAGCCCGCGAGGGAGCGCAGTTTTTAGCGAGAGGCCGCCGTGGGGTCAACCGCGACGGCCTCTCCCAGAGCCAATATCCCCGAGGGGCCAAGCCAAACCGCCGCTCCTCACGGCTCAGCCCACCACGGGCACCCCGCTGGCCTCGAGCCCCCCGCCCGTCGTCGTCTTCGAGACGACCGCCGCGGGAATCGCCGGCGTGGGCAGGAACTCCTTCTTGAGCCTCTCTAGCTCGGAGCGCGCCGAGCCTCGTCCCGGAAGCCCCGGAGCGGCACCCGGAAGGCATCCCCGTCCTCGCCGAGTTCCTTGTTGAGCTCGCCCTGAAGAACCATCCGGGAGATGTGCTCTCGGACGTTCTCAAGGGCGTCCATCTCGGCATCGACCGAGAGTCCGTCAGATCCGCGAACTGCCTACCCCGGTGCAGACCGTTCTGGATTCGGGTTCGTGCCGTGCATCGCATACTCTCTTCTGGAGCATGGGCCGTGCCCACTTCGTGCCGAGCTCTCGTGGCCCCTGCTGTAAGGAGAGCCTCGAGAAGCCATCCAAGTCCAGCCAGAATACTGCAGCGGATGGCCGGACAGTGCAGCTTCCTGACTGCACTCGCAGTCCAGGGCTGCTGAAAGGCCGCCTTGGTGCCCCAGGGGGTGCGTCCCCCTCCCGATTCAGCGCCGCTATGCTGCGCGGCCTGTTTTCCCAACCCGTCGAGCAAGAGGAGCTCCCATGGTCACGATCGGCATGAACTACTTCGTCATTCCCGGCAAGGAGCAGGTCTTCGAAGACGCCTGCGCGAAGGTCGTCGAGACGATGAGCGAGATCGAGGGACACGAGACCTCCTCCATCTTCAAAGAAGTGGGCGACAGCGAGCCGGTCTACCTGATCGTCTCGCGCTGGCAGGACGAGCAGGCATTCAAGGACTTCGTCGCCAGCGACGCGTTCAAGAAGGTCACCGACTGGGGTGCTCTGAACATCCTGCGTGGGCGACCGACGCATACGACCTACCAACACGACTGATCGGGTCTCGCACTTGGCTCCCCCGTCCGTCCGGGGCCTGCCCGCCTCGATCGACGGGCTGCCCCTTCACACGCGATCCCTCACCGTTCAGCTCCGCGCCGCGGGCCCGGAGCAGTGGCGTGCACGCGGCGACGTGATCGACCTACGCAAGAACGGCTTCGTCCCGACGAGCTACGACATCCAGCCCGCAGGCGTGATCCACTCGATGTCGATCGAGCTCGAGCTCGATCCGACGACCCTTCGCATGGACGCGATCCGGGTCGATCAACCCTTCGTCGCCGTGGAAGCCTCGGAAGCCACCCGCGGCGAATGCTGCCGCGATCCGGCGCCGCGCCTCGTCGAGCTAACCGGCGAGTGCCTCGACGACGACTTCACGGCCAAGCTGTCCGCGAAATTCGGGGGACCGCTCGGCTGCAGTCACCTCCTCACGCTCTTCCAGCTGATGGCCTCCGCGATCCCGCATGCAGCGCGGATCGAGCGCGCCCGCGCAGAACGCGACGGAACGCACCACGCCGAGGGGGACCGCTTCTTCCGACGAGCCGTCTTCGTCGACGGAATGCGTCGAGAAGGCGACCTCATCGACGTCGGGGTCGCGCTCTCGGACTCGATGACGCGGCCCTATGCTCCCGACCGTCACTCGCTCACCCGCGTCGAGCGCTTTCATGAGGTGAAGATCGCCGCGACGGTCGATCGCAAGCGATTCGGCTTCGATTCGCTCAAGATCAGCGAACGCCTCCGGGACGCGGACAGCCTCGAGGAGGTCGCCTGGACCGACGAGAGCGCTGCTTTCGAGTCGCTCCTTGGCACACCCGTCCTCCCCGGTCTGGCAAAGCGCATCTTCGGACTTACGAGCGACGACCCCGGCCGGAAGGTCCTTCAGGACGCGCTCCTCATGTTCGCGCCCGGCTTCATCCAGATCAGCGCCGCGCAGATGGACCTCTTCTTCGAAGAGCAGGCCATGGCGCGCTCCGAAGGCAAGGAGCCCGAGGTCGCGCGGCTCGGGGGCAACCCGGGTGCCTGCTACATGTGGCGCGAGAACGGTCCGATCTCGAAGGCGAGCTTCGCGATGGACGAGAGCGCCGGCAACTAACGCCGTACGAATACGAGCAGCTTGTTGTTCGCGGGCATCTCGGTCGTCTCGCGGTGCTCGAGACCCGCGGCCGCCGCGTGCTCGATCACCCGCTCGAGATCACGGATGCCCCAGCGCGGATCACGACTTCGCAGGCTCTCGTCGAATTCGGCGTTGCTCCCGGAAGTGTGCGCGCCGCCGACCTTGAAGGGGCCATACACGAGAAGCAGCCCGCCGGACGCCAGAACCCGCCCTGCCCCGGCGAGAAATCCCTCGGCGACCTCCCACGGCGAGATGTGGATCATGTTGGCGTTGAAGATCGCGTCGACCGGATCGAGCCCTTCGGGCCACTCCGCACGACGCGCGTCGAGGAGGCGCGGCGCCTCGACGTTGCCGACACCGGCCACGGCGATCCAAGCGGCGATCCCGTCGAGGCTCTCGGGATTCCCGTCGGAGGGCAGCCAGGTGGAATCGGGCATGCGCTCCGCGAAGTAGACTGCGTGCTGCCCCGTCCCGCTCGCAATCTCTAGAACGCGCGCCGACTCCGGGAGCCAGCGCGCGAGCTCCTCGCGGATCGGCTCGCGGTTACGGTGGGTTGCGGGGGCATCGGGCAGCGGTCGTCCCGAAGCAGAAGCCGGAGGCTCCGGTGTCGTCATAGGGCTCCTCGAAGCGGCGACGCCCCGCCGCTCTCCGCGATCAGTTCTGATTCCGGTCCGGACCCCAGGCACCATCGCCCTCGTTCCAGGAGCCCTGCTGCGGGAGCTGTCGCGAGTTCTCCCAGGTCTCGTTCTCTTCGGACTGACCGATCTGCCCGTCCGCACAAGGGAGGAAGGGGTACTTGATCTGGATGAGGCGCGGGCACTCGCCTTCGGCGACCGGCTCGAGCGGCTCGTTCAGCTCGATGCCTTCGAGGGCCGAAGCGCTCAGGGCCAGCGTCATCAGCCCGGCAACGAGGAAGCTGGTTCGGATGAAAGTGGCAGCATGATTCAGCATCGGCAGGGTCCTTCGCGCCCAACTTCACCCCCAGCCGCCATTCTCGCACGCCCCGCCCGGCGTTCTCAACTCCCCGCAGCGGGAAGATCCGACGCGGCGTCTTCCCGGAAGGCGTCGCCCCTGGGCGAATCCGCCACCGAGTTTCAGGACCCGACCTTCCGATGGGTGAGCACGAGCAGCGCCGGCGTCACGGTGACGTCGAGCAAGAAGGCAAGGCTGATCGCGAACGCGGTGGTGAGCCCCAGATAACCGAGATTCGCCATCGACGAGAGCCCCAGGGTCGCGAAGCCCGCTGCCAGGACCACCGACGTGAAGAGCAAGGCTCGCCCCGTCGACTCCATCGTGAGCTCGACGGCACGGGCGGGATCTCCCGTCTGCTCGAAGTGCCTCCGGAAGCCGCTGATGAAATGAATGCTGTCGTCGACGGCAAGGCCGATCGCGATACAGGCGCCCAGGATCGTGAAGAGATCGAGTTCGATTCCCACGACCACCATCAGCGCGAGAGAAGCCAGGATCGGAACCAGGTTCGGCACCATGCTCACGAGCCCCGCTCTCAGACTCCCGATCAGGACGATCATCATCGGCGTGATCAGGAGGAGCGCGAGGGAGTAGCTCTGGATCATCGTCTCGGAGCTCGCCGAGGCGGTCCGTGCGATCAGCGCAACGGCGCCGGTGATCGTGACCTCAGCTTGGGGCCCCACGGCTGCGATGATCCGATCGCGGGTCCGATCGATGAAGCGTTGCTTCTCGACCCCGTCCTCCCAGCCGGTGAGGACACTCACCCGCGCCTGACTGAATTGACGATCGACGATCTTCTCAAGGTCATCCGAGCCGCTCTGTTCGAAAAGCAGCAGCTCCTGCGAAACGAGTCGCTCGTTCTCCGGCACCACGTAGTGCGCCGGGTCCCCCTCGTGGAGCGCCTGGTTCGTCTCCTTGAGAATCTGGAGCATCGACCACGTCCGCGAGACCTGCTCCCCCTCGCCCTTCAGGTCGGCGACCAGACGATCGAGCCGGTCGAAGCCCTGGAGCACGGCGGGCTCGTGCAACCCCTGCGGCTGCTTCGTGTCGATCACGATCTCCAGGGACTGCATTCCGCCGAGCCGCTCGTCCGTGAAGAACGTGCCTTCCTTCAGCCAGTGGCCATCCGGGAAGTAGTCCATCGGATTCGCGGAATGATCGAGCCGGGGCAGAAGCGCNAGAGAAGCGAGCGCCANAAAGGCCGCAGCGGCGGTGAGNTTCTTCGGGTGACGAACCGAGAGCCGGCCGCANGCNGCGAGNAACGCGGAACCGCCTTCGAGACCGCTCGAGTTNCGNTTCGCCGAAAGCGGCAGGATCGCGAGCATCGCCGGCACGAATACGAGCGTGTAGACCGTCACGACTCCGACGCCGATCGCGCCGGAGATTCCGAGCTGATAGGCCGTCGAGAGATCCGCAGCGACGAACGAAACGAGACCTGCCATCGTGGTCGCGGCCGTCATCAGGATCGGCAGGCCGACATGGCGCAGGGCATGCTCGAGCGCGTCCCCACGATCCCCCATTCGGCCGAGAGCGCGGAAGAAGATGGCCAACAGATGGACCACGTAGCCGACGCCGACCGCGAGCATGAAAGAGGGCAGCACCTGCGTGGGGATCGAGATCGGGAAGCCCAGCAGCTGCGCGATCCCGAGGGTCGAGATCAGCGACAGGATCACGACCGTCGCAGACAGCAGGAGCGGCGAGAGGCGACGAAAGAGTGCGATCAGCATCACTCCCACGAGCAGCAGCGCGCCTCCGAAGATCTTCGGCACGTCCTGAGCCATCGAACGCGTGAGCCCAAAGGCCACGAGCGGCTGCCCGGTCAAATGAATCGTGTAGTCGTCGCGTCTGAAGCGATCGACCGTCTCGATCACTGCGCGGCTGTACTCCCCGTGCTCGCGCGCCGAAAGCTCCTCGCGCATCACCGACGGAGGCGTATCCTCGAACCCCGCGAGCTCATCGCCCTCGAGGCCTTCTGTCGAGTAGGCGTAGGACCGCACCTGCAACGCCGTAACGCTGCCATCGGCCGAGACGACGTTGTCGATGTAGCTCGCGGTCGATAACGCACGTTCGCGAATTACTTCGACGGCAGCGGAGTCCTCCGGCCAGCTCTGCAGCAGATCGTCGACAACGAGAGTGTCGCCCTCGCCGTAGATCGAGCGCATGTTCACGAGGCTCGAGACGTCGTCGACGTAGGGCACTTCGTCTTCGAGCGCCGTGTGGAAATCGCGTAGCCATTCCAGGAAAGAGAGATCGAAGACCTCCGGCGGCTCCACGACGATGAAGATCACCTGGTCGCGTCCGTACTGATCACGGAAGGCGTTGTACGCGACCTTCTCGGGGTCCCCATCCCGGAGGTAGTCGTCGGTCGACGTCTCGACCTCCATCAAGGGAAGACGGGTGGCGAGTCCGGCGGTCGAGGCAAGGACGAGCAGGATCCAGACCCACGGATGGCGCACCACCTCGCGGGACCACCTGCCGAACCCCTCCTCGATCTTCCCGCGAATTCCAGTCAAGTGCGGCGCACCTCATGTCTCGCCTATCAAGGAGAGCCTTCGAGGTTTAGCAGCCTGGCGGCGCAGATGCGCCGAGAATCTCCGCCGTTAGTTTGGAATAAGATCCCGCAGAGGCGTCGAATCCGCCTCGAGCATCAGCCGGGAAGCGGCTCCCCACCCTCGGCCTGCAAGAGCGGCTCGAAACGCGCCCTGTCGGTCGCCTTCATGTAGGCGTCGTGGGCCGTGACGATCCCGTCTTTCGCATAGCGGAAGAGAACGTCGTCCATGAGCTGCATGCCCTGACTCTTCCCAGCTTGAATGATCTGGCTGAGCATCGTCGTATTCCCGTCGCGGATGACGTTCGGGAGGCCGGAAGACTTCAGCAGAATCTCGTTCGCCGCGACACGACCGCCGGACGCTTTCGGCAACAGAAGTTGCGAGACGACGGCGGCGAGCGACTCGGACAGCGACATTCGGACCATGTTCTGCTCTTCCGCCGGGAAGGCATCGATGATTCGGTCAATCGTCTTGGCGGCGTTGTTCGTATGGAGCGTTCCGAAGACGAGCATGCCCATCTCGGCAGCGGTGATCGCCAGGTTGATCGTCTCCATCTCCCGCATCTCGCCGACGAGGATCACGTCCGCATCCTGGCGAATGGCGCTCTTGAGGGCCGGCCCGAATCCCTGAGTGTGAAGCCCGACCTCTCGATGAGAGAAGAGCGCATTGCGGTTCTGGTGTACAAACTCGACCGGATCTTCGATCGTGACCACGTGCTTCGCGTAGGTCTTGTTGATCTTGTCGATGATCGCCGCGAGGGTCGTCGACTTACCGGAGCCGGTCGGGCCGGTCACGAGGACGAGGCCTTCCTTCAAATCGGCGAGGTTGAAGATCGCTTCGGGCATGCTCAGCGTCTCGAGGGAGAGGATCTCCTCGGGAATGATGCGGAACACGCAGGCCGCGCCGGTCTGCTGAACGAAGTAGTTCGCACGAAAACGTGCGACGCCTTCTAGACTGAACGCGAAGTCGAGATCGCTCGTGATCTCGTACTCCTCCCATGCTCGAACGGACGCGATTTCCTGCATCATGGCGCGCAGCGTCTCGTTCGTGAGCGCGTCGTAGCCCGGAATGATCCGGATTCTGCCCTTCGCGCGAAAGCGCGGCGGCTGCCCAGCGACCAGATGGAGGTCGGAGCCGTCATTCTCTTTCATGTGGACGAGCAGCGAGTCGATTGCGGCCAAGGTCGTTCCTTTCCCCCCGCGCGTGAGCGATCCGCCGCGCGCACGGGGGCGCTAGGCGCCGGCGGTGATCAGCTTCTTTTCTTCCGCGAGGTCGAGCGCGGTCTCCCGTGTGATCTTGCCTTCGGCGACGAGATCGTTGAGCGACTGCTCGAGCAGATACATGCCATGAGCCTTGCCCGTCTGAATCGACGACCGGATCTGAGTCGTCTTTTCGTCCCGGATCAGGTTGCCGATGGCGCGGTTGATCACGAGGAGCTCGAGTGCCGGAATCCGGTCCGTCCCCTCTGCGTTCGGCACGAGGCGCTGGGACACAATGGCCCGGAGCGACTCGGAGAGCATCGCGCGAACCTGATCCTGCTCGTTCGACGGGAACGCACCGATCATGCGGTTGACGGTCCGTACGGCGTTCGCCGTGTGGAGCGTCGCGAGAACGAAGTGGCCGGTTTCGGCTGCCGTCATCGCGAGACTGATCGTCTCGAGATCTCGCAGCTCGCCGATCACGATGATGTCCGGGTCTTCGCGAAGGGCTCCACGGAGTGCGCGGGAGAAGCTCGCGGTGTGATGCCCCGCATGCCGCTGGTTCACGAGGCAGTTCTTGGACGGATGGATGATCTCGATCGGATCTTCCACCGTGAGGATGTGATCCTCCCGCGTCTCGTTGATGTGGTTCACGAGCGCGGCCATCGTCGCGGACTTTCCGCAACCGGCAGGCCCTGTGATCAGCACCATGCCCTGATGGAAGTCGGTGTACTTCGCGAGTTCCTCGGGCAAACCGAGGGACTCGAGCGTCGGCGGCTCTTCGGGGATGATCCGGAAGACCGCGTCGAGCCCACGCTGCTGCCGATAGGCGTTCGCGCGGAAGCGACCGATCCCCGGCAGGTCGAGGCAGAAGTCGATCTCTCCCTCGTCGCGAAGAACCTGGCGCTGGACTTCGTCGAGGGACGAGACGACGACCCGCTCGACGAACTCGCCATCGACCCCATCCTCGGTCACGTGGAGCTGACCCGCGACTCGATGCTTGAGCGGACCATAGGCGTGGAAGTGAACGTCCGACGCCTTCTGATCGACCCCGAGCCTGAGCATCGCTTCGAGCTTATGACGGTCCGCATCGCCCGGCGTCGGGATCGCGAGTTCGAGGCTAGGCGGTCCATCGCGCTCGACGATGGCCTGAGGCACGGCCGGCGCCTGCGCAGTCGGTGCGGCGGTCGCGGACTGGGCGGCGACGGGCGGCTGGGGCTGGGCAGCTGGCGCGGACTGAGCAGCAACGGGCGGCGGTGAAGGGGCCGCGATCGGCGGCGCCGGCTTCGCGACCTCGGACGGCGTCTCGTGGAGCGCGTCGACGTCGGCGCCGCCCATCGGCGAGGCGACCTGGGCCGCATGCATCGCCGCGTCGTTCGGATCCGCTGCGGTCGACGGCGCGGTCGTATCTTCGATCACCGGCGGCCGCGCCGGGGCGTCCTCGACGACCGGCCGCGCAGCAGCCGGCGCGGCTTCACCCGCCCCTGCCTTCCTGGCGCGGTGCTTCTCGACGAGCCCCTTCTGGACCTTCTGGAGCTTGGCGATCTGCTCACGGTCGAGGAGACCCATCTGCAGGAAGACCTGCGCGAGTCGCGGGTTGCCAGAAGCGGTGCTCTCCCCGATCGCTCGCTTGACCTCTTCCGGGGTCAGCATCTTGAGCTGGATCGCGAGTCGCCCCACCAGGGGTATCGGCTTGTCGGCGGGCATCTGTCCGGCTCATCGGCATTTCTCCGAGTCGCCCTGAGACCCGGTCGGACCTTGAGGAGACCGCGCAGGGCACGCAGCAGATCGCAGGATTCGGAGCTGCGCGTCCCCTGGGGATTCGGCTACCGTGCCCGCCTCGCGGAAAGCCGGCGCCGGTACACGACGCGGCGATCTGCGTTGCCTCCGCTCTGTCCCGATGATCCGGCCGTGCGCCAGGAGCTTCCCCGTGTCCGCCACCGAATCCCTTCCCGCCCCGCAGCTCACCGGGGCCCAGAGTCGCCACCTCCGCGGCCTCGCCCACAAGGTCAAGCCGATCGTCTTCGTCGGCGAAGGCGGCCTGTCGGATGCCGTCCTGAAAGCACTCGGCGAAGCCCTGGACCAGCACGAACTCGTGAAGGTCCGGCTCCGGCAGCCGCCGGACAAAAAGGCGGCCGCGGAAGAGCTGGCGAAGCGAAGTGCCTCGGCGCTCTGCGGCGTCGTCGGGCATACGGTCGTGCTCTATCGCCCGCACCCTGAGACACCGAAGATCACGCTGCCTGGAAAGGCCTGAGGCGAACCCATCCGGGAGATCAGTGGGACGAGGTGCCGTTCGAGGCTCCGCCATCGTTCAACACGGACAGCGCTCGCAGCCTCGACCGTGCGGGGGCGAAATCCGGGGCGGCCTCGAGACAGTCCGCGTAGGCGCTCGCCGCGCGCTCCAGCCGCCCGGAGGCCTCCGCGACGAGTCCGCGGTGATAGGCCACCCGCCAAGCCGGCGCGCCCAGCCTTGAAGCGGCGACGAGGCTTCGGTCTGCCTCGGCATACTCGCCTTGGAGATACGCGATGGAAGCCAGCATCTCCCAGAGACCTGCATGATCCGGAGTGAGCTGGCGCTGTTCGTCAAGCAGGCGGCGCGCGAATCGGAGATTGCCTTCATCGATCGCAATCCGTGTTCGGAGGACCGCAGCTTTCGGGTGAATCGGCTCCACCCTGCGGAGCACATCGAGGGTCTTGAGCGCACTCTGCTCACGCCCCCGATCGAAATCAACGACTGCAGCCGCGAGCAGCACGTCGGGATCGCGTGGGAACTCCACCGCGAGGCGCAGAATCGCTCGAGACACCGCCTCGCAATCGATCAGCGGCGTCTCCGTCGCCTTCCGCTGTTCACAGCCCCCGTCTTCGAGGCGCGCGCGCTCCCAGGCCTCCACCAGGGGTTCGAGTCGGTGGCGGGCGGAGTGTGGGTTCGGCGGCGGAGGCGACTGACAGGCAGCGATCAGCCCGACTGTCGCGAGCGCCAGCGCCAACGAAGAGAACCGTCGACCTCGTCGGGAGACTGAGCAGCGTTCAGACACGCGTCATGGCCTCCGCGTCTCGGCGAAACCAAGCCATCGGCATCTCCGCACCGCGAGCCTTCAGAGTCTCTACACAGCGCGGAACGATCCCGGTCGCGGTGTGTACGCCTTCGAGTCGTCCATCGACGAAGCCTGCGGTCTCGAAGCGGTAGATCTCCTGGAGGAGCGGCACGTCGCCCTCGAGGCCCGTGATCTCGGCGACGTAGGTGATCCGACGACGGCCGTCCTGGCAGCGTTCGACATGGACGAGCAGGTCGACCGCGGACACAATCTGCTCGCGGATCGCGCGACTCGGGAGATCGACGCCCGCCATGAGCACCAGCGTCTCGAGGCGCGCGAGGGCGTCGCGCGGCGAGTTCGCGTGGATCGTCGAGAGGCTGCCCTCATGGCCCGTGTTCATCGCCTGCAGCATGTCGAGGGCTTCGCCAGCGCGGACCTCGCCGAGAATGATGCGGTCGGGGCGCATCCGCAGCGCGTTCACCACCAGCTCTCGCTGGCTGATCGTGCCGGTGTTCTCCACATTGGGCGGTCGCGTCTCGAGACGCACGACGTGCTCTTGGTCGAGCTGGAGTTCGAGGGTGTCCTCGATCGTGACGACTCGCTCCGTCATGGGGATCGCCTCGGCGAGGGCACCCAGGAGGGTCGATTTTCCAGCGCCGGTTCCACCGGATACGAGCACGCACTGACGGTGCTCGACCACCGAGTGAAGGAACTCGCGCATCGCGGTCGACATCGCACCTGTCGCCTCGAGTTCCAGCGCGCGGATGCGCCGACGACCGAAGCGACGAATCGAGAGGGTCGGCCCATCCGGCGAGACCGGCGGGAGCGTCGCGTTCACGCGCGATCCATCGGGCAGGCGCAGGTCGGCCATCGGCTGCGCCGTATCGATGCGCCGGTTCGCGCGGGCAGCGATCCGCTCGATCACGCGGACGAGGTGTTCGTCGTCTTGAAAGGCAATCGAGGTCGGCTCGAGCCTCCCGCCTCGCTCCACGTAGACCCGCCCTGGACCGTTTACGAGAATGTCGGTCACGGCGGGATCCGCCATCAGGGGGGCCAGCGGACCGATTCCCAGCGCCTCTTCGCTCAGGGTCTCGACGAGCCGGCCCCGCTCACGGTCGTTGAGCGCGATATCTTCCTCGTCGAGAACGCGCGCGACGAATTCCTCTACGAGTTCCACGATCTCGTCGTCGCTCGCTTCGAGACGCCCCGTTCGCGTCAGCTCGTCGACGAGGCGTGCTCGGAGGCGCGTGGTGATGTCGAGCGAGCTGCGCTCCGTTCTGGGCGCGGGCGGCAGTGGCGCGGCACTCGGCCGGAACGAAGTCCGCGACACCTCCTGGGTCTGGCTTTGCTCCCAGGACGCGTATTCCCGGGTCATTGCGCCTCGCAGGCGCGCGCGCAGATCGCCCGGCGAAGGGCTCTCGGGAGATCGACCTTCGCTCATGTCCGCTCCGTTCCCGTGCCAAATCGGCGACCGAATCGGAAGCCGCGCCTGCGGGGCCTGAATTCAGCCTCGGCGCCCGTGGCGGACGGCGGTCCGTCAATCGCGACGAAGTCTTCCTCCGCGCCGGCCTTCGCCGCGATCGATTCCGCATCCTCGATCACTGCACGCAGCACTCGCCCCCAGCCCCGCCGGCCCGCGTCGAGTACCCTCGGTCGTCCGAGGTTCAGCGCCGAGAGCACCCGCTTGTCGTAGGGCACCTCGAAATCTACGTCGCGGCCGATACGGTCGGCGACTTCCTCACGACCGAGCTGGCCCGGGAAAGGCGGAGTGTTGCGGTTCAGGACGATGCGCTCGCGATCCGCCGGGATCTCAAGGCGGTCTAGCATCTCGCGGAGCCGAGCGGCTCCGATCACGTCTGGAACCGTGCCCTGGTTGACGAGATAGAGACGATCCGCGAGGTCGAAGATCGTAAGCATCACCGCGTCGACGATCGGCAGCGTGTCGATCACGACAAACTCGAAAGTCGAGCGCGCAAGGCCGATCACCTGCGCCATCGCCTGATCGTCGACGTCTGAGGCGTCGACCGCATCGATCGGCGCAGAAAGCAGTCGTAGACCCGTATCCGTGTGCTCGGCACAAAGTTCGCGAAGCAGACGAGCGTCGAGCCGGTCGCGCTCGCGGGCGGCCGTCGCAATGGAAGCGTTCGGTACCAGGTCGAGGGCCGACGCACAGACGCCCAGCTGCAGCGAACAGTCGATCAGCAGGACCTGATCGGGGTGGCGCTGGGCCAGACCCGTGGCGGTGTTGATAGAAAGCGTCGACTTGCCCACCCCGCCCTTCGTGCTGTGGAACGCGATCACACGGCCTGAGCGGGCGTGCACGTCGCGCATGCTCTCGGCTGCCGCCGCGACCACGTCCCGAAGCGACTCGCTCGAGATCGGGCGAGCGATCACGTCGAAGAGTTTCGACCGGACCGCTTCGACGAGCACGTCCGAAGGCGTCGGCGAGGCGGAGGACGGTGCCTGAACCCCGACCACGAGCAGATCGGGCGCTAGCAGGCGCTGTTGTTCAACGAAGTCCCGAAGCGCGGCCGCATCTTGACCTACGTCGAGGAGGCAGATGTCCGGCGTCCGCTGACGAAGCTTCCGATCCGCCTCCTCACGATTTCGCGCGGCTACGATGAACGAACGTCCCGAGACGATGCTCGTCACCGCCGACTCCAGCTCAGTAGCAAGGGTGTCGTCGCCGATCACCAGAAAGTGGAGCGCTCGATCGGTCATCGCGAAACCGTCCCGTGAGCCTGTCGCTCGGCATACGGGTCCGAAACGACGCGGGGGACCCGGAGCGCGAGGTCGTACCCGCCAGCCGCGCTGCTCAGACGAAAGGCCTCCTCGAGTAGAAGCCCGTGATCCCGCCAGACGGTCGACGCAGCCTGGGCCTGATCAGGACGGATCGGCGGGAACGCACTGGCGTTCTTGCGCGCAGAGGCGGCGGAGCCGACGGAGACGTAGCCCTCGCGCTCACCCGTCGGCGGCGCGACGAAGACCCCGAGCTCAATGAAGCCGATGATCGAGCCCGTGCCGCCGCAGTCCGCATCGGCGATCACTGGTACATAGGCGGTCTCGGTCAGGCCAGGAGGGGGCGCACCGACCGGGCCACCGCCAATCGCCTGACCCACGTAGGCAGCCCGGAGCGAAGTGTCGAAGAGGCAGGCGACGGTCTCGCCGCGCGCGCTCGCGAGGCGATCTCCGTCCCGGGTGAGCCGCGCATCGGGATTCTCGGTTTCCATCAACCAGCGGGCCTCAAATCCGTCGGGATCGCGCAGGTCTTCCAGCAGCCAGGCGATTCCAACGAGCCCGCCCGTCCAGCCAACCGACGTCGGCACTCGCGACCCCACCTGCATCGCGAGCGCACCGCCTGCGGTGTCGATCGAGGCTTCGGCCTGCAGGGAGAATCCGTTCGCGCGCAGGCCCTGCCCCGCAAGATCTGGCGACATGCCCTCCGAACCGCGAGCAGACTGAACATCCTGGAATTCAGGTCGCGCCCCGCCGCGGGTCCGGGGAGCGATCGCCGCCCAACCGAAGAGCAGCGGGGACGATCGCGCGAGTCGCACATCGGTCGGGGTGATCGCCCCGGCCTGATCGAGGGCTCCGAGGCGGGCCCCTCGCGAGTCCACGACCTCGCCGTCGAGGGAACGGTCGACACGTTCCCAGCTCGTCGTGCTGGCGGCCCCCGACGCGAACTGGACGCCGAGCGGCTCGAGGATCGGCGCGAGGAAGTTCTGTTCGATGCACCGAGGTTGGCGCACGCCCCCGACCACGCAATCCGATGGGAGAGCGCCGTTCGGAAGCGTGTTTACGTAGGCAAGCTCGCTGACCATCATCTCGGCTGCGGTCTCGAGACGAGCCTGTTCTGCGAGGGCGAGGCCAGCGTCGATGACCAACGCGCCGATGCCGATGAGCGCGAAGAGGAGCGTCGCGAACAAGGGGAGCACGAGGATCAGCTCCCGTCGCGCGCCGGCCCCGTGCCGACCGCTGGCAGGCCGGGGTCGGGGACGAAACGGAGGCTCCGGCGATCGCCCTCGATCAGATCTACGACCGGCTCTTCGTAGGGCGAACGGCGCGGCTCGGTCGCTGAAATGTTCGTGTCTACCGACGGCCCTTCGCCGGGCAAACCGGAGCGAGGGATGCAGTCGATCCGCTTCGCGATCTCGAGCGCCTCGGTCACAACGGGGATCTCGTCCGGGCCGAGCGCGATCACCATCTCCTGCACGATCGCGCCGAAAGTCCCAGGTGTCGCCCCGGGCAGGGCTCGATCCTCGAGGGCAGAGACGACGGTCGCGCCGTCAGCTACCAGCGCCGAACGCGCGCGGCGCCCCCCAGCGCCAGGGCTGCTCCCATAGATGGATTGGGGCGAAGCCCCTTGCCCGTTGCCCTGATAAGTTGCGACCAGGTCGAAACGATCGCCCTGCCTCAGGCCGATGATCCCGCTGACCTTGGACGTGTCGATCCGCAGCGCACGCTTGCCGGCGGGAATGCCGGCGACGATTCCGGGGCGCGTCCCCTTCGGCAGAAAGTCGGCTTCGCGGAAGACGCGGAGCGCGGACTTCTCGCGTGCCAACACTCGTCCGACGAGTTCGATCGGCTTCACGATGGTGGATTCGAGGATCGAGTCCTCGGGGAGGTACTGCGCCGCAAGCTGACCGTTCTCGTCGAGAAGATGTTCGAGCTGGATCTCGGTGTAAGCCGGCAGATCGAGGGTCGAAACCGGAACACCGACCATCCCGGCTGGAACTTCGTTGCGGCTTCCTCCTGCGACCTCGCCTCCACCGCTAAAGAGGAGAAAGGCCCCGATCCCCGCGAGAAGGACCGCGCCGCCCAAAAAGAGCAGGCTCTGGATCGGCAAACCGCTTCGTCTTCGTCCACGCGCAGCCATCAGAGGGTCTCTCCCGAAGTCAGATGGGGGCTCACAGGAAGATCTCCCTACGGAAGCCAGCCGAGGCCGAGAGAAGTCGGCGGAACGGGCGAACCGCGCTTGGTTCCCCAGTTTCGTCCGGAAGGGAATAGAGGCGGCCGAGACCGCGAGGACCCGCGTATACGCCGCCGTCGCCCGCGACCGGAGCGAGGGTTCCCGAGAGCGCGTTCAGGCTCGCTTCGTCGTCGACCAGGACGCGGTCCGCGTCCACCAAGCGCTGGGTCTCGCGACCCGTCTGCGGATCGATCACCCCCGTCGACTCGGCGGCGATCAGCCCCGCTGATTGAAAGGGGTAGTTCAGGCGAAGCCCGACCCATCCCCCGCTCGCGAGAGGAAAAGCGCGGAGCGCGACGACCGAGGTGCTGTGTGGCTCGACCACGCCGTGCCAACGCACGGTTCCCGTCGCTGACTCGACCTCGGCGATGCCCACGCCGTAGCGAGACCCATCCTCACAGCTCGAGAACGGGACACCGCTTCGAAGGAGCAGCGCTCCAGGGTAGCGGATCATCTGGTCCGCCCCGCGATGGTCCCAGATCATCAGCGGACGTAGCAGCCGATTGCCGATAGGCCGAGCCGCGAAGAGCGCGTCGAGCGCCTGCTCGTGGCCAGCTTCCCCGAAGTTCGGCACGCCGCAGCGCGCCAACAGGCCGGAGTCGATCACGAGAAAGCCGAGGTCGAGCACCTGCGCGCGGAACTCCGTACGCTCGAGGGCCGCAGCGAAGGAGATGTCCGGGGGGAGCGGCAGTCTCGCCATTTCCCGAGTGATGGTCCGCGCCGCATGCTGCAGCTGTTGCTGCACCGTCAGCGCACGCCCGATCTCGAGAATCCCGGCGAGCAGCAACCAGACAAGGAAGCCGATCAGCGCGAACTCGGCGAGCACCGCCCCCCGAGTCCGTCGATCGTCCGGAACAGATCCCGGTTTGCGCTCCACCGCGTCCACTTTTGATTCCGATCCGCGCCAGACCTACTGGTGAAGCGACTGATCGCCCAGCTGGTAGAGGTGGCCGACCTCGTGGCCCTGCATGTTGAGCGCATTGCCCATGCGGTTGGTGGGCCGGCGCGCGTTCGCCTCGAGGGCCTGGCGGCTGAGCCCCTGCTCGAAGACGCCGTCACCATTCGAGTCGGTGGTCTGGGTCTCGATCAGGCGACCGACCTGAACCGGAGCGTTATCCTCGGCCGTCGCACCGGGGAGCAGCGTTGCCACCGAAGCGATCATGCCCCCGACCTTCCCGCCGAGGACGCTAACTGCGACCATCGCCGCGAGGGTCAGACCGGCGAGCAACAGGCCGTATTCGGCGAGGGCCGCGCCCTGCTGGCGTCGAATCGCAGCTCGCGTACGTCGTGTGCTCATCATTCGTTGTTTTCCTCCAGCCGAATCACCCCCAAGGGGGAAGACGATCGGCGCCGACTCGCGGCCTTCCTGGACTGCGAGAAATAAACACGTACTACCATTCGCCGCCCAAGGGTAACGAGTTCCCTCGCGCGACCACTTTTTTTTCGCTCTCCCCTGCCCGCGGGGGCATGAGGTCGTCCAGGAGCTCGCTTGCGCTTGGGTAAGCCCACAGCCCGGCTCGCGCGTCCCTTTCGTACGTCAGCGAGGGGGTCACCACGACCACGAAATCGAGCTCGTCCCGCTGGTCGTTCCTGCTCTTGGCCAGCCAGCCGAAGCCAGGAATCCGATGGATCCAGGGTGTGAAGCCGCTCGACCGACCGATCGTCGTCTGGAGCAGGCCGCCGATCACGAAGCTGTCGCCGTCCTTGAGCCGGGTGGTCGTCCGCAGAGCCCGGGTCTGGAAAGCGGTCGTGGCCTGCTGGGTTCCGGTCGATTCGACCAACTCGTCCGTGAGGTCGAAATCCGGCTGCGAGATGCTCGGGGTGACGTCGAGGGTGATCATGTCGTCTTCGTCGACGAGCGGCCGTACCGAGACGTTGACGCCGAACTCGGCGAAGACCGTCGAGGAGAGCAGCGTGCCGGAAGTCGCAGAGGTCGTCGTGTCAACCGTGACTGCGATCGGAACCTGACCGCCCGCGCTGAAAGTCGCCTGCTCACCCGAGAGGACCGAGATCGTGGGCTTGGCGAGGGCTCGGGCGATGCTCGCGTCCTCAAGGACCCGGAAGACCAGATCGATCGCGATCGAATCGCTGACGTACTGAGCTCCCCCGAGGATGGTGCCACCGCTCAGGAGAGAGAGCGCACCCTGGACGTCGCCCGGGGTGACCGACTGGGCGTCGGCACCCTGGAGGAGCTGTGACGTCACACCCGGGAGGAGATTGGTGTCCCGAGCGTTCCCGATCAGCATGTTTGCCTGGGGGGTCCAGTCGCTCAGTCGACTTCGGTTGATCTCGTAGATTCGCGTCTCGAGGCGAACGTGCGGGATTTCCTCGACCTGGACGAAGGAGAGAATCCTGCCGTTCGCGAGGGACAGGACCTTCGCGCGGCCGATGTTGGCCGTGAGATTGTTGCGCCCGATGCCACCAATCCCGCCGACGGAGCCACCCACCCCGGCGATCGTGGCGCTGCCACCAACGCCGCCGCCGGCTCCGGCCTGCGACCGCCCCCGAAGCGAGCCGGCCTCATCCGCAACGACCTCGATCTGATCAGCAGACGCTCGGTCGTCGATCATGCGCGCCGCGGCCAGAAGCGTACGAACGAGCTCGACCTGAGTCCGGACCTTCCCCTCGAGCACGAAGGTGTCGCGCGAGTCGTCGGGCAGCGCGCCTGCCGTCAGCCGTCTAACCCGGATGCTCGCTTCACCTGCTCCCACGACCGCGAGCCGGATCCGCTCCTCGAGAGCCGGCGGCACGTCGTCCACGCGGATCAGGTTCACGACGCGGCCATCGCTCGAACGCGACGCCCCTTCGAGCAGGAAATTGCTCTCGACGTCGGCCGCCCGCGTCGTCGGCGAGGCCTCCCCGGCGCTCCCAACGGGGCCATCCCCGAGAATCAGGGCGCCTTCACTCCTCTCTGAGAAGGTCCCGCCGCGCAGGTAGTCCCGCGCGACGGCCTCCGCCGCACGCGAGAACCGGACGTCGGGAACCACCCCACGAAGCACAACCGCATCCTGGTCCGGCGCGCTCACCGCCTGGATCGCCGGATGGATCGCGCGCAGCGCTTCGGCCAACAGCGATAAGTCCCGCTCGACCCGGAGCCCGCGCTCGGTCACAAGGCCGTCCGCGTACCAGAGCAGCAGGTTCGTCTGTCCCGGTCTTTGACCGAGGACGAGGATTTCGCGGTTCGAGACCATCTGAACGTTCGCGATCTGCGGGTTGCCGACGGCGATCCGGACGATCTCCCGGTCGAAGGCGATCCGAGCATTCTCGCCAACGAGAATCGCCTGGCGCGCCTCGGCGGCGCCCGACGCAAGCAGGCAACCCACCAAGAAGACACACGAGAGCGCGCGCCGTGCCGCCCTTTGGCAAGACAGGTCCCCGACGAAGCGCGACGGATCAGGACGTCGCACGGGCGAGCTGCTCGTTGAGCGATCGACGCGCGCGACTCAACCGGGACCGCACGGTCCCGATCGGCAGATCGAGCTTTCGCGCGATCTCGTCGTATTCGAAGCCCCGCGCCCGCAGCTCGATCACTGCCTCGAAATCGGAGGAGAGCCCCGCGATCGCCGCTTCGGTCACCGCCAGCAACTCGCGCTGCGCGAACTCCTCCTCCGGGTTGCAGAGCGGACAGGTCACATCGGCCGCGATCGAGGCTTCCTCCTCCCAACGCTGGCGACGCATCTCGGTCCGCCGCCGGTGCAGACTGCGGTGGATCACGGTCTTCACGAGCCAGCCACGAAGCTCGACGGGCGGCTCTCCGCGCTTCCAGAGCTCGATGATCGCGTCCTGGACTGCGTCATCGGCCTGCTCGGAACAGCGCAGGACCCTCTGAGCCACGTGTCGCAGCATCGAAACATGGGGCGCGACCGCAGCCTCGATCGCCTCCGGGCCGGGCCGGTTCGTCGAATCGGCGCGCTCGGGCACCAGCTCGCGAACAGCCACGGACCTCGGCAGCTCGACGGCGTTCTCGCAACAGAGCCGCTCCACCTCGCTCGAGCGAGCCTTCGACGACGGGCGAGATGCAACTTCGAATGCCCGGGGCGCTTCGGGCTCGGGAGCAACAGAGCTCATCGGACTTCTCCAGACCGCCGGAGTCGCACAGGGCGTCATTCCGGGCGGATCGATTCGCAGGGAGGGCTGAGGTCCGGAGAAGACTTCTGTCTGTGTCGAAAGACGCGGTGCTCCGGGATCTCAGCCCGGCTGAACGCTCCCCTCTCGAAGGTACGGGGAGCTTCTCAGCCAGATAGGGCCAGATCGATCAGACGGAGGCAGGGGGCGCGCGGGGCGTCAGCCGGCCGCGCGTGGGCGCTCTGGGCGCCGAGTTGACGTCCGAGATCCGCAGGGTGGGTCGTTCCCCCGGGGACACGATCAGAAGGAGCGGCGCGGGGAAAGCCTCGTCCGTCTCGCCGCGACGACTCAGCTCGCAGATCCCGCAATCCAGCAACTCGCCCTGCGTGTGACCGTGGGGCGCGCCGGGCACTCCGTCGCTCGCCGAGAAAACCGGCGACGGGTCGTCCAGGTCGTTCAGGGCTCCATGCCCGTGACTCCCGGCCACTCCGACCGACAGCAAGACGAGCATCGCGCCAAAAAATGCGCGAAGAACGTTAGGAGGACGACGGTGCGAATAGCTCGCATGTGCGGGGAATCGCGACATTGGGGGAGTCCTTGGGTATCCAGATAACTAACTGAGGCCCGGCCCCCCCGCAAGTTCCCGAAAAATCGGGGAATTGGCGATTTCTCGGCGGCCGATGGGAACTCCACGCGGTCGAGCGGCACGTGGCTGTTAGAACCGACCAATCTGCGGTGCGGAATCGGCCCTTCGGCTCCCTCGCAGAAACAGTCAAAGCTGGATTTCAAGGGAATTGGAGAATCGGAAATGACTTTCATCAACCGGATAGGAGCCAGCCTGGTCGCTGTATCGCTCCTCTTTGCTGCGGGCTCGGCCTTCGCGCAGCACGACGAACACGAGCACGAGCACGAGCACGTAGACGTGCTCCTCTACAGCGACGGATCCGGCAACCTCGGGGCCGGCTCGGTCGACGTGGACGAGTTGGAGGCGGAGTTCGATCACGTGGTTTTCGAGGTCGAGGCTCACGGCGATGTCCTCAGCGCGGGCAACTCGTCGTTCCAGAGCGCAGCACCCGGCTTCTACAGCATGTCTGATGCGAACGTGGGCAACCTCAACGGAAACGACAACCTGCCCGGCAACGCGGCGATCACCATCGACTTCCTCGTCGAACCGACGCTCAACATCAGCCTGGCCTACTGGGACGAAAGCCTTGAGCAGTTCAGCGCCCCGACCGGGTCCGCGGCCCTGACGGTCACTTCCGGGGCCAGCCTCTTCGGTTCTCTTGCTGGAACTAACGAGGTCCTCGGCGCGGCGATCGGCACGACTTCCGGTACTGGAGCGCACGACGAGCACTTTGACTTTGATCTGTCAGTGGACAACGACGGCGTCTACCTGGCCTATGCCCAGGCAAACGTGGCGGGATTGAACGGCCCGTCGAACCCGTTCTGGCTCCTCTTCGCCACGATCGACGAGTGCGAGGAGACGGATTCCTGCTCTACCCCGGCGGGGTACTTCAATGGGGAGTACGAGCACCAGATGGAGGAAGCCGTCGCTTATGTGGAGTCTACGCTGGTGCCCGAGCCTGGAACGGGAATGCTCTTCGGGCTCGGCCTGATGGGTCTGGCGAGAGGCTCGCGCCGGCCGCGCTTCTAGAACGCAAACGCAATCGGCTAACGGGGTTCCATCCCAGCAGCCGATGGGTTTGAGCCAATCGGCCCGGGCGCGCTCTGCGAAGTGCCCCGGGCCGGTTTTGCTTCAGGCTCGGGCGTACGGTGCCTTCGTCGCATGCGCCGTATCGATCCTCAACGGCGAGGTGCGAACAATTGCCGCGAATCGCTCGCGCAGCACAGGAACCGATCCATGAAGCGACGAGCAGGAACCCGAGACAGGCAAGGAAGAATGATGCGATTGGACATGAGAGTTGAACTTAGATCGGCCCTGCTGATAGACGGAGCAGGCATGTCCTGGTGCCATCGGAAGGGGCGACGGGCAGCAGCGCTAGCCCTGGCCATCGCCCTCGCGATACTGCCGGCTGGCTCCGCAATGGCACAGTACCTCGGCGGAAATGGCATCCACATCGACGTCGCAGTCCAGGAAAATGCCTCAGACGGTCGAATGAGCATCCATGGATTCGACTTCGATGTCCTGGCGGAACAGGCGATCATCGTAGACAAGCGGGCGTTCGTGCGTGGCGTCGAAATCAGTGGCAACCTGCTGTTGGCGCAGGATCCCGGCTTCGTCGCTCGTCTCTCCCCCACCGAGCTCGCGTCCGCGGGCTTGGTCGCACCCGCGGGCGGAGAGCAGCTCCTCTTCAACGTCCTCTCACCTCCAGCATCCACCATGCCCGATTTCGGAGGCCGCACGATCAGCTTCTGGGACGGCTCGTTGCCAGTGAGCTGGGGCCCCGTTCCTGACGATGAGGGCATCCGGGTCATCAATGGCTCTTTCTTCAACCCCACCGACGAGCTCGTGATCCCGGGTGGAGGAGACTCCGATCTGGACGGATTCGCCGTGTCCACCTCGCTCGGCAGCGGCTCCATCCACCACCACATCAAATGGCTCCTGCTTCCCGACAATGGGGCCTTGCCACCGCTCGGTCCTGACGATGGCGTCTACATGGTTCTGTACGAATTTTCGATGCCCTATTACTCGGAGTGGGTCCCGGTCTTCCTCGGGATCGAGGCTTTCGCCGGGGGGACGACCGCGCGGGGCGCCGCCTTGACCTCGATCGAGAACAACTTCCAGCTCCCCCTCTGCAGCGACGGAATCGACAATGACAAGGATGGCCTGGTCGACTTCCCTGAGGATGCTGGCTGTGCCGACGCCGATGATATGTCCGAACGCGGAGCCGTCTCCGAATGCGACGACGGCATCGACAACGACGGCGACGGCAACGTCGACTTCCACGATCTCGACGGAGACGGAGCCTCTGACTACAACGGAGACTCGAGCTGTCTCCACCCGGACGGCCTCTACGAAGTGGTTCCCGAACCGGGCTTCGCGACCGGACTGCTCTTCGGCCTGGTCGGGCTAGCATCCGCCTCATGCCGCGATCGCACTCGACGTAGCGCGTGCTGAGCCTGCTCGGCGGAGTCGCCCTCCTCGCGTCCGCGAGTCTCCTCGCGGTCGCGGGGTATCGACTCTTCCTGGCCCAACGCGCGACGATACGGCTGGGTGGCGACGAACACGAGGAGGGCTCCGGCGAGGCGATCCGCGACGGCTCTTCTGGGCAGGGCGCCGCCTGGCTCGAAGATTCAGGCGCGACCCTCCGGCTCGCCCTGCCCTGCGTTGTCGGAATCGGCGCAGCCGGCATGGCGCACGCTCTCGGCTTGGTCGGCTCGATCGCGTGCGCGATCGGCTTCGACGCGGGCGTCGTTCTCTGGCTGTGGCTCGCCGGCCGACATGCCCGCCACCTCATGCGCCTCGAAGCCCAGCTCGCAGAGACGCTCCGGTTGACCGCCGCTTCGTTGCGAGCGGGTCTCGGACGAATCGACGCTCTCCATCGGGCGGCGGATCAGATAGAGGCACCGCTCCAGCCAATCCTCCTCGAAGCAGTCGGACGTCTTCGCCTCGGCGAGTCGCCCAGCGACGCCTTCGAACGCCTCTCGACGCGGGTCCCCCTCGAGACCTTCCGGCTGTTCGCGATGATCATCGCGACCCAATGGCAAGCCGGCGGCAGCCTCCAGGGAACCCTCGCGTCGGTCGGTGACTTCATGCAGGACCGCGTCGACGTCCAGCAGCGGATCACATCTCAGTCCGCGCCCACCCGCTCTTCCACGATGGTGCTCTTCGGTGCCACCGCCGCGATCGCCTCGCTCAGCTGGACGAACGATCCCTTCAATATGCAGCGCTTCTTCGAGTCAGGGATGGGCTCCGCCCTCGTCTCGATCACCCTCGCGCTCCAGGGCCTGGCGCTGCTCTGGATGGATCGTCTCATGAAGAGCCGTATCTGATGGCGTCCTTCGTAGAAAGCCTGGGCGTGCCTCAGTTGACGGTGGGGATCGCGATCATTCTGGTCGCCGGTGGCGTCGAACTGGCCCGCCGCGCTGCGCGAGATGCACGCATCAGCAAGCGACTCTTCGCGGACGAGACCGAGGACCTCGACGGGCGCGATGACGTGCTCGAATCGTCTCGGGACTCCGCGCTCGCCCGTTGGCTCGTGCGAGCAGGCCACCGATCGCCGCGCGCCGCAGTCGCGTTCTTCGCGGCCTGCTCGGGTGCCCTCCTCGTCGCGATCTTGATGATCTGGGGTCTGAGGGCTTCGGGCGCGTCGGATCAACTCGCATCGGTCTTCGCCGGACTCCCTGTCGTCGGACCGGGCTTCTCCGGGATCGCGCATGCAAGTCCATGGTTGATCGGAGTCGCCGTCGCTGCGCTCCCCACGCTCCTCGTCCGTCGCGACCGCGAACGCCGCGTCGAGGAGATCGAACAGGACCTCCCCCTCGTCCTCGAACTCCTCGCCACCCTGGCGGAGGCGGGTCTCGGCTTCGAGAGCGCCGTAGAAGAACTCTTGAGGGCTCAGCCGCCCGGACGTCCGCTCGCCGACGAGCTCCGGCTCTATCAGCTCGAAGTCTCGACGGGCGCGCGTCGATCCACCAGCCTGCGCAACCTTGCCCGTCGCGTAGAACTCCCTTCAATCTCTTCCTTCACCTCCGCCCTCGCCCACGGCGAAGAGACGGGCTCCAGCATCGCTGGGCTCCTTCGGCCGCAGGCAAGCCTCGTGAGACAACGGCGCCGGGAACGCGCGCTTGCGGAGGCCGAAGCGCTTCCCGAGAAGCTGGTCTTGCCGTTGCTCGTGGGCTTCCTCCCGGGCCTTCTCGTCTGGACGCTCGGCCCCGCCTTCTTCCAACTCTTCGAGATGATCGACGCGGCATTCTAAGGCGACGCCCCGCCTCATGGCCGAGGACAAAATGAGGAAACCAAGAGCCGGGAATCACTCAGTCCGCCCCTTAGCGGATGCGGTAGGCGTGACGGGATCCGTGGCGTGCGCGATGCGTTGTCTGATCGTCCCGCTCTCGCTCGTCTTCGGCCAGGTCGCGCCGACCTCCTTCGTCGACGACGAAGTTTTTCACAGCGCGCTCCTCTGGCTGGTGATACCAGCGGCGACACTCGCCCTCAGCCTCGGCTGTCGCATCCATCGGGATCGCACGGTACTCCTGCTGGGTTCGCTCGGACTGATCGCCCTCACCCTGGCTTTGACCGTGCTGCACGATCTGCTGGGGGAGAGCGAAGAGCGCGTGACGGCCATCGCCGCGTCCATGCCCCTGATCGCCGCGCACGTGCGAAACTTCCGACTCTGCCGAAACGATACTTGCGACCAAGAAGAGCCGTGCGAAACCGGCTGAATCAAGCGTCACCGGCGTACGATCCACGGACACCTGAGCCGAGAACGACGCGACGTCGAATTCGCCCTCTACGAGTGCGAGGGATCCGGCTCGACCGGCGCAGCGAGGGGCAGGGGCTGAAATCACGCACCAGGGATCACGCCATCTGATCGGGGTCCAGTCGTCTCTATGAGCGCCTCGACACTCGTATCGTTGGACTTCGTCCGAACCGGTGGCCGCAACGCCGCACTCTTCAACAGAGGCGACGTGATTCTTCCGGATCGATAAATCTGCATCTGCGTCTGAGACCGCTTCCGATAGCGAGGGCGCGCAGGTGCCTGCTGACCGCAGGCACCGCGCTCGAGGGGGTCTGACCCAGGGCCCCGACTCGTGTCACCACGGGCTGCGACGACCGTGGTAGGCTGACCGGATGGAATCGACCTCCCATCACGTCATCGGCCCCCACGACAACCGTCTCCACGTACTCGAATGGAGTAGGGAAGGCGTGCCTATGGTCCTGCTCCACGGCCACGGCAACGAAGCCCACCTCTGGGACGACTTCGTCCCGGCGGTCGCCGAGCACTACCGAGTGCTCGCGGTCGACCAGCGAGGCCATGGCGACTCCGACTGGGACAGCGAGGGGCGCTACCACGCCGAGGACATGTGCGACGACCTGGAGAGGATCCTCGAGCACTTCGAGATCGACCGGTTCGTCCTGATCGGATTCTCGATGGGCGGACGCGTCTCGACGGTCTTCGCGGGACGTCATCCCGAGCGGCTGGCAGGACTCGTCCTCGTCGACATCGGTCCGGAACTCGATGCCCGCGGCACGTCCCGAATCGGCCAGGAGATGTCGGAACAGCGCGCGCCCGTCTTCACGAGCATCGAAGAGTACGCTCGCATGCTGTCGCTCAACTATCCGGCTGGCCAACCCGCAGCGCTCCAGCGCATGGCGAAGTACGCGCTCAAGCAGCGCGACGACGACCTCTGGGAGCTCAAGATGGACCCCAGGCTTCGGGGAGACCGACCGAACGACGAAGAGGCAAGGAAGGCCGAGGAGACCTTCATCCAATACCAGTGGGACGCGCTCGCAAAGCTGCCCTGCCCGACCCTCGTCGTCCGCGGCGCCGCGTCGGACATCCTGGCGCCCGACACTGCCGACAAGATGGTCGACGAAGTTCTCCAGAACGGAAAGCTCGAGGTCGTTCCTCAGGCAGCCCATTCGGTCGCAACGGACAACCCCGAAGGCTTCGAACGCGCGGTCTGCGGCTTCGTCCTCGGCTAGGCGCGATGCAGCCGTCGCGAAGCATCGCGAAGTTCGTCCAACGCGCTGCGCTGCGGAAACCGTGATCCGAAGCGCCTTCGAAGCCCGCTTCGGGCCCGGTCAGATCGTGCGGCATCTCCGCTTCGATTACCGCGGCGTGATCGTCGACGTGGACCCCGTCTTCTCGGGAACAGACGAGTGGTACGACCAGGTCGCCCGCTCCCGGCCGCCGAAGGACGAGCCCTGGTACCACGTGCTCGTGGACGTCGCGGACCACGCGACCTACGTCGCAGAGCGCAACCTCGAGGCCGACCCTGAGCCGGCGCCGATCCGCCACCCGCTCCTCGCTCACTTCTTCGACCTCTTCGAGGACGGTGCCTACAGGAAAGACCGCAGCCTCAACTAGGGCAGATGCCGCTTTCCACGGAGTTCATCGAGCCCCAGCCGGGGCCTCCCGATGGCAGCGAAAAGCCGGGGACGAAACGTTATCGCCCCGCCGAGCGCCCGCAGGAGAAGTTCGAACGTGCCGAGCGTCTGCAGGCGAGCACTTTTGCCGAGCACCAGCAGACGAATACCTTTCGCCGAGCACCCTCAGGCGAAGATTAGAGGAAAGCCCGCCAGTGGTCGTAGCGAGCGTCCTTGCCCGTCACGATGTCGAAGAAGGCCGTCTGAAGCTCTTCGGTGATCGGGCCGCGCTTCCCCGCGCCGATCGTCCGGTAGTCGACCTCGCGAATCGGCGTGACTTCCGCGGCAGTGCCGGTCAGAAAGATCTCGTCGGCAACGTAGAGGTCGTCTCGGGTGATCGGGGACTCCTCGATCTCGTAACCGCACGACTTCGCCACCTGCAGCATCGAATCGCGGGTGATCCCGTCGAGCACGCTGTAGAGCGGGGGCGTACGGATCTTTCCGTTCCGGACGACGAAGATGTTCTCGCCGGTGCATTCGGAAACGAGGCCTTGGGTGTCGAGCATGATCGCTTCGTCGAAACCGTCGAGCAACGCCTCGCGCTTCGCCAGGATCGAGTTCACATAGTCGCCGCACGTCTTGCCATTGGTCATCTTCGCGTTGACGTGATGGCGCGAGAACGTGGAGATCTTAGCCCGAATGCCGTTCGCCATTCCCTCATCCCCGAGATAGGCCCCCCACTCCCAGGCGATCACCGCCACGCGCACGGGGTTCGCTCCCGGATGAAGTCCCATCGCCCCATCGCCGATGAACGCAAGGGGTCGGATGTACCCCTCGGCGAGATCGTTCCGCCGAAGCGAATCGAGGGTCACGGCCTCGAGCTCTTCCTCTGAGAACGGGATCTCCATCAGGTTGATCTTGGCCGAGTCGTAGAGGCGCTTAATGTGCTCGGGCAGCCGGAAGATCGCGGAGCGCCCATCGGCCCCCGCATAACACCGAATGCCCTCGAAGACGCCCAGCCCGTAGTGGAGCGTATGGGTCAAGACGTGGATTTTCGCGTCGTCCCAGGCGACCCACTCGCCGTCGAGCCAGATTTCCTTGCCGGTCACGCCGGCAGCCGCGTTCTCTCCCATGAGAGCGTTCCTCTTCGTCGTCGTCTTCGGAGTCGCGACGGAGGACGTCCGGGGTGGGGCGCGACTCGGGCACCCCGGTGCATCAGCGCCCGAAGAGCTTCTTGAGTCGGCCCAGGCCCTGAGCCTGGTCCTTGCCGCGACGCATGTTCATGATTCGCAGTTCGCGCATCGCTTCGACGCACTGCGGTTTGATCTGCACGGCGCGCGAGAACATCTTCTTCGCGGCGACCGCCTTGCCCGTGGCCTTGTAGAGCCGGCCGAGCAAGAGGTAGGGCTTCTCCCGACCCTTTGCCAGCTTCACGCCTTCGCGGCAGTGTTCGAGGGCCTCCCCGAGCATGACGTCGTCGTCGGGATGGCAGAGATAGAGGGCCCAGCCGTAGTGCGAGCGATACTCGCCCTCGCTCGGGAAGTTCTGCATCGCGCGCCCGAAGCAGAGGAGCGCCCTCTCGTAGTCGCGATCGGCCAGCAGCATCTCGCCCTTCTGGAACTCCGTCTCCGCAGCCAGGGCACGTTTGCCCTCGTCCTCGACGGCCTCCTCCCGCGCGCCCTGCGCGAGATCCTTCACGTACTGCGCGCGGCCCGCTTCGGTGGCCAGCGCTTCGTGAGCCTCGGTGATCTTGCGATGGATCTGAGAGGCGAGCTGACGGACACTGCTCGACCCGCCGTGATAGCGATCGGGATGGGTCTTCTGGGAGAGACTCGCGAAGGCGATGCGGATCTCTTCGTCGTCCGCTGCCGAGCTCACGTCGAGGACCCCGTAGAAATCCTTGCCGCGCATCCGGTTCGCGAGCCGCGCGAGATCGGCGCGTGCTTCCTCTTGGTCTGCCTGGGAAGTTTCCGGAGCGGCGACACGGGCGGCGTGCGCGGCGAAGGCTGGAACTTCCCCGGCGTCGGCCTGCTCTTCGTAGGTCGTCAACGCTTCGATGGTGATGAGGCCGAACACGAAGCGCCGGACCCACTGGGGGCTGTCGAGCAGCGATCCGAGGGTCACGGACGGCTCGAGGCCCGCGATCCACTCCCGCTCTCGCGGCGACGGATGCACGTCTTCTATTTGCACCTCGCCACCCTGGTTGGGGACGAGGAAGGCGTTCGCGTGGGCGGTGAGCCAGCGATCGATCTGCTTGAGCGGGAAGTTCCGGCGGATGCCTTCGACGACGAGCCGCGCAGGGTGGCCGTCGATCCCGATGCTCGATCCGCGCTGGATGTGGGCACGCGGACGAAGGGCATAGCGTCCGTCCCGCCAGCCAAAGAGTTCGAAGAACTTCGCGAGGCCGTGATCCTGAAGCGCCTGGACGAGTGCGTCTTCTTCGAGCACGTCCATCGCGACGAGAATCTCGCCCTGCATGCCCTCTCCGGCACGCATCCGTTTTACCGATTCGCCGAGCAACACCTCGTCGGCGATGCCCTGCTTGACGAGATGGTTCCCGAAGCACTCCGAGAGCAGATTCGACTTGATCGAGACAGGCCAACCATCCTTGAACTCGACCGCCTTCCTTTTCATGCCGTGTTCGAGTACGAGAACCCCGTCGTGGCGGTCCTTGCGGAGCCCGTGTATCAGCTCGGGAACCTGAAGTGCTCGCAGACAGCCGGATGCGGGCACCGAAGGCTCACGGGAAAGGGGCGGCGGGAACGCCTTGAGGCACTCGGCGATCCGCGAGACGAGGCGATCTCCGGCGACCGGCGATGCCTCGACCCCGATCGCTCCGAGCGCGTTCGCGCGCTCCACCACGTCCGCGGTGACCTCGCCGGCCGAGAGGAACAGCACTGGCGTCGCGCGGCAGGCCTCGAGCCTCCGCATCTCGGCGAGAATCTCGAACCCGTCCTGGCGAGGCAGGTAGGCGTCGATCACCGTGAAGTCGGGGGGGCGTGTCCGCGCGATCTCGAGGCTCTGGCGCCCATCGAAGGCACAGACGACCTCGTAGCCCTCCGCCTCGAGCATCTCGGTATGGATGCGAGCGACGTTTCTGTCTTCGTGAATGAGGAGGACGGTGGCGGACATGGGGCGGCTCCTCCATTCCGTATCGGCGCCCGTCCGGGGAGTAATGAGGGTGCGGTGAAGCGATCGGAGCCCTCGATCGGATTCATGATTCCAGTCATGTCTTCCCGTCGGTTTCCCGGGCGCAAGGGCGGCGAACCGTGCACGCGTTCTGCCGATCGGCTGCGGGCGTATTGCGCATCCCGATCGACCGCTCAATTCCCGCCGAGCACCCGGTCGAGCGCCTGGCCGACTCCCTTGCCGATCCCCTTCGTGATCGTGTCGAGACCGATCCCCTGGAAGAGAAGCTTCGGGATGGCGGCAAGGGTCTCTGGGGTCATCTCGACCTCGGGCTCCGCGAGCGTGTTCGTCACCTTCGCGAGCTCGATCCGAATGGGATCCCGACCCGGCACCTCCGCGCCGGCGAGCCCACCGAGCGTCGAAACGAGATCGCTCTTGAGCAGCATCTCGCCGGTCATGTCGATCGAGAGATCCGCCAGCCGCACCGGCCCGGTCAGCCGTGCTTCGTAGCCGGGATACGCCAGCCGAAGCGTCTCCGCCTCGACCCGCCCCTCTCCGATCTCGAACACCCCTTCGATGATCTCGAAACGCTCGGTGAAGAAATCGCCCACCGATCGGCCGCCCCGGAAGGGTCGGCTGAGTCGCGCAGCCACGCCGACCAGCGGAATCTGATCGAGGATCGTCCGCAGAAGAGACACCCCGCGAAGGCGCCCACCCCCGCTTTCGCCCACGCTGAAGCGTACGCCGCCGGCGAGAGTCGACGTCACGCCCGCTGGATCGTCGAGGTGCCCCGTCACCTGGCCAGTGAGTCGGAGCGGTCCATAGACCGTGTCCCTCGCGGACGTCAGGTTCGAGAGCACCTCGTTGGCCTCGACGTCCCCGGCAGTCTGGATGGCCAGATCGAAGCGACCCTCTCCGAGCGGGTCGTCGATCGCGCCCTTGATCGCGATCACCGCGGGACCGAGCTTCGCCTTGAGTCCCTTCGTCCTGACCCGCGTCTGTTCTGCGACGATCGTCCCGCGAAGCTGAACCCGTCCGGCATCGGGAATCGTGAGCGCAACGCCGCGGATCGCGATCCGCCCGCCGAACTGCCTTGGCTCACCGCCAACGAGCTCCACGGCGAGTCCGTCGAGCGCCACCTTGCCACGCGTCGACCAGGGGCCGATCACGGGAAGAATTTCTTGCCACCCCTCGAGGTCGATGTCGGTCGTCGTCACGGCGATGGTCGTCGAGTCTGCAATCGCTCCCTGCACCAGGATCTCGTCGACGTCGCGAAACGCGACGTCGGCCTCGAAGACGATCTCCCCGGTCTTTTCGGGGACGAAGCGCGCGATCCCCTCGGCCCGCACGTTCTCGGGCTTGGCGAAGGACGCTCCGTAACGAAGCGTCGTCGCGGTCAGGTCGAGCTTCGCGCGCCCCCGCGGTCTAGACAGGGGCTCCTTGATCTCGAGCGACACCAGGAAGGGCCCGTCGAGGCTCGCGTCTCCGGCTTCGATCGCGCCCTGCTCTACCCCGAGTTCGAACGAAAGGAACTCGGGAGCAGCCACGTCCCCGACCAGTCGCCCCTTCCCGGTCGCGAGCCCTTCGAGTCGAAGCGACGAATTCGGGATGAAGGGACGCACGATCGCGAGGTCGAAGGATTCGAAATTCGCATGGACGTCGACCACGCCGGTGTTCGTCGACGTGCCCTCGAGCCGGATCACGCTGCCGTCGTCGAGGGCGAGCGCCCCGCTGAGATCGATTGGGCCCTCCCCTTCGATTCCGAGGGTGAGATCGAAACGGCCGGCGACGTCCACCGGGTCGCGAACGATCCGGGCGCCCGCGAGCGTGAGTCGCGTCGCGATCCGCTCGATCTGGCCCCCCGCGGTCCGCGCGAGGTCGACGTCCCCCGTCAGTCGACCTGCGATCCGCGTGCCTTTCGGGACCCAGGGCGCCAGGGGCGCGACGTCCACGTTCCCAAGGACGAGCTTCGCGTCGATCGCCCCGTCGAAGGTCGCCGTGCCTTCCGCGTCGACTCGCCCCCCGTCCTCGGCGAGAGCCACGGCCACGTCGAAGCGAAACGGGTCGGCGGGGCCGAGCCCGTCGAAACCGAGAACGAGGTCGAGGTCCCCCTTCAGGTCGAGCATCGTATCCGTATAGCGGGCATCGGGAATCCGAAGGTCGGTCGCGAGCTTCTCGATCCGACCGGTCTCCCCGACGACGAGGTCGACTCGTCCGCTGGCGCGTCCGGCGATCGCCATCTCGTCCCCCGCAAGCGCCGCAAAGGGAACGAGATCGAGCTCATCGAGGACGATCACCGAATCGAGCGCCCCCTCCAGGAACAGGTTCCCACCGAGGTCGGCTCTGCCCCGCTCCCCGAGGTCGACGGTCGCGTCGAAGGCGATTGGTCGATCGAGCGTCTGGGAAGCCACGAGGTCGAGTCGTCCCTGGAGGTCGAGCCCGAAGGTCGTGATGTCCATGCCTTCGACGCGGAGATTCGTCGCGAAGCTCGAGACGACACCGAGCGCGCCGTCGACTTCGATTCGTCCCGAAGCGAACCCGCCCACGGTCGCGTCGCTCACGTAGGGCTGGAGCTTCTCGAGGGCCACGGCGTCGAGCTCGACCGCCAGGTCGAAGAGTCCGGCGAGGGTGACGTCTCCCTGGATCGCCAGCGACCCGGCCTCTGCGCCGTTCGCATTGACACCACTCTCGAGATCGATGGACAGAGGCTGCTCGAGATCCTCACCGGTCGCTTCGAGCGAGAACCCGGTGAGCTCCCAGTCGAGGGGGCGCGACAGGGTCCGGTCGCGGATCACGATGCGCGCCTCCTCGACGACCAGCCGACGGAGCGCGAGCCCGAGTTCGCCGCCGTCGTCCTGCGAGGGCGGGGCCTCGGACGCGCCCTCGGAAGCGGGCGATCGGGTCGACGGATTGCTCGGCGCGAGAGGGAGCACGAGCCCTTCCGGCGTCCGCGTCACGACGAGCTCGACGCCCTTGAAGACGAGACTCTCGACCTCGACCTTCCGTCGAAAAAGGGCCGCGGCGGAAAGGCGCAGGTCGATCGAGGCCGCCGAGAGCCGCGCATCCTCGGGATCGGCGATGTTCGCATCGAGGACCGGCTCTTCGAGGGTCAAGCGAAGCGGGACGATCCCGACGTCGAGATGACGCCAACCCACCGGCGTGCCGAGCAGCTCCTCGGCGTTCGCGCGCAGCGCGGCGCGGAACTCTTCGCCGTTCACGAGGCGCGGCAGCGCCACGGCAAGGGCCCCCACGACGAGAAGCGCGACCGCCACGAGCGCAGCGAGGAGTTTCGGGATCAGTCTGAGCACCGCGCCTCCGGCCCTGTCCGCTCGAGGCCCCTGTGAAGCGTCGAAGTCGCGCCGAACCTATCCGCGAATCTTCTCCGCCAGTGCCTTCCGGACCTGCCCGGGTTCCGCCTTGCCCTGGCTCGCCTTCATGACCTGCCCCATCAGGAAGTTGAGGGGCTTGTCATCGCCGTCGCGAACCTGCTGGACCACGTCGGCGTTCGCCGCGATGACCTCGTCGACGAAGGCATCGATCGCTCCGGCGTCGGAGACCGCCTCGAGGCCCCGATCGACCATCATCGCCTCGGGGTCACCGCCCTCCGCAACGAGGTCTGGGAACAGCTGCGCCGCGCTCTTCTGGGTCAGGCGACCCTCCTCCACGAGGCCGATCAGCGAACCCAGCATCGCCGGTGTGAGCGCCAGATCTTCGATCTCGCACTCGCGCTCCTTGAGCTCGCGGAGGACGTCACGGGTGATCCAGTTCGCGGCCGACTTCGGCGCCCCGCAGCCCTTCGCGGTTTCCTCGAAGAAATCCGCGAGAGTCCGACTGGCCGTGAGAACGCCCGCATCGTACGAGGAGAGCGCGTACTCCGACTCGAAGCGCGCCCGCTTCTCCTCGGGAAGCTCGGGAAGCGCTTCGCGCACCGCGTCGATCTTCTCCGCCGGGATGCGAAGCGGAATCAGGTCCGGATCCGGGAAGTACCGGTAGTCGTCCGAGTTCTCCTTGAGGCGCTGGACGTGGGTCCTGCGGCGGTCCGGGTCGTAGCCCATCGTCGCTTGCACGACCTCGCCGCCATCCTCGATCAACTCCAGCTGACGGATCGCCTCGGCCTCGATCGCGTCCTCGACGTGGGTGAAGGAGTTCAGGTTCTTGATCTCGGTGCGCGTTCCGAACTCGGCCCCCTTCTCGCGAATCGAGACGTTGGCATCGCACCGGAACTGCCCTTTTTCCATGTCGGCGTCGGAGACGCCGATGTACCGGAGAATCGAGCGCAGCGTCCGCAGATAGGCGCTGGCTTCCTGAGGCGAGCGGAGGTCCGGCTCCGAGACGATCTCAAGGAGCGGCACGCCCGCGCGGTTCAGATCGATGCAGGAATCATCGGAGCCCGCAATCGCGATGTCATGGATCGACTTGCCCGCGTCTTCCTCGATGTGCGCGCGAGTGACCCCGATCCGTTTGCGCTCCATCTCGGGGGCTGCGCCCTTCTTCTTCGCTTTGCCCGTGCCCGCGGAGGTCTCGGCGGGCTCGACCTCGATATCGAGCCACCCCTCGGAGACGACAGGCTCCTCGAACTGCGAGATCTGGTAGCCCTTGGGCAGATCGGGATAGAAGTAGTTCTTACGCGCAAAGATCGACTCTTCGTTCACCGTGGCATGGATCGCCAGACCTAGACGGATCGCGAGCTCGACGACGCGCTCGTTCAGGACGGGCAGAACACCGGGAAGCGCGAGGTCGATCGGATGGACCGAGTGGTTCGGATCCTCTCCGTAACGGACGGGCGCCGGGCTGAAGAGCTTCGAGTCGGTCTTGAGGTGGGTGTGCACCTCGAGGCCGATCACCATTTCGTAGTTCTCGGGGAGGACGGACATGATGTTATTTCGACTCCGTCGGCCGAAGCGTGTGATGGCCGGTACGTCGTTCGAAGGCGTCCCCGACACGGAGGATCGTCGCCTCGTCGAGGGGCTTGCCGATCAGCTGGAGTCCGACGGGCATCCCATCCGAGAGGCCACACGGCATGGAAAGCCCCGGAAGACCGGCCAGGTTGACCGACGTCGTGTAGACGTCCGACAGGTACATCGCGAGCGGGTCGTCGCTCTTCTCACCGAGCCCGAACGCCGTCTCCGGCATGGTCGGCGTCACGATCAGATCGCAAGACGCGAAGGCCTGCTCGAAGTCTCGGCGGATCAGCGTTCGGACGCGCTGGGCCTTGCCGTAATAGGCGTCGTAGTACCCGGCGGAAAGCACGTAGGTCCCGAGCAGGATCCGTCGCTTCACCTCGTCGCCGAAGCCCTCCGATCGGGAGCGCGTGTAGAGATCCTGCAGGTCTTCGGGTCGGTCGGCGCGACGCCCGTATCGGACGCCATCGAACCGGGCGAGGTTGCTCGACGCCTCCGCCGTCGCGATCACGTAGTAGGTCGCGATCGCGTGCTCCGTATGGGGAAGAGAGACGGGCACGGTCTTGGCACCGGCGCTCTCGAGCTCGCCGATCGCTTCCTTGACGCGCGCGAGGACGCCCGGATCGACGCCTTCCTCGACGAAGTACTCCTCGGGCAGACCGATCGTGAGTCCCGCGACGTCCCCGTCCAGCGCATCGGTAAAGGAAGGCACGTCTTCGGGAACCGAGGTCGAGTCCCGCGCATCGTGGCCGGCGATCACCTCCAGGGTCGCCGCACAGTCGGCGACGCTCCGGCCGAAGGGACCGATCTGGTCGAGCGAAGACGCGAAGGCGACGAGTCCCCAGCGCGAGACGCGACCGTAGGTCGGCTTCAGCCCGACGACGCCGCAAAAGCTGGCGGGCTGACGGATCGAGCCGCCGGTATCGGAACCGAGGGCGACGGGCACGAGGCCTGCGGCCACGGCGGCGGCCGATCCGCCCGAGCTACCGCCGCAGGCCTTGCTCGGGTCCCAGGGATTCCGGGCCTCCCCGTGAATGGTGTTCTCGGTCGACGAGCCCATGGCGAACTCGTCCATGTTCGCTCGGCCGACGATGATCGCGCCGGCTTCGCGCAGCTTCTCGGTCACCGTCGCGTCGTAGGGCGAAACGAAGTCCTCGAGCATGCGCGAAGCACAGGTCGCGGGCTCCCCGGCCTGGACGATGTTGTCCTTCAGCAGGATCGGCACGCCATCGAGGGGCGAGCGCGCGCCACCCGAAGCGATCCGCTCGGCCGCCGCTGCGGCTTCGGCGCGGGCGGCCTCCGGCCGGGTCGAGGTGACCGCCGACAGGCTCGCCGTCGCCTCGATCCGGGCGAGGCTCGCGTCGACCAGGTCGCTCGGGGACACGTCGCCGCCGTCGAGGGCGGCTCGCTGCTCCGCGAGGGCCGTCGCGAGGAAGTCTTCTGCCTGACCCATGCGCCTAGTCCTCCTCCAGAACCTTGGGAACGAGGAAGGCGGTGCCCTGGGCGGCCGGCGCATTCGAGACCGCCAGCTCCGGGTCGAAGGGCTCGGCGGGGGCATCTGGCCTCATCGGGGTCGCCAGATCGAAACCGTGGGCGGTTGGCTCCACCCCCTCTGTATCAAGGGCGTCGAGCGACTTCACGTGACCCAGGATCTGCTCGAGATCCCGCGCCATGGCCTGTGCCTCCTCCTCGGAGAAAGTCAGGCGAGCGAGCTGCGCCACATAGGCGACGTCTTCGGGGCCGATAGTCGACATCCGGTCGACGTTAGCACGGCCTGCGGGGACGAAGGGGGGCACCGGATTGCGTCGAAACCCGGCGAGGGGTACGGTGCCGCCCGCACATGACTGAAACACAAGAACTTTCTGCACTCTTCGCCGAGGTCGCCGAGGACATCCAGCGCTCGATCAAGGATCTCGGCTGGAGCAGCCCGACTCCCGTCCAGGCCGCGGCGATCCCCAAGATGCGCCAGGGCGGTGACCTGATCGTCCAGGCCATGACCGGCTCTGGAAAGACCGGGGCCTTCGGGATCCCGCTCGTGGAGGCGATCGACACGGCTTCGACGGACACCCAGGCGATCGTCCTCCTCCCGACTCGGGAGCTCGCCAACCAGGTGGCCGTCGAGCTCGACCAGCTCGGCCAGTACCGTGGCGTTCGGACCCTCCCCATCTACGGGGGTGTCGCCTATGGCCCCCAACTCGAAGGCCTCGAGAAGGGTGCCCACATCATCGTGGGTACACCCGGCCGGATCCTCGATCACCTCAAGAACGATCGGATGGATCTCTCGAAGACCAAGGTCCTCGTCCTCGACGAAGCAGACGAGATGCTGAGCCTCGGCTTCTGGCCCGACATGAAGGAAGTCGCGAGCTTCCTGCCGAAGAAGCGCCAATCCCATCTCTTCTCCGCGACCATGCCCGAGAAGGTCCGGTCTCTCTCCCGATTCTTCCTGACCGACCCCGAAGACGTGACGATCGAGGTCGACGGCGGCTCGCCCCAGAAGATCGAGCACTTCTATTACATGTGCCCCGCTTCCGAGAAGGAAGCGACGCTCGCGCGGATCCTCCAATACGAGAACCCGCCGACCGCGATCATCTTCTGCAATACGAAGGCGGACGTCCGATTCATCACCGCCTATCTCTCCAAGCGCGGCTTCAACATCGACCAGATCTCAGGCGATCTTCCCCAGTCCGCCCGCGAGCGCGCGATCGCCAAGATCAAGCAAGGCAAGCTCCGCTACCTGGTCGCGACCGACGTCGCCGCGCGCGGAATCGACATCAGCGACCTCGCCTACGTCGTGAACTACACCACCTCGGATTCGCCCGAGGTCTACGTCCACCGCACGGGCCGAACCGGTCGCGCGGGCAAGAGCGGCGTGGCGATCTCACTGATCTCCGGGCTCGATATCGGCAACTTCAAGTTCATGCAAACCGTGAACGGAACGACGATCAAGGAAAAGAAGATCCCGACGGAGCGAGCCGTCGCGCGTCGTCTCGAAAAGCGGAAGGCCGAAGAAGCCGAAGAAACGGAGCGCAAGGAGCAGGAAGCCGAACTCGACACCCTGCGCGAGCGCGCCGACGAAGACCTCGCCGCGATCTCCGCCGACGACGCCGAAGCGCGAATCGGCCGGATGCGCGTCTACGTGGATCAGCTCGCCGCGAACGAAGAGGGCCGCGCCGAGCTCGCACGCTTCGCCGCCGCGTACCTCGTTGCGCGTCCCGCGAAGACGGAGCCCGCCCCCGTCCAATCCGAAGCGGCGGACGACGATCTCGGACTCCCCGCGGTCGAGGACCGCGAAACCGAACGCGCGCGCGAAGACGCGGAGCGCGGGGAAGAGGGAGGCGAACGCAAGCGTCCCCGCCGCGGTCGTGGACGACGGAGCGGCGGCGACCGAGGCGGTCGCGGCGGCGGCGAACGCCGACGACGGTAGGCCCCGCGAAGCGCAGGGTCAGGAAAAGGCCCGCGCTAGGCTGGCGCCATGTACCGACTCTTCTCGTGGGAACACAGCTACTTCTCCGGCAAGGTCCGCAGCTACCTCCGCTATAAGCAGCGGATGGGGGACCTCAGTCCGGGCTGGGAGGACGTCCTCGCGACACCGGAGCTGATCGCGGGACTGCTCACCCCTCGCTCCGGAAGCGGCGCCATCCCGCAGCTCCAAGCCCCAGACGGTACCTGGATCCAGGATTCGAGCGAGATCCTGGACTTCTGCGAGGCCGCCCATCCCGGGATCCCCGTCACGCCCGGCCCTGACCGCCCGCGCCAACGGCTCGTGTCCTATCTGATCGAGCTGCTCGCCGACGAGTGGGTCGTCGTCCCGGGCTTCTGGGAGCGCTGGTTCTTCAGCGAGAACGGGCGCGCGCCGAGCCACCGCGGCTTCAACGAACAGCAATGGGGCGCGGTGATGAATCCGGACGCAACCGGCCCGGATCGGCGCGCCGCCGGTGCCGGATTCTTCGAGGCCGCTTTCGGCATCTCCACGTCCCGCACCGATCCGAAGGGCGTGTACGCCGGCCTCGTCCATCTCGGTTGCACCGAGAAGACCGAACGCGCCTGGCAGGCGAGCCAGCACAGGCTACTCGAGCGCCTCGAGGTCCACTTCGGGAAGCACGACTTCGTGCTCGGGGGAAGGCCGAGCCTGGCGGACTTCGGGCTCATGGGACCGCTCTATGCCCACCTCTTCCGGGATGCCGTTCCGGGCTTCGCGATGCGGACCCACTTCCCCCTCGTCTGTGAATGGGTCGAGCGCACGAACGGCGAGGGCTCGCTCAACGCCCGGACCTACGACCAGAAGCTCTACTCCCTCGACGCACGCGGCGAGCTCGTCGCGAGAACCGCGAACACAGACGACGGCGAGTGGCTGCCCGACGACGCGCTCCCGGAGACGCTACTCCCGGTGCTGGAGATCTTCTTCGAAGAGATGTGGCCCGTGTTGCGCGACGCGACCGAGACACTCCGCACCTTCATCGCGAGCAACGCTCACCGCGTTGGCGACGAACTCCCGGGAAAGACGTTCACGGCGACCCCGGGCTTCATCGACCTCCAGACCGGAGAAGGCCCGCTGACCCATGTGTTCCGAATCGGCGAGATCAAGAGCCGTCGCATGGTCGTGCCCTATCAGACATGGATGCTGGGGCGGATCGCGAAGGCGATTGCGCCCTGCGTCGCGAACGACGCAGCCCGCGCGTCCCTGTCCAGACTCCTGTCGGACTACGACGGCGGCGACGCCTTCCTGTCGCTGGACGCGTTCCTGTCGGGAGCGCGTGTTCGCAAAGAGGGAGCGCTGCTCTTCTCGACCGCCGACTGAGGCTGACGCGACACAATCAGACCCCGCCGTGCTCTCCGAGCATGGTGAAGACCCCGAACGAATCCCGGGTCACAGAGACCCTCAACGTACGTCGACTCCTCGCCGTCACTCCGCGCGTAGGCCACTCAATCGCACTTCGCGTGACGACGAATCGGCAGGCAATGTCGCACTCGAAAGCGATCGCTTCCAAGAGTGTCCCTCCCGCCCGGAAATCTCTTTCAGCTCCAGCATGAACGGACCCGATCAGAACCCTGATTCAACTTTTACGGCGCGAGCCGTGCGGGAGAAGGCGATGAAGATCCTCGTCGTGGACGGCAGCAGCAGCATGCGAAAGATCGTGACGCGCACCTTGCGCCAAGCCGGTTTCGGCGGGCACGACATCGAGGAGGCCGAGAACGGCGTCGAGGCGCTCGCGAAGATCGACGCGGATCCGCCGGACGTCGTGCTGACGGATTGGAACATGCCAGAGATGACGGGCATCGAGCTCGCCCGCGCCATGAACGAGAAGAACCTCAACATCCCCTTCGCCTTCATCACCTCCGAATGCACGACGGAGATGAAGGATCAGGCCAACGAGGCTGGAGCGGTCGCCTGCCTGACGAAGCCGTTCACCCTCGAAACCATGCAGGACACGCTGGGTAAGGTCCTCGGCTAGCGCAGCGCAGATCGGGGCAAAGCAGAGGGCGACCATGGCGAGGATCCACTTTCCGGAGATCGCGCAGCTGGGCGGCCACCTCGAGGGGCTCATCGGAGCCCTTCTCTGCGGGGACGACTCGCCGCATAGCCGTTGGACCGAGCTCGCCACGAGCGAGTCGGAGCTGACCGTCGACGACAAGGACCTCCTTGCCCCGCCCTGCGACCAGATCGACGGCGAGATGGAAGTCGAAGCCTACGACGCAGGCCTCATGACCCTCTTGACCGCGCGCCTCGACTGAGAGCCCGCCCGCTCAGTCGACTTCCACGTCGACATCGAGACCGTCGAAGCGCGCATGCAGTCGGCGCCCGACGGGATCGACGAGGATCTGATCTTCGGACGTCTCGCCCGACTGCGCGAAGGGTTCGCCACCTTCGAGCTGGAGCTCTCCGTCACCGGGCAGGACGCGGCAATCGCGGCCGCTGAACGCCACGGTCGCGAGGTCGCCGTTTGCATCGGCGAGCACGAGGGACTGCTCCCCCTCGACCGGCCGCTTGCGACACCAGTCGAGCGCGCCCTCGAGGTCCGGGAAGCGCTGGAGGCATTCCTGCACAAGGAGCAACGACGTCGGGTTGCCCTCGCGCCCGGGTGCGCCCCACAAGAGCGGCGCCGCGACGACCGCGAGCCCGGCTTCGTTCACTCCGGCCACTGAGGAGACGAGCCAGGGCAAGGTCACTTCGACCGAGCGATAGCCGACCTGCGGGCGACTCTCCCGCAGAACCCAGCCCGCCTCGCCCTCAGCGGCAACCGGAAGGGTGCGCTCGAGGCACCAACACTTCCCCGAGGCGCTGCCTTCCTCGGCGCTCGCTCGAACGACAGCCCGGCGCGCGAGCAGCCCTCCCCGCTCGCCGCCTTCCCGGATCCGCAGATGCAGCTCGAGCACCGTGTCGAGCGGCAGGTCGGCGCTCTTCGCCACGCCTTCGAGCCGCTCCGCGAGGTGCGCGAAGTGGCGGAACATCTCACGCCCTGCCCCGACGCCCCGAACCGCCCCGATCGCGAGAGGACGGAGGCTCGGCATCCGCGAACGATGGAGCGGTAGTCCCAGACGCTCGGATTCGCTGCGGAGAGCGTCGCGAAGGGCAGCGCCCTGAGCGAGGCCCATGTCGCGCGGGTGACCCGCGCACTCGAAAGTGGTCAGCATGGGATGGGGGGATCTCGGGTGGGGGGAGTAGGGAGCTCGTTGCCTAACGGATCGGATCGCGCGCGATCTGGAGGACTTCGTTGAGCGAGCCGGTTCGGTAGCCCTCGAGGTCGAGGGACACGTAGCGGAAACCCAGGGGCTTGATCGCGCCGACGATCCGCGCGGTCATCTCGAGCTCGAGGGCCCTCGGCAACTCGTCCGGCGCGATCTCGACGCGGGCGAGCTCGCCGTGGTGGCGCAGGCGGACCTGCTCGAAGCCCAGCGCACGGAGCGCTTCCTCACCCTGCTCGACCTGACCGAGCCGTTCGACCGTCACTTCGGTTCCGTAGGGCAGGCGGGAAGAGAGGCAGGCAGAGGCGGGAAGATCCGCGGTCGGCAGTCCCGCGGCGCGAGACAGATCGCGAATCTCCCGCTTCGAGAGATCGACGTCGAGGAAGGGCGAAAGGACGCGGTGCTCGTCGGCGGCACGGTGGCCCGGTCGGAAGTCGCCGGTGTCGTCGGTGTTCACCCCGTAGGAGACATGATCGAAGTCGAGCTCCCCGAGGAGCCGATCCATCGTTTCGAAGAGCTCAGACTTGCAGTGGTAACAGCGGTCCGAGGCGTTCGCGCGGTAGGCGGCGTTCTCCATCTCGTGGGTCTCGATGAACCGGTGGCGGATCGAGAATCGCGCGACGACTTCCTCGGCGACTTCGCGATGACTCGCCGGATAGGAGGGCGAGACGGCGGTCACCGCGAGGGCGTTTTCGCCGAGGGCCCGATGCGCCGCCCAGGCGAGATAGCTCGAGTCGACCCCGCCCGAGAACGCGACCATCACCCGACCCGCCTCGCGCAGACGGGCGAAGAGAGCGTCTTCCTTGGCCCGCAGGGACGCAGGCGGCTCGGGGGGCGGATGGGCGGGGGCAGTCACGCGGCGAGGTTACGAGGCGCTCCCCTCCATTTCAACTCGAAGCGGAGAGCGCGGGGGCCTCCCGCCTCTCGCCTCGGGCATCCTTCCGAGGGGCACCGTATCCTCCCCGACTCGAACTCCCGGACCGGTCCCGGTGCCCGAGGGAGTGGACGGAGACATGGACGGGGGGATCATGGAAAAGCTGCGAGTCGGACTCCTCTTCGGAGGCCGGTCGGTCGAGCACGACGTCTCGGTCGTTTCGGCCACCTCGATCCTATCTGCCCTCGACCGGGAGCGTTACGACGTCTCCCTGATCGGCGTCGATGCCGACGGCGGGTGGCACCTCATCGATGCGGACGCCCTCGCCGCCCTGCCGGAAACGACCCTGGCCGACGCCTTCGCGCAGCCCGGCGTCTTCCTGCCCGCGACCACCGGCGCGAGCGAGCTCCGATCCGCGAACGAAGGGCCCCCGCCGGGCCCCGCCGGGCGCGTCGACGTCATCTTCCCGATCATCCACGGACGAGGCGGAGAGGACGGCGCCCTCCAGGGCCTACTCGAAATGGCGGACCTCCCCTACGTGGGTTCGGGCGTGCTGAGTTCGGCGGCCCAGATGGACAAGGACGTCGCCAAGCGGCTCCTCGCCCACTCCGGCATCCCGGTCACGCCGTGGATCACGTTCTCCCCGGCCGAGCTCGATCGCGAGGGCCTCCCGGCCGCCGCAGAACGGGTCGAGACCGAGCTTGGACTCCCGGTTTACGTAAAGCCCGCCAACTCGGGCTCGTCGATCGGCATCTCCCGGGCCGAGGGCACCGCCGCCGTCGTCGCGGCCATCGCCGAAGCTCGTCTCTACGACCGGAAGATCGTGGTCGAATCGAGCATCGAAGCCCGCGAAGTCGAGGTCGCGGTCCTCGGCAACGATCACCCTGAGGCCAGCGTGACCGGAGAGATCCGGGCCAACCAGGCTTTCTATGACTTCGACGCAAAATATCGCGACGACGCGACCGAGCTGATCATCCCGGCCGACCTCGATCCCGATCTCTCCGAGACGATCCGCGAGACCGCGAAGCTCGCCTATCAGGCACTCGATGCGGAGGGCCTGGCGCGCGTGGACTTCCTCGTCGACCGGGAAACCCATCAGATCTACGTGAACGAGCTGAACAGCCTGCCGGGCTTCACGAGCGTGTCTATGTACCCGAAGTTGTGGGAAGCCACGGGGCTCGCGTACCCGAAGCTCCTGGACCGATTGATCGAGCTCGCGCTCGAGCGGCACGCTCTTCGCTCGAAGCTCGAAACCCACGCACCGACGCCCCTCGCCGAGCGCTAGGCGTGGGTCTGCCCTTCGAAGTCGTCGGACTCGACCACGTCGTCCTCCGCGTCGCCGACCTCGACCGCGCGATCGCCTTCTATGGCGACGTCCTCGGCTGCCCCGTCGAGCGTCGGCTCGACGAGCTCGGGTTGGTCCAGCTCCGTGCGGGCGACGCCCTCGTCGACCTCGTCGGAATCGACACCCCCCTCGGCCGGAAGGGCGGCGGCCCCGTCTCCGACGACGGGCGCAACGTAGACCACTTCGCACTCGCCCTCGACGACTTCGACGAACCGGCGATCCGCGCACACCTTGAGCGCCACGAAGTCGAATCCGGCAAGACCGGCGAGCGCTACGGCGCGACGGGCTCGGGGCCGTCCATCTACATCAAGGACCCCGACGGCAACACCGTCGAGCTCAAGGGGCCGCCGAACGATGGCTGACGCCGCCCTCGAAGCGGTGGTCGACGACGTGCTCTCGACCGTCCAGGAGATGGACCGCGCGGGTCTGACGGAAGGCACCGCCGGCAACGTCTCCGCCCGAACCGACGACGGTCGCGTCGTCCTCTCTCCGACCGCCCTGCCTTACGCGAGCATGACCGCGAGCGATCTCGTCGTCGTCGATTTCGAACGCCGGGTGCTGGCCGGCGAGCGGGCGCCGACGACGGAGATCGATCTTCACCTCGCGTGCTTGCGACAGCACGCAGACGTTCGAGCGGTCGTCCACACCCATGCGGTTCACGCCTCGATGTTCGCCGTCGCGAGTCAGCCGATCCCGTGCGTGCTCGAGGAGTTCGAATACTACGTGGGCGGTGACGTCCTCGTCGCCCCGTATTCCCGGACCGGCACCGCCGCCCTCGGCGAAGCCGCCGCCGCGCGACTCGCGGACCGTGCCGCGGTGCTGCTCGCCAACCATGGCCTCGTCGTCGTAGGGGCGAGCGCCGCCGAGGCGCTCCAGCTGACGAAGCTCGTCGAGCGCGCTGCACGAATCGTCTGGGGGGCACGCACCCTCGGTGAACCCGTGCCGCTCCCCGAGGCGATTCGCGAGGAGTTCGCGGCTTCGTATCTCGAGCGCCGCCGGAAGGCC
>PAQX01000055.1 GCA_002709835.1 Deltaproteobacteria bacterium
GCTCGACCCTGCGTGACTCGGCGCCTCGGGTCGCCAGCGAAGACGGCTCGTCGACCGCACGAGTGTGGGGCAGGTGCCCGGTCGCGGAGTCCTTTGCCTAACGGCGCTGCTTCCAGGCGGCGACCCGCTCGATCATCGGTTCGAAGGCGCGCTTGAACCTGTCGAGGTCGTTGTAGCGAGCGCCCTGGATGTATTCGGTCACGCCGACTTCCACCAGGGCATCGAGCCGCTCGAGATCCTCCGCTTCCTCGCGGTGGCCAAGTGCGCCGAAGGCCGCGATCTCGGGATCCCCGCGTCCCGCATCGCTGAAGTGCGCGCGAAGCGCGTCCGCGTCGCCGCGGATCTTCTCTGGATCGTCGGTCATCGGCATCCAGCCGTCTCCGAGGCGCGCCGCCCGTTCGAGGGCGTGGGGCGCGGCACCCCCGATCCAGATCCGCGGCTTCGGAGGGTTCGGGCGGAACAGGAACGCCTGCTCTCGGAGGGAAGTCACGTCGTCGTCCGCGCCGAATGCCTCGTTCAGGAAACGGAGCGTGTCGTCGGTGATCCGCCCGCGCTGGCGCCGGTCGACGCCGAGCGCCTTGAATTCCGGTCCCATCCATCCGATCCCGACGCCGAGCTCGAGCCGGCCGCCCGAGAGTTCCTGGATCGTCGCGATCGCTTTCGCCGTCGGGAGCGTGGGGCGGTAGGGGACCACGAGGACGGCGGTGCCGATCCGGATCCGCTCCGTCGCGGCGGCGAGCCAGGCCAACGAGGTCAGCGGATCGAGGTAGCGGCCGCCGGACCCTTCCGCGTCGTCCGGCGGGATCGCGATGTGGTCGGGGACCCAGAGGGCATCGAGGCCCGCGGCCTCCGCGATCCGCGCGCTTTCCCGGAGAATCTCCGCGTTCGCCGCGGCACCCATCAATCGAACTGCAAAGCCGAAACGCATGGAGATCTCCCGATCTGGCCGAGGGGCACGCGTGCGCGGGGCGCTCGAGCGCTTGCCGCGACACGTCTCACGCCAGCGTAGCGACGGGCGCGGGGTGTGCGACGCGTCACCGCGCTCGCTGGCCGAAACGACGGGCCGTCGGTTCGAACGGATTTCGCGACCAGGGGTCTGCGCCAGGTCGCGTTCCGAACCGACGCCCGTTTCCCGATTGGGTTATTTTCGCGCCTCGTCGGCGCTCGCCGCATTTCTCGACGCGAGCGCTGCGACACTGGAGGTTCAATTCTGAGCGGTCCTGCCGAGGACGACTTCATCTCCGTTCGCGACGTCGGCCTCGCCTTCGGAAATCGCGTCGTCTATGACAAGCTTTGTTGTTCGATGCGGAAGGGCGGGGTCCACCTGCTGCTGGGCGGCAGCGGTACGGGCAAGTCGACCCTGCTGCGCATGATCGGCGGCCTGCAGCAACCGACGAACGGCGAAGTCCGCGTCGCGGGTCAACTCCTTTCCGGCCTCGGCGAGCGTGAGCTCGGCCAGATCCGGAAGGAGATCGGGATGCTCTTCCAGAACGGTGCACTCCTCGACTCGATGACCGTGCTCGATAACGTCGGGCTTCCCCTGCGCGAGCACACGAGCCAGTCCCGCGCCGAGATCGCCGATCGCGTCGCTTCGGTTCTGGCGGCCGTCGGGCTCGATGGCGTCGAGAGGCTGCTCCCGAGCGAACTCTCCGGCGGCATGCTTCGCCGCGTCGCCTTCGCCCGGGCCATCGTGATGGAGCCCGAAATCGTGCTGTGCGACGAGCCCTTCTCGGGACTCGATCCGCTGAACGTGATCCGGATCGAAGACCTGCTCATGCGGTTGAACCGGGAGCTCGGGCTGACGGTGGTCGTGACCTCCCACCACATGGCTTCGTCTCTCCGAATGGCCGACCAGATCATCCTGCTCCGCGACCAGACCTGCATCGCCGGCTCTCCCGAAGAGCTGGCCGGCGGCGACGATGAAGGTGTGATCGAGTTTCTCGGCGAAGACGGCCGTTCATTCCTCGCGCGCCGTCACGAGCTGGAAGGAGCGGCGCCGTGATCTCCGTGATCCGCACCCTCGGTGGCCGCACGATCGAGCAACTCGAAGGCCTCGGCCGCGTCGCCGTCTTCGGCGGCCTGATCACGGGCGCGATCTTTCGCGGCCCGACCCGCTTCGGCTTCTTCGTGCGCGCGCTCTACGACGCCGGGGTCCTGTCCGTGGCATTGATCGCGCTTTCCGGCTTCACCGTCGGAATGGTTCTCGGGCTGCAGCTCTTCAACGTGCTCAGCCGGTTCGGGGCCGACGAAGGGCTGGGTGCGGTCGTCGGCCTCGCGTTGATCCGCGAGCTCGGGCCGGTCGTCTGCGGCCTGCTCGTGACGGGCCGCGCCGGTTCCGCCGTGACCGCCGAGATCGGGACGATGAAGGCGACGGAGCAGCTCGACGGGCTGCGCATGATGGCGATCGATCCGGTCCATTTCGTGGCGATGCCGCGGGCGCTCGCGCTGACCTTCGCGATGCCGCTCTTGAACGCGATCTTCATCGTCTTCGCGATCGCGGGCGCCTTCGCGATCGGCGTTGCCAATCAGGGGCTCGATGCGGGGGTCTATCAGTCGGGTCTCGAGAATGCGGTCCAGTTCCGACAGGACGTGGCCCAGAGCCTCTTGAAGAGCCTGGTCTTCGGAATCCTGATCGGGCTCGTCGCGACCTATAAAGGGCACCACTGTGCGCCGAACGCCGTCGGCGTCGCCCGCGCGACCACCTCGACGGTCGTTACGGCCTCCGTCGTCATCCTCTTGTCCGATTACGTCATCACCGCGCTCTGGGGTGTCTAGTTTTTTGCCTGCGGGCAGTCGGCGAAAGGGCCCCTCGGCGGCGCCGAATCCGAAAAGGAAGGATCCATCATGCAGAGCAACGCCACCCGCGACCTCGTCGTCGGCCTCTTCGTCCTGCTCGGACTGCTGGCGCTCAGCTATCTCTCGCTCCAGGTCGGGGGCGTCGAGCTCTCCTCGGGAGAGAAGATCGTCCTCGAGGCGACCTTCGACGACATCGGTGGCCTCTCCGCCCGGGCCCCAGTTCGCGTCGCCGGCGTGAAGATAGGCCAGGTCTCCGGGATCGATCTCGATGAAGACCTTCGCGCGACGGTCAGACTGGAAGTCGACGCAGACGTCGGCCTTTCGATCGACTCCTCTGCGGCGATCCGAACCGCCGGCTTGCTCGGCGATCAGTTCATCGCCGTCGAGCTAGGTGCCGAGGACGAGGTCCTCTTGGACGGTGAGGCGTTCCAGTTCACGGAGAGCGCGCTCTCGATCGAGAGGCTCGTGGGCCAGCTCGTCCACGACGCCGGGGTGTAGGCGCCGGGCACGAGCACGACGTAGCCGGTCGGGTGCCCAGCGCGTAGTATCCGCGCCACACGCGAACCCTCTCATCAGGAACGTCTCGTGAATTCCGCCCGCCGAACCGCTGCCTGCTCGCTGATCGCGACCCTTCTTCTTTCGGTGAACGGCTGCGCCTGGCGGGAGGGGCCGGACCCGCTCGAGGGGGCCAACCGGAAGGTCTTCGCCTTCAACGAAGGGCTCGATCGTCACGTCCTCGAGCCTGCGGCGACGGCTTGGGACTTCGTGGTTCCCGACCTCGCCCAGACGGCGCTGGACAATTTCTTCGGCCACCTCAACATGCCGGTCGTGCTCGCGCACGACATCCTCCAGGGCAAGCCGATCGCGGCTTTCGAGGATCTGGCCCGGATCACGCACAACGCGGTCTTCGGCTTTGGCGGCTTCTACGACATTGCGACCCGGCTGGGCATCCCCGAGAACGACGAGGACCTCGGGCAGACCCTCGGGTACTACGGCGTGCCCGCGGGGCCATACCTGATGGTGCCGATCCTGGGGCCCTACACCCTGCGGGACGGTGTCGGCGAGATCATCGACACGACGGCGACGGGCTATCTCTACTCGCCGGCGTGGCAGTCGGCGCGCACCTTGAATCTGGATACCGCAGAACTCTGGGGTGTTTCGATCGGTCAAAAGGGGCTGGAGCTGCTGAACCTCCGGTCCATCTACGACGAGGAACTCGAACAGAGTCGCCGGGACGCCTTCGACTACTACGTCTTCGTGCGAAATGCCTATCTCCAGAGTCGCGCCTCGAAGGTCGCGGACAAAACCGATGCACCGGCGATCGACGAAGATGATCTCTACTTCTTAGACGAGGAGTTCGAAGAGGAAGAAGAGGAGGACTACGATGACTTCTGAGCAGACGACGCAGGGGATCGCCCGCCGCGTGTTCACGCGTGGCCTGCTCAGCGCTCTCGTCGTCCAGCTCGCGTTCGTCCCCCTGACGATCGCGGCGGATGGCGAGGACGCGCTGGTCGCGGAGCCGACGAAGATCATCGACGAGGCCGCGCAGAAGATCGTCGCCGTGCTGGCGCGGACGGAGGAGCCTGCGGAAGTCCGGATCGGCGAAATCGAGGAGATCGCCTACGAGATCTTCGACTTCACGACGATGTCGAAGCTCGTGCTCGCGCGAAACTGGCGGAAGCTGGACAAGGAAAAGCGCGCAGAGTTCGTCCGCGAGTTCCGGACCCATCTCTCGCGGACCTATGGCACGCGCCTCGACAACTTCTCCGACATCGGGGTCGACGTCTACGGCGCTCAGATCGAGGTTCGCAACGACGTCACGGTCAAGTCGCGGGTCGTCGGTGGCCAGTTCGACGGATCCGAGCTCGCCTACCGCATGCGCAATCGGAAGGAAGAGTGGAAGATCATCGACGTGGTCATCGAGGGCGTGTCCCTCGTCTCGAACTACCGCTCTCAGTTCGCGACGGTCCTGAACGGCGGCACGATCGACGATCTCATCACGAAGCTCAAGGACAAGAACTTCGTGGTCGAGTCGGGCGAGGCGGAAGCGGGCTAGGCGCGGTTTCGTCGGATTCCGACGCGTTCGAAGCGCGTCAAGGTTGCCTCGAATCGGCTCGCGTTCCCGCCTTCGAGGTAAGCCGAAACTTCCCTCCTGCCTGCTTCGCCTCGACCGACGCTTCACCACTCGAGGGTGCGTTGCCGGCGCTCCATGATCTCCGCGCGATGACCGCTGCGGTGCGGATCCGAGCGACTACTCTGCTGCCGACGCACCACGCGGGAACGGGAAGAAGAGGGATACGTAGATGGACGCCAGATACGAAGGGGAAGCCTTCATCAACCGATTCGGCCCCTGGGCCGCGATCGCTGGCGGCTCGGACGGAATCGGCCGGGCCTTCGCGGAGGTCCTCGCCGAGCGCGGACTCCACCTCCTCCTCATCGCGCGCGACGAGTCGAAGCTCGAAGGGACGGCCGACGCGCTTCGGTCGACGCACGGGGTCGAAGTTCGGACGGCGAGCATCGATTTGACCGGCGCCGATCTCGAGCAGGGAGTCGCTGCCGCGCTGGACGGGCTCGATCTCGGCCTCTTCATCTACAACGCCGGGTCCGGTCGCGGGATGGGCCCCTTTCTCGAATCCGACGCGAGTCACTGGCTCCACCAGATGGACCTATCCTGTCGCGGGCCGCTCCTGCTCTCGCACCAGGTCGGGCGCACCCTCTGTGCGCGCGGACGGGGGGGAATCGTGATCATGTCGTCGTTGAGCTCGCTCTGTGGGAGCGCCTACACGACGACCTATGCCGCTTCGAAGGCCTTCGATACGATCCTCGCTGAAGGACTCTGGCAGGAGTTCGGGCCGAAGGGCGTCGACGTCGTCGGCTGTCTCGCGGGATCGACCGACACCGAGACCTTCCGTGAGGACACGGGCGGAAGCCCGGACGCGATGGATCCCCGCGATGTCGCGGTCGAGACCCTCGCCTTCCTGGGCCGGGGGCCAACCTTCGTGCCCGGTGCGGCGAATCGCGCGGGGGCAAAGGCGATGTGGCCGGTGCCGCGGATCCCGCTCATCCAGGCGCTCTCCCGAGTCAACGCCGAGAACTTCGGGCTGCCGTATCACGAGCTCGAGGGCGAGGAATTCGGGATCCTCGACTAGGGACCCCTCCGAATCCAGACCGCATTCGTCGAGCAGGCCCGTCGCTCGAGGGCGCCTCGCACAGATTCGCGGGGAGCGTGGGCGGTTCCGTCGTCCCCTTTCCCCAGCCGAGTACGGAGCCCGAGAGGCCGAATGAACCGATCCGAAGCTCGAATCGTCTCCCTCCTCCCGTCCGCGACGGAGATCGTCTGCGCGGTAGGCGCGCGCGAGCAGCTCGTCGGGCGCTCCCACGAGTGTGATCACCCGGCGGGACTCGACGCCCTGCCGGTTCTCACGCGCCCGCGTCGTAGCCTCCCGCAGGCGAGCGGGGACATCGACCGGACGGTGCGCGAGATCGTCGCCGAGGCGATCGCGGTGTACGAGATCGATCTCCCCGGTCTCGAAACGACCGCGCCGGACGTGATCGTCACGCAGGATCTCTGCGACGTATGCGCCGTTTCCCTCGACGACGTGCGCGAAGCGCTCCGGGAGATGGCGCGGCGCGACGTCGAGATCTGCAGCTTGAGCCCACTCCGGCTGGCAGACGTATGGGCCGACGTCCGGCGCGTCGGGCGCGCGGTGGGACACGAGGGGGAGGGCGACCAGGCGGCGGCGCGGCTCGCAGCCCGATGTGAAGAGCTCGCTGCGGCGACGGCTTCCTTCGACCGACCGAAGGTGCTCACGATCGAATGGCTCGACCCGGTCATGATCGGCGGGACCTGGATGCCCGAGCTCGTGGAGATCGCCGGCGGCGAAGCGATGGTCACGAAGGCAGGGGAGCATGCGCCGACCCTCGATCTCGAAGCGCTCCGTGCCCTCGATCCGGACATCGTCGTTCTCAAGCCCTGCGGCTTCGACGTCGCCCGGACGCTCGAGGAAGCGGCGCTCTTCCGCACGGGCCTCCCGTGGGCCGACTGGAGAGCCGCGAGGGTCGGCGAAGTCTACGTCGCCGATGGAAACGCCTACTTCAACCGGCCGGGGCCACGACTCGTCGAGTCTGCAGAGATCCTGGCCGCGATCCTCCACCCGCACGCATTCCCGGAGCTCGTCGCGCGGCACGGGCCGGGGCTTCGGCGCATCATGCCGAGTGGGGAAGCGAGGGCGTTCGGCTGATCGTCGGGACCGGGCGGCGCGGATCACACTCGGGATTGGCGCGCGACTGTCCTCGGGGCCCCGATCAGCCCCCGTCCCCCGGTTCCTCGGCCTCCGGCGGGGTCGCGTCCTGAAGATCGTTTCGGAAGCCTTCGGGCAGCTGCACCTTCTGGGTGCCTCCCTTCTTGCCGCGCTTCACGCGCATGGCACTCGGAGGGAATTCCATCTCGGGATCTCCCTCGTCGAGGATCGCATCGAGCTCGGCGAGGGAGTCGATCCGGATGAGCTTGTCGCGCATCTTGGTCGAGCCGGGAAAGCCCTTCGTGTACCAGGTCGCGTGCTTGCGGAAGTCGCGGATGCCGACGCGCTCGCTGATCCATTCGCAGAGCAGGCGGGCGTGGGTCCGCATCGTCTCGATCACTTCACCGAACTTCGGCGGGTCCGGGGGGGCTTCGCCCGCGAAGACGGCTGCGAGGTCCCGGAAGAGCCACGGGCGCCCGAGGCAGCCACGGCCGACGACGACGCCGTCGCAGCCGGTCGCGCGCATCATGCGGAGCGCGTCGTAGGCTTCCCAGATGTCGCCGTTGCCGAAGACCGGGATCGAGGTCACCGCCTGCTTGAGCTCACCGATCGCGTTCCAGTCGGCTTCCCCGTCGTAGAGCTGAGCGGCGGTCCGAGCGTGCAGTGCGATCGCCTTCACGCCTTCGGCCTCCGCGATCCGGCCGGTCTCGAGGAAGGTCATCCAGTCGTCCTGGATGCCCATGCGGAACTTGATCGTGACGGGGATGTCGCCGGCGTTCTTCACCGCAGCGCGCACGATCGACTCGAGCAAGCGCGGCTTCGCCGGAATCGCGGCGCCGCCGCCCTTGCGGGTCACCTTGCGGACCGGGCAACCGAAGTTCATGTCGATGTGATCGACGCGGTCTTCGCCGACGAGGAGTTTCGTCGCTTCGCCGACGTAGTGTGGGTCGACGCCGTAGAGCTGAAGACTTCGCGGGCTCTCGTCCGGGTCGAACTCCGCGAGGTGCATCGTCTTCGCGTTTCGCTCGACGAGCGCCCGGGCCGTGATCATCTCGGAGACGTAGAGGCCGGCGCCGAAGCTCCGGCAGAGGCGCCGGAAGGGCGCGTTCGTGATCCCGGCCATCGGCGCGAGCACGACCGGCGGATCCGCAAGGATCGGGCCGAGGGAAACCGGCGCGAACTCGCCGGGGGCGGCGGGCTTCACGTCTCGGTTGATCTCGCTGACGTAGGTCGGGTCCAAGGCAGGGTTCCTGAACGGGCGCAGGGCCGGTAGATACCACGCCTGGCGTGATCCTGGAATCGGAAGAGGGGCGCGAGGCCCGAGAGCGACCTCGCCGGTCGGATTTCGGCATGTCGACCTTTCGAAGCCTCCGGCCGGCGGGCGCCCCCCCGCGGGCTCTGCTGGGTCGCCTGGGGACCGTGTTTCTCCCGCTTGACGATCGCGGCGAATGGCCCACTCTAGGCTGCATCCCCCCACAGATCGCTCCTCGAGGAGCCCGCCGCCGCGGATCGCGCGTTTCGACCGAACGTCTGCAGAGCCGCCCGTCTCAGGGGCCGCGCCGAGCGTCGTTCTCGTTGCGCACGGATCCCGCACGGGCGGACCGTCCGACGCGAAGCCCGAGAAGAAGCTGGGGATTATGGCCGCCAAGAAGAAAGCCGCGAAGAAGAAGGCCGCTGCGAAGCCCGCCGCCGGAGGGAAGAAGAAGGACGTCAAGTACGACGAGAAGGCGATCCAGACTCTAGACGCCCTCGAGCACATCCGACTGCGGACCGGCATGTACATCGGTCGCCTCGGGGACGGGACGAACCCCGTCGACGGCATCTACGTGATGATGAAGGAAGTGATCGACAACTCGATCGACGAATTCATCATGGGCGAGGGCAAGAAGATCGACATCACCCGCGACGGCAAGACCGTCGAGGTGCGCGACTACGGTCGCGGGATCCCGCTCGGCAAGGTCGTCGAGTGCGTCAGCCAGATCAACACGGGCGGCAAGTACAACGACGACGTCTTCCAGTTCTCGGTCGGCCTGAACGGCGTCGGTACGAAGGCGGTGAACGCGCTCTCGTCGGACTTCGAAGTCCGCAGCGTGCGCGACGGCAAGTTCAAGCAGGCGAGCTTCGTCCGCGGGAAGCTCAAGAGGGAGAGGGGGGGGAAGTCGAAGGAGCCGAACGGGACCTATATCCGGTTCACCCCCGACGAGGAGATCTTCGGTGAGTACGAGTTCCAGGAGAACTTCATCGAGCACCGCCTCCGCTACTACTCCTACCTGAACCGCGGGCTCAAGCTTCAGTACGCGTGCCCGCCGCGGAAGGACACGTTCCAGTCGAAAGCGGGGCTCAAGGACCTGCTTCTCGACGAACTCGGCGAAGCACAGCCGCTCTACGAGATCGCAACCGGCGACGGCGATCACTTCGAAATGGCCTTCACGCACGGCAACGCCTATGGCGAGTCCTACTTCTCCTTCGTGAACGGCCAGTACACGAACGACGGAGGCACCCACCAGAGCGCCTTCCGCGAGGGCCTGCTAAAGGGCGTGAACGAGTTCTCCAAGAAGAGCTACGCGGGTGAGGACGTGCGCGATGGAATCGTCGCGGCGATCTCGGTCAAGCTCCAGGATCCGGTGTTCGAGAGCCAGACAAAGAACAAGCTCGGTTCCGCGGACGTGCGGAGTTGGCTCGTGCCCGCGGTCAAGGATCAGGTGATCCGATGGCTCCACGCGAACAAGAACGACGCGAAAGTCCTGCTCGAGAAGGTCGCGCTCAACGAGAAGGTCCGTAAAGAACTCTCGGCGATCAAGAAGGACGCTCGGGAGCGCGCCAAGAAGGTCGCGATCCGGATTCCCAAACTCACGGATTGCAAGTTCCACTACGACGACCCGAAGGCGAAGCGTCGCGACGACACGACGATCTTCCTCTCCGAGGGGGACTCGGCGGCGGGCGTGATGGTTCCGACGCGGGACGTCTACACGCAGGCCATCTTTTCGCTGAAAGGCAAGCCGCTCAACTGCTACGGCCTGAAGCGCGACGCGATCTACAAGAACGAAGAGCTCTACAACATCATGCGNGCGCTCGGAATCGAAGAAAGCCTCGAGGGGCTTCGGTACAACCGNGTCGTGATCGCGACGGATGCNGACGTCGACGGNATGCACATCCGNAACCTGCTCCTGACGTTCTTCCTGCGTTANTTCGAGGACCTCGTCCTCAAGGGGCACGTCTANATTCTCGAGACGCCGCTCTTCCGGGTTCGGAACAAGAANGAGACCCGGTATTGCTACACCGACAAGGAGCGGGACGAGGCGCTGGAGGCCATCAAGGGCCCGGAGGTCACGCGCTTCAAGGGGCTCGGCGAGATCAGCCCCAAGGAGTTCGGTCAGTTCATCGGTGAAGGCATCCGGCTCGTGCAGGTGAGCGTCGGTTCGATGGGCGAAGTCGAGAAGAGCCTCGACTTCTTCATGGGCAAGAACACGCCGGCCCGGAAAGACTTCATCGTCGAGAACCTGAGCACGGAGGTTCTCTGAAATGAGCCAACTCGAAAGCTTGATGAAGGATCACTTCATCGAGTACGCGAGCTACTTCATCCTCGATCGTGCGATCCCGGAGCTACGCGACGGGCTGAAACCCGTCCAGCGACGGATCATGCACACGCTGTTCAAGATGAACGACGGCCGCTTCCACAAGGTGGCCAACGTCATCGGCGACACGATGAAGCTCCACCCCCATGGTGACGCCTCGATCGGTGACGCCCTCGTAGTCCTCGCGAACAAGGACTACTTCATCGAGCGACAGGGGAACTTCGGCAACGTCCTGACGGGTCACCCGGCGGCCGCGCCGCGATACATCGAGTGCCGCCTGACCGACCTGGCGCTCGAGACCATGTTCCATCCGGCGCTCACGGAGTTCGTCGATTCCTACGACGGGCGAAACGAGGAGCCCATCGTTCTTCCGACGAAGCTCCCCGTCATCCTCATGACCGGAACCGAAGGCATCGCGGTCGGGATGTCGACGAAGATCCTTCCGCACAACCTTCCGGAAATCTGGGCAGCACAGATCGCGATCCTGAAGAAGAAGAAATTCCAGCTCTTTCCAGACTTTCCGCAGGGCGGGTTGATGGACGTCTCCGCCTACGAGGACGGAGCGGGCAAGGTCGACCTTCGGGCGAAGATCGAGTCGAAGGACCGCAAGACGGTCGTGATCCGTGAGATTCCATTCGGCACGACGACCGAGAGTCTGATCGCCTCCATCGAAGCTGCCGTCCAGAAGGGCCGGGTCAAGCTCTCGTCGATCGACGATTTTACGACCGATACGGTCGAAATCGAGCTCTCGATCGCTCGTGGCTCCGACGCCAAGGAAGTGATCCCTCAGCTCTACGCCTATACGGACTGTTCCGTCTCCGTATCGTCGAACCTGGTGGTGATCGACGACCGGAAGCCGATGAATCTTTCGGTGACGGAGATCGCGAAGGCGTTGACCGAGCAGCTGAAGAGTCAGCTCAAGGCCGAGCTCGAGTACGACCGCGAGCAGCTGATCGATCGAAAGCACTGGTTGACCCTCGAGCAGATCTTCGTCGAAAAGCGCGTCTACAAGCAGATCGAGGACAAGAAGACCTCGGACGCGGTGCGCAAGGCCGTGTGGAACGGGATGCAGAAGCACAAGCGTCTCTTCGTCCGCCCGATGGTCGACGAGGACATCTCGCGCCTGCTCGAAGTCCGCATTCGCCGGATCTCCGCTTATGACATCGAGCGGAATCGACAGGAAATCGCGGACATCGACAAGAAGATCAAGGAGATCGAGCGCAAGCTGAAGAACATGGTCAAGACGACCGTGGACTATCTCGAGGGCATGATCGAGAAGTACGGCGACCAGTATCCGCGCCGGACCAAGATCACCGAGATCGAGCAGGTCGACAAGAAGGCCGTCGCCCGTCAGAACCTGCGACTCTCCTACGACAAGAAGTCGAGCTTCTTCGGAACCGACGTCCGCGGCGATCAGTTCAAGATGACGGTCTCCGAGTTCGAGCACGTGCTCGGAATCGCGAAGGACGGGACCTACCGCGTCATGAACGCGCCGGAGAAAGTCCTCTTCACCGGAGCGATGATCTACGCCGAGCTCTTCGATCCCGACAAGGGGACGGAGTTCATCGTCGTCTATCGTGACAAGAAGAAGATGGCCTTCGCGAAAAAGATCAAGATCGAGAAGTTCATCCGCAACCGTGAGTATCGGCTGATCAAGGACGCCGGGGGGCGCGTGGATCTCCTCCTCGGTCCCGGCGAACTCGGGACGGTTCACATGGACTTCGTTCCGGCCAAGCGCCAGCGATTGAAGAAGGCCGACTTCGACCTCGCGACCCTCGACTGGACGAGTCCCTCCGCGCGGGGCGTCCGGATGGCGCCGAAGCCCGTCGGAAAGATCAAGTTCGAGGCAGCGCCGGAGAGCTCCGGATCGGCGAAGAAGTCGACCGGGAAGGCAACAAAGGGCAAGGGAAAGAAGGGCGGCGAACAGGGCGACCTCTTCTAGGGGCAGGCGGATCCGGATGCTCGGATTCTCTCTCTTGGTCGTCGTTCTTCTGGCGGTGCTCGTGTTCGTGGCCTGCAATCGCGCCGACTTCGTTCGCGAGCGAGCTGGCTCGCGCTCGTGGCCTCGTGGAAACCTGGACGTCGGCCCGTGAGAGAGCCGCGGAATGAAACACGACGAGTCGTCCTCGAGGCGGTCGTCGGCCTGCTTGCGGTCGGGCTCGTAGACGGCGCCCGTCTCAGTATTGTCGCCACCGCCGCTGGATGTGGCGCTGTCGGACGTCCACTTCTCGGCGACGGTCCGCGCTGCTCACCGTGGGGGTGTCGGCCGGGAGCACGTCTCGAACGCCTTCGATCGGCGTGACGACGGTCGTGAGCGTCGGCATCCGGTCTCTCGGCGGGAGCTCGTCGAAGAGGAAGCGCATCGACATCGTCGCCTTCTCGAGCCCTGTCGTATCGAGCCAGCCTGGCGTGCCTGGGTCGCGCTCCGAGATCACGTAGTAGCGAGCGCCGTCCGAGGCGACCGGGTTCTGGCCGCCGGTCTGGCTGCTGACGTAGTTCGCCTGGTCGGGTGACTCGCCCCAGAGGTTGCTCAGCTGGAAGCCCAGGTAGTGGGGCTCGACGGGGGATTCGACGCGGACGACCAGGGCCTCGTCGGGGCCGAGTTCGAGGGTGCCGGCCGCATAGAGCTGGCCCGCGCCTGCCGTTCCGCCCGCGATGAAGGGCGGGGAGGGCGGGTTCAGGTCGTTCAGGGGCAGCGCCTGGCGTCCATCTCCGTTCCGGTCTCCGTTCACCTCGAGGCCCAGCTCGTGCAATCGATTCCAGAAGGCGACCTGGTTGGCGACGAGTCGGCCGATCTGGCTGAGATGAAGCCCCATTTCCTCGCTCGTGCGCGGCGGGCGCGGCATGCCTCGCATGTCGTCGCGCAGGATCTCGAGCTCGAGCGGAACCTCGTCGTTCCAGTCCGAGAAGATCTCGCGCACGTTGAGCTGGGTCGCTTCGCGCATGCGGTACGTGGTGGTGCCGAGGCCCGACGGGCAAGGAACTTCTGCCCGGCTCGCGAGGAAGGGGCCTTCGTAGCCGCGTGGGCGGCGGGCGGCGACGATGATCTCGAAGCTTTCGTCGCCGTCGAGCTCGAGATCGAAGTGATCGAGGGAATCGAGGGTCTGGTTGCGGCAGGCGGTCATCTCGGCGAGCTGCCCGGTCTGCCCGATCTGCGCCGTCGACGTCTGGAAGATCACCGTGCGCGGCGCCCGCGCACCCTTCCGCCCACGCTCGCTCGTGCGCCACTCGGTCGTGTCGAGGGCGCGACCGCGGATCCGGTAGACCCCCTCGGCGTCGATCGACGCCGACAGATACATCGTGTCCGGGTTGTCGATCGTCCACTTCGAGAGCATGCGGACCGAGCGCTGGAAGTAGGGAAAGTGGGGGTCGCGCTGGGTCTGGGCTTCGATGATCCGGGCCAGGTGCCCGAGCAGGTAGCGGTAGCCCTCGGCCAGGTTCCGATCGGTCGGTTTCGGTGGGAAGTAGGCGGGGTCTTCGATTGCCGTGCGCGCGCCTTCGAGTCCCTGAATGAAGTCGATCCACCCCTGACTGAGCGCGGCGGGGGCGACCTCGGATCGGGCCGAGATCGTGATCGTCGAGGGCGCTTCGGGATCGGGCTCGCCCGGGCCGAAGAGCGCGCAGCCGCCGAGGAGGAAGGGGAACAACGTCGTGGCGAGCCAATGAGGGCGTGCCGTGAGTCCGATGGCCAAGGAAGCCTCCTCGTTGTGGCGAATCGCGCGCGGAGCGCGGGTCGCCGTCGGTGGCCCGCTGGGCGGCGGGGCTGTTATCGTGACTCTGCTCATCGCGGGCGTCAATCTCGCCCGCGTGCCGCAACGGGTCTCTCTGGCCGACGATTCGAAGGAATCTCGACGAGACGCGCTCGTTCGAAACACGAGACCGATGGGAGTCGAATCATGGACGCGATGGAAGCCCTCTACACCACGCGCGCGATGCGCCGCGTGAAGCCGGACCCGATCCCCGAAGAGGTCCAGAAGAAGATCCTCGATGCCGCGATTCGCGCCCCGAGCGGCGGCAACTCGCAGGGGTGGCGTTTCCTCCTGATCGACAGTCCGGAGGTGAAGGGCCAGCTCGGGCCGATCTACCGCAGCTGCATGGATACGCTCTGGGGCTCGGTCTACAAGGACCGCATCGATGCGGCCGAGGCGAACCCCGAGGATCCCGAGAGCATCTCGACGATGAAGATGGTGCGCTCGGCGAGCCACCTCGCGGACCACTTCGAGAGCTACCCGCTCTTCCTCTTCGGCTTCTGTCAGTTCGACAACAGCGGCGGCTCGATCTGGCCGGCGATCTGGAATGCGTGCCTCGCCGCGCGGACCGAAGGGGTCGGATCTGCGGTCACGAGCGTCTTCTTTTTCCAGCTCGAAGAGATGAAGAGGGTGCTGGGCGTGCCGGACGACGACACGTGGCACTTCGCGGCCTGCGTGAGCTTCGGGTACCCGACGGGACGCTGGGGCGTCGCGCCGCGCATCCCGGTCCATCAGGTTTCCTTCCGGAACTCGTGGGACGGCGATCTCGGCTTCGAGATCCCCGAGCCGCTCTTCTCGATGGACTGAGACACGTGGCCGACTTCGACGCGGTGATGTGGGATTTCGGTGGGGTCTTCTCGCCGTCCCCCTTCACGACGATCACGAACCTGGGCCGCGAGAAGGGCTACGACCCGGAGCGCTTCTTCGCGGCGGTCTTCGGCCCTTACGATCTCGACGGGGATCACCCGTGGCATCGCCTCGAGCGCGGCGAGATCGACTTCATGGGCGCGCGCGAGGAGATCATGTCGCTCGCGCGCGCGGACGGCATGGAGGCCGACCCCATCGAACTCTTCACCCGGATGGGTGAGGCCGGAGGCGGCATGCGCAGTGAAGTCGTGGAGCTCGCGACTTCGGTCAAGTCGAGGGGCTTCCAGACGGCGATCGTGACGAACAACGCCAAGGAGTTCCGCGAAAACTGGACGAAGTCGGTTCCGATCGACGACATCTGCCACGCGATCGTCGACTCGAGCGACCTCGGGATACGTAAACCCGACCCGCGGATCTTCGAACACGCTCTCGAGACCCTCGGTGGGATCGATCCGACCCGTGCGATCTTCGTCGACGACTTCGAGGCGAACATTGCGGCGGCGGAGGCGCTGGGCTTCAAGGGTGTCCTGATGAAGGACGACTACCACCCAGCCCTCGAAGAGATCGAGCGGCTGATCCGCTAGGTCTGAGCCCTCTCCGGTCAGCTCTCGATCAGGACACCGTCCTTCTTGAGCTCGCCGACCTCGTGGATCGCCCCGAGCTCCTGATCGAGATAGTCCGGACCTTCGGCGGTCGGTAGGAACCAGCCGGTCGGGCACATCGTCAGGATCTCGACGAACGAGAACCCCTGGCCCTTCATCTGCGATTCGAAGGCGCGGTCGAGGAAGCGGCGCGTCCGGGCGACGCCCTTGGCATCGTGGACCGACGCACGGGCGCAGTACGCCGTGCCTTCGAGGCGCGCGAGCAGATCGCCGATCAGGATGGGGAAACCGTGCTCGCCGGCGTCGCGACCTTCGATCGAGTTCTTGGTCCGCTGGCCGAGGACCGTCGTTGCCGTCATGTGGCCGCCGGTTTCCCCGAAGACACCGTTGTTGAGCAGGATGCAGGTCACGTTCTCGCCGCGAGCCGCGGTGTGGATCACTTCCTGGAGGCCCTCGTTCACCATGTCGCCGTCGCCCTGAAGCGTGAAGACGAGGGTCTCCGGGCGCATCCGCTTCGCGCCGGTCGCGACGGAGGGCGCACGGCCGTGGAGCGCCTGGATCAGGTCGATGTCCATCAGGCTGGTGAGCGCCGTATAGCAGCCGATGCCGATCGTTCCGATCGCGCGTTGGGCCATGTCCATGGCGTCGATCGCGTCGAGGATCTGGCGAAGCGCAAGGGGCTCGCCGCATCCGGGGCAGAGGTCGTGCTCCCCCATCAGGGTCAGCGGGGGCAGCGAGTCCCCGGTCTTGCGGCACGCGCCGATGGGCGGCGCATCGGTCGGGATCACGCGGAGTGGATCGTTCGGGTCGGTCATGTCGAGTCTCCTCGGAAGCGAGGTCGAAGAGGAAGTGGACGAGTGGGCGGGAGCGGGCGAAGTATCGTCAGGACACGACGCCGCGGGGAACGGGCCGCCCCGCGTGGGCATCGCGCGCGCGCCCCGCGATGAGGTCGCTGTCGAGCAGCGCGCCGATTCCGAAGCCTGCGGGATCGGTAGAGATTCCGCCGATCGGAACCACCGGGACCGCGCCGAGGAGCGAGAGCTGCACGTCCTCGATCATCTGCCCGGCGTTCTGTTCGAGCACCGCGACGCGTTTGCATCCCTCCGCCGCCTTCGCGAGCGCTTCTTTCGGGAACGGCCAGAGGCTGATCGGGCGGAAGAGTCCGACCTTCAATCCCTCGGCGCGGAGGTCGCGCATGGCGGCACGTGCGAAGCGGGCGAGCGTTCCGAAGGCGACGATCAGAAGGTCGGCGTCCTCGGTGTCGACGGCCTCGTAACGCTGCTCTGCGTCGAGGATCGCGTCCTCCTTGTCGGCGAGCTTCTGCCAGAACCCGTTCGGGTCGATGCCCTTCGAGCCCTTCTCCATGCCGATCGGATTCACGTTCCGGGAGCGGCCGGTGCCGCCGAGAGAACCATCGACGGCCCATTCCTTCTCAGGCAGGGGGCCGTAATCGATCGCTTCGATCCCGACCGCTTCGGCGGTGTGCGCAATCAGGTAGTCGCCGTAGATCACGACCGGGTGCCGCCACTTGTCGGCGAGATGGAAGGCGAGTTGGGTCAGATCGACGGCTTCGCCCACGCTTTGGGGTGAAAGGACGATGTGGCGGTAGTCGCCGTGGCCGCCACCGCGAGTCGCCTGGAAGTAGTCTCCCTGGCCGCGCGCCATGTTGAAGATCACGATCGGGATCTCGGCCCGCGTGATCTCCGACATCGATTCCTGCATGAGCGAGAGACCCTGTCCGGTCGAGCCGGTTGCCGCTCGTGCGCCGGTCGCTGCCGCGCCCCAGGCCTGACCGATCGCTTCGATCTCGCTCTCCGCGTTGATGCACGCCCCGCCTTCCTCCGGCAGTCGCTTCGCGAAGCACTCGAGGACTTCGGTGAAGGGGGTCATCGGGTAGCCGGAGAAAAACCGGCAGCCCGCCGCGATCGCGGCTTCGGCGATCGCCTCGGAGCCTTCCATCAGGCGTCGTTCATGGGGCACGTTCAGGCTCCTTCCGTCAGGCGTCGTTCGCTGGACACGTTCAGGCTCCTTCTGCGGCTTTGGGATCGAAACGGTAGACCTCGAAGCAGAAATCGGGGCACACCATCAGGCAGGCGCCGCACCCGGTGCAGCCCTCCAGGAGTTCAGGTAGCAGGTAACCCGAGGCGTTCCGGTTCGACGACATGCGCAGGACTTCCGGCGGACAGGCCGGGATGCAGAGTTCGCAGCCCTTGCATCGCTCCGCGTCGATGACGACGGTGCCGCGCGGTCCGCGCTTGCCGTTCGCTTCCGTGCTCGGGGCGCTCACGCTGCCACCTCCTGCCATGCCGGGTAGCTGCCTTCGGCAACGGCCTTACGACCGGCGGCGAGGGCGCGCTGGTTGGCTTCGAGGAAATCGCGCCGGTAGGGCGGGAGAGACTGCGAAAGCCCGGTCTCGAGGGCGCCCGATCCGACGAGGCCGGTGGCGTGCGCGAACGCACCGAGGAGGACGAGCGCCGCGGCCTTCGGGGCCTCGGCCTCGCGCGCGATCTTCGTCGCGGGGATCGAGACGAGAGTGGCCGCGGTCTCCGGCAGCGCTTGCTCGACGAGATCACCGTCGATGAAGACGGCGCCGCCGCTTCGGAGCTTCGGGAAGATCGGTTCGGCGAAGCGCGGGTGGACGATGATCGCGGACCACGCCTTCGAGACCATCGGTGGCGACGTGATCGGCCCGTCGGCGATCACGAGGTTCGCGTCGGTGTTCCCGCCGCGCATCGTGCCGCCGTAGGTTCCGAGCGAGGTCACCTCCCGGCCCTCGACCGTGGCCGCGAGCGCGAGGATTTTGGCGGCGAGCTGGACGCCCTGGCCGCCGATTCCGGTCCAGAGCACTTCTCGTTCGATCGTCACGGGATTTCGTCTCCTTCCGCTTCTTCGCGGAGGACGCTCGCGCCGGCGAGCGGCGGAGCGGCGTTTCGAGTCAGGCCGGCGAGGGCGAAGGCCTCGAGCGCCTCGACTTCTTCTGCTTCGGGTCGGCGCCCCTCGACGAGCCGGGTCTCGACCCAGCCCATCATCAAGTGGTAGAGCGCCTCGCTCTCGGCTTCGGGCAACACCGCGGGCATGCGTCCCGTCGCGCGCCCGCGTTCCAAGGCGAGGCGGAGCGGAGCGGCGACGAGGCGCTCGGAACCGGCGACCTCGGTCGGGAACGACTCGGCGAGTCGGCCGCGGGCGAGGGCGAAGGGGCGCGACGCGCGAGCGCCGGTGGGGTCGAGGGCCTGGGCGGCCATCCCGCGGATCCATTCGCGGGCGGCTTCCACGGGGTCGTCCACACCGGTCATCCGTTGTTCGAGGTAGCAGGCGAGACCTCGGATGCCGTCGTCGAGAACGGTCACGAGGAGTTCGTGCTTGCCCCGGAAGTGGCGGTAGAAGGCCTGATTGGAGAGGCCGGCTTCGCGCAGGATGTCGGAGACCTTCGGCTCGAGGTGGCCCGTCCGCTCGATCACGCGAAACGCCGCGGACACCAGTCGCTGGACTTCCTCCTGGGCCGTCTCGCGCCGACGCGCGAGGCTCCGGTCGACCGCGCTGCCGACGGCGCTCGTGCGAGGACCCCCGCCGACCTCGAGCGCCGGACCCCGGGTGGAAGCTGAAACGCCCTTGAAGCGGTCCGGAACGTTGTTCTCCATATCGGGAATGGTATTCTCGGCGATTCGATTCGGCAAGCGGTTCCTGTGCGGCGCCGGGGCGGCGTCTCGACGCGTGACAGGTACGCTGCCTCAGACGGCGTGTCGGGACCGGTTCGGCCCTTCGCGCCCGGGACGGGTCGGGTCGGTGCGGAGGAAGCAGTTGGAGACGCAGGGACGAAAGCTCCTGATCGGGGACGTGCTGCGGCGTGCCGCCGAGGCGACACCCGATGCGCCCGCGGCCTGCGTCGGGTCCTTCGATCGCGGCTACGCGACCCGGAGCTATGCCGAGCTCGAGCGCGACGCGAATCGCCTCGCCCTCGCGCTCCGAAACGAGCTCGGGATCGGTCACGGCGACCGGATCCTCGTCTGGGCGGACACGTCGATCGAGGTGCTTCCGCTCTTCGTCGCCGTCGCGAAGCTCGGTGCCGTCTTCGCCCCGCTGAACGCCCGCCTCTCCGCGGCGGAGGCGGGCGAGGTCGCGGCCCTCGCTCGGGGCACGCTCTTGATCGTCGACTCCGGTCGCGCGCCGCAGGCCCAGGCACTCGCTGAGGCGGCCGGGCTGGATTGCTGGGCTCTCCTTCCCGTCGGCGACGAGGGCCGTCGTTGTGCCGTCGAGGATCGCGGCGCCGACCCCAAGCGCGTCGTCCTCGACGCGACCGCGCTCCCCGACGCGCCGTCCCCGATCGAAGAACCCCGCCTCGAGGAGACGGACCCCCATGTCATCTTCTTCACCAGCGGAAGCACTGGCCGCCCGAAGGGCGTCGTTCTGTCTCATCGCGCCAACTGGCTGCGCGGATTCCAGGGCGTCTTTCGCGACCAGCCCGAACGCACCGTCTGCATGTTCCCGCTCTTTCACATGGCCGCCTTCACGCTGGCGATCGCCGCGTGGCAGACGCGAGGCGAGATCACCTACACCGACGCCTCCGCCGAGGCGCTCCTCGCTGCCTGCGAGGCGCGTCGCGCAAACCGGCTCTACGGACTGCCCCTGGTCTGGAAGCGGATCGTCGAAGCGGATCTGTCGAAATTCGACCTCTCGAGCCTCGTTCAGCTCGACTCGGGGACTTCGGCGACCCCGATCGAGCTGCTTGAGCGAATGCGGACGTGCTTCCCCGCGGCCGGGATCCGGATCTACTACGGCTCGACGGAGGTCGGGTCCGCGACGGCGTTGCCGGACGCGGACGTGATCCGGAAACCCGGCAGCGTCGGGCTGCCGTCGGTGAACGTCGACGTTCGACTCGATGACGATGGCGAGATTCTCGTGCGGAGCCCGTATCTCATGGACGCGTATTTCGATGACCCCGCGGCGACGTCGGCTGCCTTCGTGGGGGGCTGGTTCCGGATGGGGGACCTCGGTGCGCTGGACGACGACGGATACCTGTCGATCGTCGGTCGCAAGAAGGAGGTCCTGCGAACGGGGGGGGAGAGCGTGTCGCCGAACGAGGTCGAAGGCGTTCTCCGGGATTGCCGAGGGGTCGAAGAGGTCGCGATCGTCGGCTTGCCGGATCCCGAGTGGGGCGAGGTCTTGTGTGCCGCGGTGGTGGCTGCGCCGGATGCGACCCCCACGCTCGCGCAGCTTCGTGATCATTGTGAAGGGCGCCTCGCCGGATTCAAGAAGCCGCGCCGGATCGCGCTTCTCGATCGGCTTCCGCGAACCGCGGCGACCTCGCAGGTCCAGCGCACGATGCTCGTCGAGGAGATTCTCACGCGCGGGCTCGCAAAGGAGTAGGCGAGTGGCCAACACGCTCAGAATCGGGTCGCAGATGCCCGTCGCAATGCTCGATGGCGTGAAGGCGCGCTTTCCTTCGGTCGAGGTCGTCGAGGTCCCCGGCGAGGGAGCCGTCGATGGCGCACTCGAGCTCGACGTGCTGCTCACGCTGCCGTGGGGGACGCCGAACCTGGCGGACGTGCTCACCCGGGGCGTCCGCTGGGTTCACGCCTACGGCACCGGCGTGAATGGTTTCCCCTTCGAGGTCCTCGACGGCGTTCCGCTCACGTGTTCGCGCGGGGCGAGCGCGGCCGCGATCTCCGAATGGGTGATGGCCGTGCTGCTCGCCGCCGAGAAGCATTTGCCGCAGACCTGGCTGGATGCGCCGCCGGAGCGCTGGAACGTCGCGGAGCTCGGGACGCTGCGTGGGAAGCGGCTCGCGCTGATCGGCTTCGGTGGGATCGCCCAGGCGATCGCTCGGCGAGCGCTCCCCTTCGAAATGCAGATCCAGGGATTCCGGCGCACGGGCGCGAAGAGCCCCGTGCCGGGAGTCGAAATCGCTAAGAGCCTGGAGGCGCTGCTCGGCGAGGCCGATCACGTGGTCGTTGCCGCGCCCGAGACGCCGGCCACGCGACATCTTCTCTGCGACGAGACGTTCGCGATGATGAAGCCCGGCGTCCATCTCGTGAACGTCGCGCGCGGCGGCCTCGTCGATCAGGAGGCGCTGCGTCGCGCGCTCGACGTGGGGCGCGTCGGCCTCGCGACCCTCGACTGTGTCGAGCCCGAGCCGCTGCCTGCGGGCCACTGGCTCTACGATCACCCGAAGGTCCGGCTGACGCCGCACATCTCCTGGGCCGGTCCGGAGAGTCACGAGGGGCTGATGGAGCGCTTCGTCGAGAACCTCGAACGGTTCCTCAGGGGCGAAGCGCTCGAGTACCGCGTCGACCCTGACGAGCGGTACTGACGTCGCGCGTCGCGCCTACGAGTTCTTGATCTCGACGATCACTTCCCGGTAGGTCTTTTCGCCGACGTTGTACGCCCATTCGAAGCCGCCCTTTGGAATCGACACGGTGTTGCCGATTTCCGGGACCTTGCCGACGAAGGAGGGCATCGCTTCGCCGGGGCCGGTCACGCCGGCGACGAGGTCGCCTTCGAAGATGATCAGGTAGTAGTCGCGTTCGTGGCGGTGGAGATCGCTGGCTTCGCCGGGCTCAAGGATCAGCTCCCACATCCGGACGCGATCGTCCTCGAAGATGATCTGCCCGCCGACGTTCCCGACCGGATCGTCCTTGTGCTCCTCGGCGAAACGTTCGAGGCGCTCCTGCATCTCGGGAGTCAGGTCGATGAACTCGGGATCGCTGGCGATCATGGGGTCTCCTCGGAGGGCTCGCGGAAGTCGTCGCCATCCTAGAGCGGAAGGGAGACGCCCGCAGCCGGAGCCTTCCCGCGAGTGCCCGCAGCCGGAAGCCTAGATCGCGGCTTCGCCTTCTTCGCCGGTGCGGATGCGGATCACCTGCTCGACTTCGTAGACGAAGATCTTGCCGTCTCCGATCTTCCCGGTCTGGGCCGTCTCGGAAATGGTCGAGACGACCGGCTCGAGCTGGTCGTCGCGGACGACGACTTCGAGCAGGGTCTTCGGAAGAAGGTCGACCTCGTACTCGGCGCCGCGATAGACCTCGGTGTGGCCTTTCTGGCGTCCGTAGCCCTTGGCTTCGGTCACGGTCAGACCTTCGACACCGACCTTGGCGAGTGCATCGCGAACGTCGTCGAGCTTGAACGGCTTGATGATGGCCTGGACGAGCTTCATGAGGGAGTCCTTTCAGGCGCGACGGCGCACGTCGCGGGAGCCGGGACGCCGGGCGGGGCAGGGCGCGGCCTGCCCCGACCCGGGTCCTAGAGGTTGTATCCGCGCTCTTCGTGCTCAGAGATGTCGAGGCCGGTGGACTCCGACTCTTCGTCTACGCGCAGACCGACGATCGCGTCGGTGATCTTGAGGAGAGCAAAGCCGGCGATCGCGGCCCAGGCTGCGGTCAGGAGACCGGCGGCGAGCTGCACGCCGACCTGCTCCCCGATCGAGCGGTCGAGGCCGAGGCCGCCGAGCGCGGTGGCACCGAACACGCCGGCGAGCACGGTGCCGACGAAGCCGCCGACGCCATGCACGCCGAAGACGTCGAGGCTGTCGTCGTAGCCCATCTTGCTCTTGAGGGCGGTCGAGGCGAGGAAGCAGATGACGCCGGAGGCGAGGCCGATGCTGAAGCCGCCCATCGGGCCGATTACGCCGGCCGCCGGGGTGACCGCCGCGAGTCCGGCGATGGCGCCCGTCGCGATGCCCAGAACGGACGGCTTCCCGTGCTTGAACCACTCGATGAACATCCAGGTGAGCGCGGCGGTCGAGGCGGAGATGTGGGTGACCGAGATGGACATGGCGGCCGCGCCGTTGGCTGCGAGGCCCGAGCCGCCGTTGAATCCGTACCAACCGACCCACAGCATGCCCGTACCCGTCACGCACATGGTGAGGTTGTGCGGAGGCATCGGCGTGTCCGGGTAGCCCTTGCGCGGGCCGATCACGATGGCGGCAACGAGGGCGGATACGCCTGCGGTGATGTGGACGACGATGCCGCCGGCCAGGTCGATCGCTCCCCAGTCCCAGAAGAGGCCGCCGTCGCCGCCCCAGGTCATGTGGCAGATCGGGACGTAGACCACGAAGAGCCAGAGCGACGAGAAGATCAGGACGGCCGAGAACTTCATGCGCTCGGCGAAGGCACCGACCATGAGCGCCGGGGTAATGACCGCGAAGGTGCACTGGAAGATGAAGAAGAGGATCTCCGGAATCGTGCCGGACATCGATTCCGTCCCTACGCCGGACAGGAACATCTTGTCGAGGCTGCCGAGGAAGGAGTGCAGGTTCACCTCACCCGCGACCATGCCTTCGGTGCCGAAGGCGAGGGTGTAACCGAGGTCCAACCACAGGACCGTCATCAGCGCCGTCAGCGCGAGGCACTGCATGAGGACGGACAGCACGTTCTTCGTGCGGACCAGGCCGCCGTAGAAGAGGGCAAGGCCCGGCAGCGTCATGAAGAGGACGAGGGCAGTCGACGCGAGGATCCAGGCGGTGTCGCCGGTGTCGAGCTCATCGGCCATCGCGACCGTCGGGAGACCCACGAAGATCGCGAAGTAGATCGAGAGAGAGAGGGGCGAGGTGAGGCGCGGGCGCGCAAGGCGAGACATGGAAGGGCCCTCGTGCTGTTCGGCATCCCCGCCAGGGCGGTCGGGGCGCGAGCAGGCGTTTGGAAGGATCCCGCCGTGCTCGGTCGAAAGACGGACTGGAACTGGCGTGCACGGCGGAGGACCGTGCAGTTCTAATCCGAAATGAGTTCCAAATCAAACAGAATGGCTGATCACCGCACGATTCAACCGCGATCTGTGCGGTTTGTCGCACAGGTCGAGGGGGCACCCCCGCGTGGTGACGGATCGAGCTGATCGAGCGGATCGACCGGAGCAGGTGAGCACGCGTCCCGGCTCAGGGGACGAGGCACTCCAGTCGGTCCACCGCGTGAACCGGCGGGCTGGCGCCGGCCATCAGATCGGTGATCGCGCCGTAGACCAGCTGCTGCTGCTTCACGCGGTTCAGCCCCTCGAAGGCCGCATCGGTCACGGTGATCTCGAAGTGTCCCGGCCCCTGCGGACGGACGTCGATCACGGCGTCCGGTAGCGTTCCGGCGATCGAGGCCCGGATCTGCTCCGCGACGTCTTCCGGCGGCGGTCCAGCATTGATGATCTGCAAAGCCATGGTCCGGGGCTCCGATGTAATGCGCGATCCGTTGAGCGCCTGCCCTCATCGCCACGCGGCGGAGGACAACAGATGAGGGGGCC